>ACOK01000111.1 GCA_000174895.1 Ruminococcus flavefaciens FD-1
TGAATGATACAGAAAATGAAGTAGAGAAGAAATGAGTTGAAAATCATTGAAATACCACTTATGTCATTACTGGCATAAGTGGTAAAAAAATATAACCTAATGATTAAAAATTTAACCTTATATAGTGCCACTTTATCTAACTGATACTTGATTTATATTGCAGGGAAACAGTGCTACAGGAAAAACAGAGCTGATACGACTGATAACGTCAAAGGAATCTATACTTAGACAACGAAGAAAGCTATTTGTCTCACCTGTTTTATAATTTTTTTTGTTTGACAAGTATACTTATATAGTATATAATAGGGGATAGCAAATAAGGTCTTACATTACAATGAGAAAAGATGTATTCATTTTTTCTGAAAGGAGTAATTCTATTTGCCACGAAATAACGTTTTCACTTGCATATCTCTGCCAATAAAAAACGATTACCTTTACTATCGTTTTTTATTGGCATTTTCTTTAGGCGAGGGTGCATTTTTGAAATGGCCATCGTTCGGGCAATAAAAAACGAGCCTGCGGAGTAAAAATGTCTTCACAGGCTAGTTGAATGCTGTTATTTAGTTGCTTATTCTTTATGATTTAGGTTGTTATCACTATTGAATTTGTTAATTGCATCTATTAGTTCAGATACTTTTTCGCTCCATTTTATTCCAAGAGCCAATAAAAATTCAAGATGTAGCTTTTTTAAATCATTGTAGAAATAGTCAGTATTTTCAATATCTGTGTATACAACTGGTGGGCAGATGATTTCATTTCTATCAATTCTTGTTGTATTATGCCCATATGCATTTCCTTCAACAATTGCATTCCGACAACCAATTATGCTTATACACGCAAAATATCGTTGCTTTCCAAATAAGGGGAGCATTACTGAGCGATATCCTTGTGAAATAACATCAATGAAACGCCAGACATCATCGCTATAAAAGAATTCGCCATTTTTCACTGTTTTGACATATGTGCCCAAAGGCAGAATAAATTCTGCTATGCCATTATTATAGAGAAGTCCATGCTCGTCACCAGATGTATTTACAAATCGTAATCCATCCACGCAGGGTAATGATGGTGAATCTATCTTTGCTCCAGAAAAAACAGCACCATAATTCTGGTGGGCTTGTCTTTCGTTAAGGAACAATTGCTTCCGGGTATTTTGAAATGCTTCTGGAATAATATGAAAAACCATAAAGCGTTCATGAGCGTTGTCATAAAACGATTTGTAATAGTCAGCTATCTTTTTTCTGAATAATAATATTTCGTCATCAAGAACTTTAGATCTTATAAACATATCTTTTAACTCGGCGTATGTAACTATAGTTTTTTGATTCCCTTCACGTTTGTATATTTTATAATTTTTCTGGTCTTCAATATGAATATATGGAGAATAGAAATCTTGCTCTATGTAAATCACTACAATATAACGCCCATTTACCAATTGTACGAAACTAAACTGTATTGATGGTACTTTAGGCATAATCGGTATCAGCTTATTTCTTAGATTTAATTCAAATTTATCTGGATTGTCTATTTCCACACCTACTATTTCAGAAGCCATTCCTTGCTCATCGCTTATTCCATAAATAATATAGCCATCTTCTGCATTTGCAAATGAACATATATCGTTACGAAATTCAATTATTTTAGATGCTACCTTGTCTTTAGGGATATGAATAAACGAAAAATCTTTTTTGTAATCTAAGTATTGATATTCTCGATAATCTGGATTCCCTATTAGCACTTTAAAATCGTCAGCTGTGCAATCGAGCAGTGACTTATTATTAATCTTTGGAAGCATGAAATCGCCCCTTCTACTTTATACGATGTAATAAGTATAGCATACGTATCCGTATCTGTCAATACATGATTCGTCTATTTCCGCCCAAATCGAACATATACAAAAAAACACGGCACCCCACTGAAAAGCAGAATGCCGTAAACCAATTATTATTCTCTATACTTCAATCTCCATCCCATTACGGAGCTTAAATACCATTTTGCCGTTCTCATAAACTTTTACATTCTCTACCATCAACCGCCACAGTTTTTCGTCAAAATCCGTGATCGTCAGGTCGCTTTCATCGATTTCTCTAATCATTCCGTCCAGCAGTTCCTTGCGTGAGATCTGTTCAGCCTTTTTCTCACGCAGCCGATTGAGTTCATCAGTGACTTTTTGCGTTTTTTCTTCGTATTCCGCAAACTTTTTGGCATATAGTTTTGGGTCTTGTTCGTGTTCGGCGTTTTCACGAATAAACGCCTGCATGATAATCGTAAGTTCATTGTATCGTTCGATGGCAATATCTATTTGCTTATCAATGTCTGTGCAGTCACATAATGATTCGGTAATCTTCCGGTAGGAATTAATGCAATCTTCCTTTATTTCATTTCCGCACATTTCCGCTGTCGTGGGTGATATGAGATGGTTCGTGATGGAAAACTATGTACCAATTAACAGTAAGAAATGGCTATAGATAGGGAATTATGAGCGTTGGTGTAGATGGGGTGGTTTAGAATAATCAACACAATAGAAATGAAGATCATAAGGCTCAAGCACTCTATAAGCCGGTTTAATCTTACAACTAAGGTACCGGGTTTTGGCATGACAATAGATGAAATGTTGGTTTATATTCCGCAGCAGACAGCTTTGAAGAAAAAGCTGGATAAAATGCGTTCTCTCTTACCAAAGGAACGTATAAACAGCGGATTTTCACGCACATCGAACTTTATAGAATACAACTACTGCAATTATGATGTCAAGAAGGTACAGAGCGACTTTGAAGAAGCTTCAAAGCGTCTGGCTGAAGCACAAATGGCACTTGACCGTATAAACACGACTGTCGAGTTTGAGGCTGATGTATGAAGCGTTTACGTAATCAGGCAGCTTTCTATGCCAGTATATGTAAGCCCTTCAGACGGCGGTACAGTAGTTATCAATAAAGACGGAACATATAAGTTCAGCCACACAGACGGAACGGTCTCATCAGGAAAAGTTGAATTAGGATTTTATACAATTGGCGGTCAGGTATTTCAGAGTATCCAGAATAAACTCCTTAACAAGTAATTATCCTTGACGAAAAAAACAAATGCCATAGAGTTAAAAACTCTATGGCATTTTTATATTTATGGAGAATTATGAGCCTGTTTTTCCATAAATTCTTCCATTGATATTATTCCTGCCTTTTCAGTTGAGATATAGGCATAATAGGACAGAATATTTGAAGCGTCCACAGCATTGATAATGCCGTTGCGGTCAACGTCTGCGGCAAGCTTCTGATTCGCATCGAGGTCGCCGTTCTTATTGGTGGAGGTCATGACGTAATATGTCAGGACCTTAGAAGCGTCAACCGCATTTATCAGCCTGTCATTATTTACGTCGCCAAGCTTATACTCAGTAGTTTCATCAGGGTTAGCCTTTGTTGTGACAGTAGTTGTAGTGGCTGTCGTTGTTGTCGTAGTTTTTTTCTCGCCGAGTATCCTGATGTAGCCGTTGTATATACCCTTAGTGAATACATAGGTCATCTGAAGTTTTCCTGCCTCGTCCTTATGACTGTTTATAAAGGTATCAGCTACTATGCCGTCGTCTGTATACGCCAAGCCTATGGGATAGACTTCACCCTGCTCAGCATTTTCGGGAACTATAAAATCAATGGTGAATAAACAGCTGTGATTCAGCAGAGTATCCTCGGCATATGCATAGAATGCCAGCTGTCCGTCTTCGATCTTTGCCGAGCCTGTAGTGAAGCCGTTTAATCCTTTGCCTGGTGTTATGAACTTACCTGCTGAGTTTTCTTTGACAGTCAGACGAGTGTCATAAAAAACGTGGAACTTGATGTAGCTGACCGGTTCCGTTGCGCCTGTAATACTGAAATAAACTCGCTGGACCTTGCCCTTTGCATATTCGGGATCAAGTCCTATCTTATCGAAATAGAGCATAATGCCGCCATCATAATCCCTGGGATCTATCTTCGGAGTATTCCAATCATTCGGCTGTACCCAGCGAGTTCTGTCGTAGGGGACTTCCATGTCGTCCTTTTTGTCAAAGGGATTATCTGATATCGTATCAGACGTATCAGCGACACTTTCGGCTTCGGTGAGATCTGTTGAATTTGCTTTTATGATGCTGTCGGGAAAGCAATAATAAAGCGATAAGACCAGTGCAAGACTTGTTATTAATGATATAAAGCGAGTCAAAAGTCTATTTTTCATAATGGACCTCCTGTTACACGGCAATTCAGTAATAATAGATTATCATAATTTCTGCAATGTGTCAATACCTTTCTTGGAAGAATATATATAAAGCGGTTCCGTACTGAGTGCTTTCTTTCTGGAATAGATCAATCCAGAGTGGATAACAGCACAGAAGAGTGGCTGGATACTATCGAAGATAAGCTCGAATACGAAGCATGGTATCTTGGACACTGGCATACAGACAAGCGAATAGACAAGATGCACTTCCTGTTCCACGGCGTTGAAATGCTGTAAGAAAGGTCAATTATTATGGGTAAAATAGAGTTAATAAATTCCTAATGTGCAGATCAGACGGTAGATGCAGTAGTAAATGCTGCAAACAGCGGTTTATGGGCTGGCGGAGGAATCTGTGGCATTATATTCCGGAAAGCAGGTCTCAGGGAACTGACGGAGGCTTGTTCTGTGTACAAGATTCCCTTAAATGACGGAGACGCTGTCATAACTCCTGCATTCAATATGACCAATGCTAAGAATATAATTCACGCTGTAGGTCCTGATTTCTCATATACTCCTACAGCTTTTAAGGAGTTATTCGATGCGTATTATAATTCTCTGTGCGTATTAAAGGAAAATGGTCTTCACAGCATATCATTTCCGCTCATAAGCTCAGGTATCTTTGGCGGTGATCTGCCTGATCCGGCTGGTGAAGAGACTAAGCAGTGTTGCATAGCGTATAACAAGTTCATTGCCGACTATCCTGACTATGAGATAGATGTAAAGCTTTGTGCTTTTACGTCCAGAGAAATGGCATCAGCTCAGAATGTTTTCAATAAGTTTATATTAAAAATGAATGAATTGATCAATGAATGAGGTGTTATCGCCGTGTCAGGGAGTATGAAGCGGAACAGGGCATTGCCGAGCCTATCTCTGCTTGAAAGTCCTCTCAGGCGAACGGAAATGTTCATCAAAGCTGTCCGAACTTGCGGAGCGGAAAACTAACCGTCTGAAATGAAAAGATCTGAGAAGTGCTTGTGTGAGCAGATCTCAGGTCTTTGTCTGTGATTCAGTTCCAAAAGGGTATTATGTTATTGTGGCGCACGCCATAATGATGAAATGGACTTGTACGGAACGGATTTTGTGTGCGCCTGATCAGCCTGCAAAATCTTCGATATCTGGGTGGTAATCTTCTTCAAAGTATTCATCGATATAAGCTCGTCTTTCGTTTATCAGAGTGATAAGCTTATCGAGATTTTCTTCTGAATACTGAATATATTTTCCGCATGATTCAAAGCACAATTCATTGAGACGCTGATCTATTGTCGGGCGCAGATCAATAATGTAGTGTATGGAAGTAAAATAGTTCTTTTTATGGTTATAGCCGTAATTCTCATACCACATTCTTGTAGAGTAGGTTTCTACAGGACCTTTAGTGGACCATTTGTAAAAATAGTAATCATCTTTTACAATTGTAATTTTAGTTTGATTCTTTCCCTGAAAAAGATCATACGATCCTCCGTTCATCGCACAGTACATATTGAACGTTTCGTTTTCGGTTGTTGCGTGTTCATATATTTTCTTTGCAGGTGTAGTACCATAGGGATATATCAGCTTTCCTGTTACCGTATCAAAATCATCTCTCTTACAATATAAATGACGGATGTCTGTTTTTGGTTTCAAGCCGCTTATATATAATGAATAAGAATCATCGATAGATTTAGCGCTGTTCAGTATTTCACCTAAAGATGAGTAGTTGCCGTATTCTTCGCCGTCTTTCGTGTACTTAGGAGTAAAAGGGAACATTGTACAGCCTGAGTATGAGGTATATGTTGCCTTGTTTCCGTCGTCAAGTCCGTTGTAAAGCTTTTCTAATATTTTCAGAGTTGTGTCATCGGAACTTGTTCCTGCATCAAGAGGTGAGAATGAGATGCCGATAGGTCCCGGTGTGGATATGATCTCATCAGGGAATCTTTCTGTCGGCGGAGTTACAGGAGTATCGCCGCCGGGAGTATCGTCGGGTTCGTCATCATCGGGAACATTTTCGCCTTCGGTGGTTCTTGCCTTAACATCGGTTACATAATGATAATCGTCACCGATCATTCTGAGATAGCATTCGCTGTCTTCCGTATCATTGACCGGATCATATTTTCCGAAAAGTTCTTCTGCTTCTGCAATTCCGCCTTTTAAGCTGTCCGCTGAAAACAGCATACTGTTAATTAAGATCTCAAAAAACATCTCATCACGGTACAGGAATGAAACTGAGTTGGAAAAGCCTATAACAGCTGTTGCGCCTTTGGAACGGATAACATTTGCAAGATCATCTGACTGCATACTATGGCAATCGCCAAGCAGCCACAGTGAATCTTCCAGACTGTTGTCTTCGTAATATTTATCAAAGAATCCCGGACCGACCATATATTCACTAAAGATTATATTTGAAGATATATTTCCGGAAAAAATATCCTTTGAAAATTCGCTCATTTCATATTTATTATTTGCTAAATAGATAAGCACTTCGTTCATATAAGCTAAAACAGCAGAATCTGGTATTTTTATGCCTGTGGTAATATATGGCATTTTATTATAAAAAGCTCCATGTGCATCCATTATAACTGTTCCATATCCGTCAAGATGCTTCAATTCTTCAAGAGTATTGCATTCAGCAGGATCGATGATCTTCAACTGCTTCTCTCTTATTTCTTCTTTGCTTGAAAACATAGGTGAGTTTTGATTTGTAGCCTGTACGATACAATCTCCGAGATTTTCACAATAATCGCCAAATCTTGGGTCTTTTGTCTGCTTTAATACTGCAACGTTATGATGTTTATGGTTAGCAGGAGTAAATTCGTATTCATCTATAAGCCTTGATGCCATATCAGTAAATGAAGTTTGAAATGGAACATCTCTGTACATGAAGTCTTGACCTATCATACCTTGTATAGTCGAATCAGGGATGGCATATTGTCCTGTTCCGCAAGTCGGATATTCGGCATTTTCATCGATCGGCGGCTGCCAGCATGAATGGAAACCGTAGATAGTCTGGAAGCAAACTGACTGTTCTTTCTCATATATCTCATAGGTTTTTATCTTATCCGAATTGCTGACATATTCACAAACTTCCTCGAAGGAAAGATCCTTCATTGCCTCATTCAGCTCAGCGAATCCCTTAAAGTCATCTTCTGTAAGCAGCCTGTAAAAGCTTACACGTCTTGTGTTGCTCTTGTTATCGCCGACAGCAGCGTAATAATCGGTGTATTTGGTTTCAGCCGAGGAGAGTGTGAGTTCAGCAGAATAAACTCCGTCATCAGCCTTTACGTCGCCGTTTTTGCCGTCATCGTTCATATATGTCACTAAGGTATCGCTGTCATCGTATAGCGCAAGGGCTTTTTCCGCAAGCTTTTCATCTGATGTAACATCGATAGTGAACGTTACGGTCTCTTTCTCATTTATGTAGATATCCCACACATTTGCCTTGAAACGGCCGAGTTTTACTGTTCCCGACGAACCGCCGTTACCGACAGAATTCTTTGCATATAATACCAGGATAGCGGAAGCGTCATTGGCATCAACTATGCCGTTTTGGTTCATGTCTGCGGCTTTCAGCTGAGCTTCTGTAAAACCGCCGTCTTTGCCGGTAGATGTCAAAGCGTAGTAAGTGAGAACAGCCGAAGCATCAACTGCGTCAACTATCCCGTTGCCGTTCACATCTCCGGCAGTGAGTTCTGTTTTTTCGGTTTCAGCTTTGGAATCAATAAATGAGGTGTTGAGAACATCTGTTGTGAGTACTGCTGACATTGTAAGTGAAAGCAAAGCTGAAATAATTTTTTTGAATTTCATATTATCCTGCTTGTAATATTTTGCTGACATATTACATTATATAATATTTTATGGCATATGTCAACTGTCAGCAGGAGAATCATCGCTTTCAGACTTGCTGTTGTTTGCTTTACTTTTTCGCATTGATGTGATATAATATCATCAAAGATGATATCATATTTTTATTAAAATGCCCTCGCAGATACGCAAATATCCTATTTGCTCCCTGCGAATCGGGCAATTATATCACAACGCTTTGCTTATGTGCTATAATAGATCTGTATTATTGAAAGAAGGCGCATCTATTGAAACAAACGATAAAAAGCTACACACTGTTTCTTGCCGGTCTGTTTATCGCCTCTATGGGTGTAGCATTATCGGCAAAAGCAGGCCTGGGAACATCACCTGTGGCCTCTGTTCCGTATTCGGTATCTTTAGTAAATCATACCCTGACATTCGGCTGGTGGCTGAATATGTGGAGCGTTGTGCAGATAGCGGTACAGATAGCAATTCTACGCAGAAAATGCAAGCCTGTTGAGATCATCATTCAGACCGTACTTGCATTTGTCTACGGCTATCTTACCGATTTTTCATGCAAACTCATAAGCGGACTGCAGGCGGATTCCTACATAATGCAGTTTGCGTTTATGATACTTAGCTGTTTTGTCCTCGGATTTGGTATATGGATACAGTTCAAAGGCGGTGTGGCAATGCTTCCGGGTGAAGCAATGAACCGTGCGATAAGTGAAGTTACGGGCATAAAATACGAAAACATCAAGATATTCTGCGATGTGCTGTATATTATCGCCGCTGCTGTGATATGCCTTGTTTTCATCGGAAAGCTTGAAGTTGTCCGTGAAGGCAGTATCATTGCGGCAATACTGATCGGCAATATCATAAAGCTGTACAATTACCTGTTCAGCAGGTTCAGAGTTAAGACTCCGAAAACTGCATAACCGAGAAAAGCCATATCACTACTAAAAAGCGGTGATATGGCTTTTTTTGTGGGGAAGTACAGTTGCCTTCTCATTACCGAAGCATCTGTTTTTGAAACGTTATCCTCAGAAACATATTGCATACCTCCGTATCGTTTTTCTGTGTTTTGATTATAGCACGGAAAATATGTCCGCAGATTCAGTGCAAAGCCGTCAGGCGGGTTTTGTGCGGTGTTGCCTTAAATGAAACTGATATGAATTATTCCCGGAGTATAGGTTCTGAGAGTAAAAGTAACGGCAGCCGAATGGCTGCCGCTTTTATTGTAATTATGATCTGTTGAATTTACACATCCTGAAATGTCAGACGCATCTGATACCATGTTGTGCTGCCGTGAGTTGAAGCTGAAACTCCTTCGCTGACAAATCCGAATCGGCTGTAGAAGGGGAGAAGCGATTCTTTGCAGGTCAGGACAATACCTTTACGCCTCTGCATTTTCATTTGTTCAATGACATGATCCATAAGCTGTGATGCGGCTCCCTGCTTTTGAAAAAGCGGATGTGTGGCAACTCCGAAGATCATCAGCCTGTCACCGTCCGGGGAGTAATGAGAATCACCGGAATACATATCGTCGGTCAGGTCGCAGCTGTTTGTGGTCATGCCGTTTATCATTGAAACGACATTTCCGTTTGAAACAGCGAGCCAGAAACATTCGGGAAAACGTTTCAGCCTGAGTGAAAAGCTGTCACGGCTTGCGGCTTCCGCCTGAGGAAAGCAAAGGCCTTCCAGAGCAGTTACCGTGTCAAGATCGCTGAATTCAGCGTGACGTATCAATAATTCCTGCATTGCTGATATCAAAGGTATGTCACGGTTTCGGACAGAGGCTTTCTGCTGTTGTGATTCGGAAGCGGACCGGTGCCCTCTGCAGCGTAACCAAGATCAAGAAGCATAAGCACTTCTTCATTTTCGGGAAGTCTCAGTAATTCTGCTGCTTTGTCGGGATCGAAGTAGTTCAGCCAGCAGCTGTCAACTCCTTCATCTGCGGCAGCGAGAGTAAGGTGAGATGCGACAATTGAAGCGTCCTCCACACCCGAATCACGCTTGTCTCCGGGATATGTGAAAACGTTGTTCTTATCGAATGCTACTACAAGCACAGTCGGCGCACCGTAGCGGCAAGGTGTGATCTGATCGATCACAGCGAGTTTTTCTGCGGACTGAATAACGTATATATGCTGTTCCTGCAGATTCTTTGCGGTAGGTGCAAGGCGGCCTGCTTCAAGAATAGCAGTCAGCTTTTCCGATTCGACCTGCTTATCGCTGTACTTCTTGCATGAGTAACGATTTCTGATAACTTCTTTGAATTCCATGATTAGATTCCTCCTCATAATTTTAGTAAATGATTATGTTCTGATTTTTATTTTCAACACGATCTCCTTAGTTGTCATGCGGAAATTTCCTAATATTATCAGTATACAACAAAAACGGTGAAAAATCAATACGTGAAATATTATCAACATTTCAAAACTGTAACATTCCGCAACATTAAACGAAGGACAAATGCTTGCCTATGGTGTATAATAAGATCATGGAAACGGGGAGAACCCCGAAAGAAAACGAATCTTATTTACCGAAAGGAAGTATTTATTATGAAAAAGTCAACAAAGGTATTATTCAACGCATACAAGGTGATCTTCGCTCTTACAGCGATCGCAATGGTAGTTACATATGTACATGGACTAATCAGCCCTACAGCTACAAACGCAGTGATCTCAGGAAACGACTGGTTCACTCTCGGATATATGTCGGTAGTTTATATGCTTATCACTGAAAAGGAGAAAAATGCCAAGCTCCAGAGTGCATATGATGCAAAAACTAATTCGTGATGTGTTCTGATACGGTGAACAAAAAGCAAAATATCACAAAAAGTATTGACGATAGCCGCAAAAAATGATATAGTAACTATAAGAACTATTAGGGACTGATGGAACTGACTGAGTTTCAGCTAACTCTATGTGCCCTAATGACTCTTTTGAAAACAAATTGCTTTATTCAGTGTTACTGCTGAACAGAAAGGAAAAGAAAATGTTGATTTCAAAATATCTTACTTCTGATACTGATATGGAAAAAGAAGTGGCGGCATTTGAGGAGAAGTTCCGTATGGCACTTCCTGAGCCATACAGAAAATTTCTGATACGTTACAACGGAGGTGAAACTCCTGATACAAGTTTTAAGATCAATCGTGAGGACTCTGATGTTCGTGCATTTTACGGTATAGGCGATGTCGAGTACAGCTTTGACAAGATCCTGGAATTTGACGTTTACTTGAAAAGAGGATTACTTCCGATCGCAAGAGACTTTTTTGGCAATTATGTTGCTATTGGTATCAGTGCTGATGAGTAAGGGAAGATATTCTTTCTGGATCATGAAAAGAATATGAAAGCAAAACTTCTTACCGATACTTTTGAGGAGTTTGTTAAGAAATGCAAGAGCAAAAAGATCGCTGAAGAAAGAACCAGATCAATCGAGGAAAGAGAACGTTCAATGATCGAAGCAGGAAATGAAATGAGGATAACGGATGGCCTGAGAAAAATTTGGGCTGAAGAGATCAGGAAGTATGGCGGAATGAAACAGGAAAGAGTTGTGCTGAAATAAAGGCATGGACCTGTTTATTGTAGTTATGATATTGATATGTTGAAAGGCAGCCTTAATGACTGCCTTTTTTGTATGCTGCGGCTTGATGATAGAAGAAACTGAGTAACAGTCCAATGCCGTTTTTATTTTATCCATGCTTCATTATTTTTCATTAATTTATCACGTTGAAGATCATTTTGCCCTTGTCGGGCAGCTTTGCGGTCATAGCTTTCATAGGCGAGATTTCTGCGGTTCGTGGAGATGTCAATGCTGACAGCAGATTTGCTCCGGCAGACCTTGTGCTGATGCAGAAATGGATGCTGAATGTGCCTGATACAGTGCTGAAGGACTGGAAATCAGGCGATTTGTGTGAAGACGGACAGCTTGATATTTTCAAACTGATTCAGATGAGAAAAGAACTGGCAGAGAAGAAATGACTTGAAAATCATTGAAATACCACTTATGTCATTACTGGCATAAGTGGTAAAAAAATACAGACTAATGATTAAAAAATTAACCTTATATAGTGCCGCTTTATCTAACTGATACTTGATTTATAAGCAATCATATGGTATACTAATCATAAGAAACGCTGAAAGTGAGGCGATAAAATGGCTGAACGCAAAAAAGTTCCAATAGGAATTGAAGATTTTAAAGAGATAATTGATAGAGAATGTTATTTTGTTGATAAGTCCTTAATGATTCAAGATTTGCTTAACAGCGGAGCAAAGGTGACACTTTTCACCCGTCCAAGAAGATTCGGTAAGACTCTAAATATGAGTATGCTCAGATATTTCTTTGAGAAATCGGAGCAGGACAACTCATATCTTTTCAATGATCTTGCTGTCTCGAAAGCAGGAGAGAAGTATCTTTCGCATATGGGGCAGTATCCTGTTATCAGTATATCGTTAAAGGGAATGAAACAGGCAAACTATGAAATGGCATTATCTGTTTTCAAAAAAATAGTTGAAGATGAATTCTGGAGACACAGAGACATATTCAAATCTGAAGATATAAGTCCTTCTGATAAGATTGTTTTTGAAGATATATGTAATGGCAGAGCCGAAGATAAAGTCTATTTTTCGGGTTTGAAGTTATTGTCGGATTGCCTTGCATCGGCTTATGAAAAAAATGTGATAATACTGATAGACGAGTATGATGTACCGCTGGAGAATGCGTATTTCAACGGATTCTATGAACCTATGGTGAATCTGATCCGTTCAGTTTTTGAAAGCGCTCTTAAAACCAATTCATCCCTTGAATTTGCAGTACTTACAGGATGTCTGCGTATTTCAAAGGAAAGTATATTCACAGGATTGAATAATTTACGTATATATCCTGTTATTGATAATGCTTTTTCTCAATACTACGGCTTTACTGAAGATGAAGTAAAGGAACTTACAGCATATTACGGGATCTCAGATGAGTATGATGAGATAAAAAGATGGTATGATGGGTATATGTTCGGCGAGAATGAGATATACAATCCATGGAGCGTTTTGAATTATATAAGCTATGCAATGGAAAATAAAGTGCATCCGCCGAAGCCGTTCTGGAGCAATACAAGTTCAAATTCTGTTATCCGTAAACTCATAACCGAAGCAGATGATTCTGTTCGTGAAAAGGTAGAGGAGCTTATGAGCGGAGAGAGTATCTGCGTGCCTATCTATGAGGACTCTGTTTATGCAGACATTGATGAAGATAAAAAGCAAATATGGAGTTTTCTATTGTTTACAGGCTATCTTAAAAGTGTGAACCTGAGAAATATCAATGATATCCTTCATGCTGACCTTGTGATACCGAATGTTGAAATAAGAACGATTTATCAGCGTTCGATCCTGCAATGGTTTGATGAAAAACTTGAAGCTGATCCGAGAACTGAACTTTTTGAAGCTTTGCTGAACGGAAATGTTACAAGAATAGAAGATATAATATGTGACTGGCTCGATGAAACTATTAGCTATCATGACGAGAAAGAACAATATTATCACGGTTTCCTGACAGGCTTGTTATCGGGATTTAAAGGCTACACCCTTAAATCAAACCGTGAGAGCGGTGACGGCAGACCTGATTTGTTGCTCATGGAAAAGCGTAAGCGTGAGCTTGCAATTATAATAGAGGTAAAAGATACAAAGAATTTCAGCAAACTTGAAAGCCTCTGCGATGAAGCACTTGCTCAGATAGAAGAAAACAGATATGAAGCTGAACTGAAACAGGAAAGCTACAAGAAGATAATCAAATATGGTATTGCATTCTGCGGAAAATCCTGCATGGTTAAGATGAGTGAAAACTGCTGATTCAGTTACAATTATCGTATGATGAAAGGAGGAGAATCCATGCTTCACATATATTATGGAGAACCTGATACACCTGAATATATCTTTAATCCGGATGTATTCTTTAATAACAGCTACGAAGAAGAGTGGATCACAGATCCTCTTTCAAAAGAAATGATAAAGGATATTGACGGCTCGGAAGTTATAGGTCCACGACTTATCGACAGCCCTTTTCTCGGTGCAATACCGACTGAAAGATTATCAGGTGGTGTGAAAACGCTTGTGTTGATGAATTTTGATTCGGAGCATATTTTCAATGCCTCAGCTTGCGGTGATAACTGTGCGTCATGGATACTTAAAATCGCTCAGAAAAAGGATCTGACCATAAGACTTGGTTATCTGATGAATTTTGGCAGTGATAATTTTGATATTGAGATCGTTAATCTTCATCAGACTGTCCACACGATGAAAGAACTGAACGAAGCGGTTCTGGATAATCATTTGTTATAAGGTAATAAGCTATGGTTGGAAAGTTTGATATTGAGATATATAATAACAAGGTCCACTATTTCCTGACAGTTAAACGTAATATCACTATATTGCAGGGGAACAGTGCTACAGGAAAAACAGAATTGATACGACTGATAGGCGAGCATGAAGCGAATGGTGCATCATCAGGTATTACTCTTAAATGTGAAGCAAAATGTACTGTACTGACTTTTGTTGACTGGGAACTGAGACTATCTGCAATGCATAAGAATATTGTCTTTATAGATGAAACTGCGGCTTTTGTAAAGTCAAAGCGTTTTGCAGAAATGGTCAGAGGCTCGGATAATTATTTCGTGATCGTAACAAGAGATGATCTGAGTCAGCTTCCGTACAGTGTGGATGAGATATATGGACTCAGAAATGTTTCTGATAATCAGAAATATAAGATATATCATCGCATCTATAATGAAATGTATAAGCTATATCATTTTGATTACGGAAAGCCTTTTGTTCCTGAACTGGTCATCACAGAAGATTCAAATTCAGGTTTTGAATTCTTTGATACTTTGTATCAGGGAAAGTGCGTTTCTGCTAATGGTAAAAGGTAACCGCCAACCACCCCCAGCCACATAGTGTAAAAACAAAGAGGACTGCAATGATTGCAGTCCTCTCAATTATATATGCCGTGAATAGTTGGCGGTTACGAATAAACGATTTTCTCCGAAATAACATATAAAATATATTAATGAAAAACTCGTCTGCAAGTTGAATACAGACGAGTTTTTTGCGGAAACAATTTATACAATAATATTTGTATGTACTAACAATATTGTAATTGTCGCGATTATTGATAATATGAAATTTTACAAAAGATAAAGAAATCCCTTGACAAACCGTGAAATGTGTGCTAATATATGAATAGACATTCATATGAATGTGTGTTCAAGTGTGCGAATGAACATATGGTCCTGTCAAAATTATTTCACGGAGGTATAATTATGAAAAAAGTATTCAAACTCATCGATCTGGACTGTGCTAACTGTGCAGCAAAAATGGAAAATGCGATCAAGGATCTTCCTGAAGTGGAAGATGCTGTTGTCAGTTTTATGACACAGAAAATGACGATCAAAGCATCCGACGGAACAGACTTTGACGCTCTTATGGATAAGGTAGTCAAGCTGTGCAAAAAGGTTGAACCTGACTGTGAAATCGTATTGAAATAACAATGAGGGGTGTATACCATGAGTAAGAAACAGAAAACTATACTTATAAGGATAATTGCGGCAGGCGTACTGCTTATCATAGCTTCATTTCTGCCGCTTGAAGAAAAAAGTCTCGTAAGGCTTGCAGCATTTCTTGTTCCTTATGGTATTATCGGCTGGGACGTACTTTGGAAGGCGATAAGGAACATAAGTAACGGACAGGTGTTTGACGAAAATTTCCTTATGGCGGTTGCTACAGTCGGTGCGCTTGCAGTTGGTGAATATCCCGAAGCTGCGGCGGTAATGCTGTTTTATCAGACAGGTGAGCTTTTTCAGAGCGTTGCTGTGGGAAAGTCAAGGAAGAATATTGCTTCACTCATGGATATACGCCCCGATCATGCAAACATCGAATCAGACGGTCAGTTGGTTGAAGTTGATCCCGAAGAAATTGAACAGGGACAGATTATCATTGTAAAAGCAGGGGAGCGTATACCTCTTGACGGCATTGTCAGGAACGGTAGTTCCTCAGTTGATACGTCTGCACTCACCGGTGAAAGCGTACCAAGAACCGTAAGAACAGGTGACAGCGTAATAAGCGGATGCATAAATCAGAGCGGTACGCTGAAAGTTGAAGTTACTAAGGAATATGAGGATTCAACCGTATCAAAGATTCTTGATCTTGTGGAGAATTCCGCATCCAAAAAAGCAAAGGCAGAAAATTTCATTACTAAATTTGCAAGATATTACACTCCTGCTGTTGTAATATCGGCACTTCTGCTTGCGGTCATCCCTCCGATAGTAACAGGCGGAGGATGGGCAATGTGGATTCACAGAGCATTGATATTCCTTGTTATCTCTTGTCCGTGTGCGCTTGTTATATCTGTTCCTCTCAGCTTTTTTGGTGGTATCGGCGGTGCAAGCAAAAAGGGAATACTCATCAAAGGCGGAAACTATCTTGAAGTGCTTGCAAATGCGGAAATTGTTGTATTCGACAAGACAGGAACACTGACAAAAGGTGTTTTTGAGGTAAATGAGATTCATCCCAATGGCATTGATGAAAACAAGCTGCTTGAACTTGCTGCATATGCGGAAAGCTATTCCGACCACCCGATTGCAAGGTCGATTTCCATGAAATACGGAAAGGAGACCGACAGAAACAGAATAAGTTCAAACGAAGAAATATCGGGTCATGGTATAAAAGCTGTCATTGACGGACATGAAATATGTGCAGGCAATTCAAAGCTTATGGATGATATTGGTGTTGAAACAGTGCCGTGCGATAAGGCAGGCACAAAGGTGCATATATCCGACAACGGAAAATATGCAGGTCATATCGTCATAGCCGACAGAGTGAAAGATACAGCCAGAAGTGCAATAAAGCGTCTGAAAGAAAGAGGTGTAAAGCAGACTGTCATGCTTACGGGGGATTCTTCATCGGCTGCGGAGGCTGCAATGAAAGAGCTTGGACTTGATAAGGCTTACAGTGAACTTCTCCCTGCTGACAAAGTGGAAAAGGTTGAAAAACTGCTTGGTGAAAGATCGGGAAAGGGAAGTCTTGCATTCGTAGGTGACGGCATAAACGATGCACCTGTAATTTCAAGAGCAGATGTTGGTATCGCAATGGGCTCGATGGGTTCGGATGCGGCAATTGAAGCTGCAGACATAGTTCTCATGGACGACGACCCTGCAAAGATAGCACTTGCAATGGATATTTCAAAGCGTACACTGAGGATAGTTTATCAGAACATCGTATTTGCACTCGGAGTGAAATTTATTGTACTCCTGCTTGGTGCATTCGGCATTGCAAATATGTGGCTTGCTGTATTTGCCGACGTTGGAGTATCAGTGATAGCTATACTCAATGCTATGAGGGCGATGAGAGTAAGTGATAATTGCTGATATTTTTATCAATTACCTATCAATCACAAATCTAAATTGACCCCAATTCTGACCCATTAAGAGAGTTTCTGAGAGCCTCACAACACGTAGGCTGAGGAACGTCTAAAATGAAGATGACGATATATAGGCGAAAATCGGCCTAAACGGGTGTGATAAAACACACGTATTATACAGGGAGTAATCCCTCATAACCCGAAGGTCGTTGGTTCAAATCCAGCCGCCGCAACCAAAACGCAAGCCGCCTGAATTCGGAAAAAGACCGATACTCAGGCGGCTTTCTTATATTCTGAGTGCAGTCGGATTTCCGTATTTGCGCTCCGAAATGCAGTAAAATCACATGATTTTCCAAGAAAATCACACGAGCAATCACACGAAAAAATGTTGAGAGCGTGGAAAGAGATATCAAACTGTAAGAAATATAACTAACGGAGGCGCATAGTATGCTTAAAATACCGGAATTGGCAATGCCCCAAAGCAAAAGAGTTACTACTATATATAACGGCAAGTGTGTGGTGTGGGCTGACTACGAAGAGGCTAAGGCATTTTTCCTTGAAATGATGATGTCAACCGACGGCGAGAAACACGACCGAGCAGAGTGTGTATACATTCAACTCCTGCACGGATTGTCAGAATGCTCAGATGATGAATAATTACCGATATAAAGGCTTCGCAGTTTCTGCAAAGCCTTTAATTATTATATTATGAAACAATTTTGAATAGCGGAGCATTATCATTTGAAATTCCATAGTTTAATTATTTTGCATAATTCTACGACTCTTTCTTTAAGGTCAAGAATATCTTTTGAGTTTTCATCATTAATGTGTTTAACAACTTTATGTGCAAAAGCAACCTTATCAAATGTGTTGATGTTAAGCTTTTTCTTTATGTAATCAGGAAATAATTGATACTGTTCACACTGATCTTCAATCTTTTTATCTGCATACGCCTTATTAATCGCATCAATCGGGACATAGTTTTCAATTTCCTTGCCTTTAGTTATCCAGCAGAACTTTTCCGTGGACTCAAACTCTTTTTTTATTCTTGTCTTTGTTTCGGTTATTTCAGCGTTTTCATTGCGTTTGTCACTATCAATTACAATTGCTGCATTTCTGTTGGTAGAAAGAATTTTGATAAGATTATCGTCGTTTGAGTCATGCTCTGCCGTAAAATGTGAGAGTATCCTGCCACCATAGTAAAGGAACTGATAATCTACTCCCTCAACGAGTTCTTGATCTCCCCATATTTCAAGCCAGTGCTTTATGTATATCTTATCAGACGGACCTTCCACCCATATTATGCCGTTTGATTGCAGAAGGTCGCTTGCTCTTACATCAAGGTCGTTAAGTATCTCACTTTTCGTGATATAATCACCGACATTTACTATTGACGATTTGCGGTTCTCTTTAACAACATGATACAACTGAGTTTCTTCCTTATCAGCAAACATATTTATAGCAACATGAGAGTGAGTAGTCAATAATACCATAGTATTGTGCTCTTTGCTGAATTCGTAAATATAGTCAAATAGTCTTCTCTGCAAAGCAGGATGCAGGTTATTTTCAAGCTCTTCAAATGCGAAAATATACTTTTCATAATCTACATCTTCTCGGCTTATTTTTATATTTCCAGATATATAAGGTACAACCAATAGATTCAAGAGAACTAAGATTATCGTTTTTAATCCGCTGCCCATTTTTGACAAAGGGTACCTGTTATCGTTTTCATACAGAAATATCTCCCATTTTTCATCTGAAACTTTCTGAACGGTGATTCCGTCAAATTTAGAATCGAGATACATTATTTTATTAAGAGCCTCTAGCAAGTCGATACGCACAAGACGTTCTTCATATTTGTCGAAATGCAATATATGATGAATAAGATTAGCTGCTCCTGTGCCGTTTTCTGAAAGTGAAACTCCCTTTACTTCTTGTTCAGGTGTGATATCTCTTTCAGCATTTAATCTTATGCATATTAATCCGCTGAACATATCACGCAAATCTCTTCCAACACTATCCCAGTTGTTATCAGCAAAACCGTTTTCACTTGTTATAACAGTATTAAAATCTAAAGCATTATCATTATATTTTGATACGTCAAATTCTATATATTTATTATCATATGCTTGGAGTATTTCTTCGTACTTTTTAATATTATGCTGTTTATAGATAGGTAGTGAAAATACTCGTTCTAAATCACTGTAAGATAGTTCTTTGCCAATTCTAATACTTGCATTAATTTCTGTATATTTTTTTACATCTGTTAAAGCTTGGAAAATATCAATACAGCTTGACTTTCCACAATTGTTTCTTCCAATAAAAACATTTACATTCTTCAAATCACTTATTGAGTGAAAGTCATTCTGAAAGGACTTGTGGTTTGTAAACTTTATTGTCTTTATATCAAGTTTCATAAATCCTCCTGTTTGAAAAAAATGCCCAATCACTGATTAAGATACATTAACTTTTCTTTAAGTATATTTCTGTCCCAGAGAACAACTCCATTGGCTTCGGCAAGTTTTATTGCAGATTTAGTAAAGAAATTATTAGTAACAACAATAGCTTTATTCAAAGAATAATACGTTTTACCTGCAACAACTTCTTGAATTGCAGAATTACCTACTTGTCCAGAATAGCATTTTGCCTGTATGCCATATTTAAAGCCATTCTTGGTAGCGATCACATCAATGCCTTGATCTCCTGATGCTTTTGTTACTTCCGCATCATAACCCATTTTCCTAAAGAGTTTGGCAATGAGTTCTTCAAATTCAGTTCCGTCCATTAAATCAATATCGTCAATTGAGGTGAATAATTTTTTGTTGCTTGAACTATTTGACGAGAAAAGCAAATTCTCCATTGATTTTAAAGATGTATCCTTTGACACTTCTTCAATGCAAGAAAGAATTTCATTTACGGTTTTTATGTCAGGTTGATTAATAGGATCATTTAGCTTGTAACAATAGTAATAGATGAACGTAGATACAGCTTCTTTGTTCTCAAGAGAGATCATATCATTATTATAACAATCCTGTATGTAGTCTTTTAAACTCCTGTCGCCAATATCTCCACAAACGCAGTATTCAAGCCATTTATTATGGTACAATCTCATCAAGTTTTGATTTAATAATAGCCATGTTAAATCTGACGAATCAGCATCAGAAAGAGAATACCTTTGTTGAATTATAGCTTTAAAGTTTTCAAGTACTTTACTCGTATTATCTAATGATTTTACTATTTCCTTGTTTTCCTTTATAAACTTCTCCCTATCTTTGCTATGCCATTTGTAAATCGAAGAGTATTCTAATCCTATTATTAATTCTTGAAATCTTAGTAAACCATCATCTTGAATACCGTATTTCTTAAGATAATAACGAAATGTACATAAAGATAATGGTAAATTATAAAAATTCCTAAGAATAGATTCTTTATTTCTGAAGAAATTGAATTTTAATGATAAATATAATTCAATATCATTAATGGTGTTTACATCAAATAATGATATTAGATTATAAATAGCATTTCTTATCTCATCAATATCATAAGTTGCTAATTCATCTTTTAATGACATAATAAATCTTTCACTTTTTATATTGTCAAAAATAACAAACTTATCATACCCTTCAACAACTGCTTGTTCAAGTTCGGCATATTGTACATTTGGCCAACTTATAATCTTATCACCATCCAACAGAGAATCAATTTTGGAATTCAAGAACTCATTTCTTAAGTCATATTCACCTCGATCAGAATCTTGATATGGACTATAAAGATATTTTGAAGTATCAATGACTGTAGTTGAAGCCGTTGCTTTTTCAAATACTTCAATTTTATCTATTGAAGTTGTGACTATTCTTTTGTCTGACTCAATGACTATTTTATCTTCGTATACCATAAAGACTCCCCCTATAAACAAACAGCTGTTAACCCTAAACAAGTGTCGCTTCATTTTGATTGATTTTGTATATATTGCTATTATATCACTATTCACATAAATAGTCAATTAGATTGTCAAGAAATAATCACCTTTTGTACAACTGCAACTATTGTCAAATGATAAATTATATGATATAATAAACAGAGGCGTGACAAATAAGTTGATCAAAATCACTTGCTATTTATATATTTGATATAATCACAGATATATTTTCTGCTTTGAAATATGGAGGTTATGAATGAGAGATATTGTTTTACAATCTGAGGCTATGAAGAATGCGCTTTCTTTATCAGAATTATCAAGAAAAGAGGCAAAAGAATATCCGACACTTTATCATTGTACAAATGCAGAAGCATTTATAAATATCATTAAGAACAGAGAATTTTGGTTAAGCAATTTAAAACGTGTCAATGATTCAATTGAATATGAAATGATTGATTATGAGAAGCTACATACTGCGTATTATGTTGCCTGTTTTTCTTCTAAAAATGATATAAGTATTGATCATTGGAGAAAGTACGGAAATATGGATAACGGCATTCTTTTTAGTATCAATCAGTTAGATTTTACAAAATCAGCTGTATTTTTAACTGAGCACAATCAGCGTATGGATGATTTCTTTTGGGAAATAATATCTGATAGAGAATCAGCTTTAAAATACAAAATACAGGAGCAACAGAATCAACATATTACTTATCCATTTTATATTGAAGACTATGGTTTTTATAAAGTGTTATATGATGACGATTTATCTCCGAAAATAAAAGGCAAAGGCAGAATTGTTACAAATTCTGCAACAATTCTTGGAACAACTATTGTCCCAAGTGTTGCTGGTATTGTGAAAAAAACAAAAGGTATTGATAACAAAACTGGCTTGGCAGCTGACTGGAAGGACGAATCAGAAATAAGGTTAAAGTTGTGTATTGTTCAGATGAAACCTGACAATGACGGCATATATAAAAACGATTCGTTTTGTCCTAAAGTGGCAGTTTCGCTTACTGATAACGCATTTTCAGATTTTGAAATTAGTTTTTCTCCTAATTTTTCGGATGAACGTAAAAGGTGTTTTCTCGAGGAATTAAAAAAAATAAATCCTGATTCTACTATAAAAGTATTATAACTGGATTATAATATCATGTTTTATTGCATTAGCTCAGATGAGCTAATGCTTTTTTTATTATCATTATAGAATGGACATTCCCCTTGTCCATTCCTGTCCTATGGTTTTATGTTCGTTCTGAGTATACTTGAATTATGGAGAACGAGTACAGCAGCAGAAAAAAGCTGTACTGATTCCAAATACTATTCAAGGAGGTCATCAGAATGAAGATGACTAAGAACGGAACAGCCGTTATCGGTATCGACCACGGCTACGGAAACATCAAGACGGCGAACACCATAACTCCCACAGGAGTTACCGCCTATAACACGAAGCCAGCCTTTGAAGGCAATATATTGGTTTATGACAACACCTACTATAAAATAGGTGACGTTCATAAGACATATATTCCCGATAAGTCCGAGGATATGGACAACTACATCTGCACTCTTTACGGTATAGCGAGAGAACTGAGCCGTGAAGGTATCACAGAGGCAGATGTCCATATTTCCGCAGGACTTCCTCTTGCCTGGGTAAGAGAGCAGCGTGAGAGCTTCCGCAAGTATCTGCTGAAACATGAGTATGCGGAATTCGATTTCAGGGACAAGCACTACAAAGTGCATATCGTTGGCTGTTCGGTATATCCGCAGGGATACACAGCAGTCATTGATCGCCTGCATGAAATGAACGGTGTCAACCTCATAGCAGACATCGGCAATGGCACGATGAACGTTATGTACCTTAACAACAAGAGGGCAAACGAGAGCAAGTGCTGGACGGAAAAGTTGGGCGTGAATACTTGCGTGACTATGGTGAAAAACGCTGTAATGGACAAGTATCATGTGGTACTTGATGATGTTATCATCGAGGAGATTATCCGCAGAGGAACGGCAGATATTGCTCCGCACATTCTGGCGGTAGTTACAAAAACTATGGAGGACTACTGCAAGATAATCTTTGATACTCTCCGCAAGTATGACTACGATCCCGACCTTATGAAACTCTACGTTGTAGGCGGCGGAAGCATTCTCGTCAAGAACTTTGCTGACTATAACAAGGACAGAGTTAACCTTATCACAGATGTGTGTGCAACAGCTAAGGGATATGAATTCCTTGCGTGGCAGAGCCTTAACAAGGAGTGATGCCTATGGAAAATATCAAGACTACCTGTCTGCGTTTCAACCTTGACAAGCCTTTACACAATAAGGCTTGGGAGATATTGCAGAGCGAGAAAAAATCTCACAGTAAACTCATTTCCGAGGCTCTTGTGGAATATCAGGACAGGCACAGCAGACTTGCAGATGATCCGTATTTCGAGAGTCGTGAGCGTGAGGACAGGTTCGTGGAGCAGATAGTCGGAGCGGTAGAAAACGCTGTAAAGGCTGAATTACCGAGCTTTCTTGCTGCCTGCCTTGTGAATATTTCACAGCCGTACAACATCGCTCCTGTAACACTGAAGCCAGCCAAAGAAGCAGTCACTGAGGCAAATTCCGAGGATATCGACTACGATTTTCTCAGTGGTGCATGATGTGATACTGCTTATGAAAAAGCAGTACACAAACCGAAAGCATTCGGTACAGAATTTCTCCGCAAAGATGAATGGTATCATCTGCGGAGAAAAGCTGAGCTGACCATATACCAATAATGGTACAGCACAGCAATTCCGGCTGATGCCGGAAACAAAAAACGCACCTGCCAAACAGAAAAAAGATTTCTGCAAGACAGGTGCGGATGACAGGCAGGTAGTACCGTTGTATAGACACAACGGTGCATACCTGCTCAGGACACATTCCCGAGACCCTTGAACTATCGCCGCTTTGACAGCGGCGAAGAAAGGAGGTACAATGCCTGAGAGAAAAAGAGAACATCAGATTTGCCTGAGACTGACCGACGATGAATATGCACTCTTTGAGAAAAAGTGCAGTGACAGCGGATTGTCCAAAACGGACTTCTTTGTATCGGTGCTGAAAAACAGCACTGTGAAAGTGTACCGCATTGAGGAAGCCTTGCGTCCGATGATGAAGGAGCTTCGCTACATCGGGAGCAACATCAATCAGCTTGCATACTTCTCCAATATCGGACAGGAACAGGCTGTTCGTGATAATATCGAGAGTATCCGCATGAGTCATAACAAACTTATGAATGAGATATCCGAATTTCTGAAAGCTCCGAGGTGTACAACCGATGTTCGGTAACGTAAATGTTGACTACAAGCCTTGTAAGACAGTAACTCAGCTTCGCAGATCCTGCAAATATATTCTCGGCAGGAATCCCGAACAGATCAGCAGCGGAGTAGTGAAAACACGTTCCGATTTATACTATGCTTTCGATGATGACAGGGACAATTTTGCAGATGCTGTTCTGCTGACACGCAGACTGTGGGATAAGCCCTGCGATAAAAGGAGCAACCTTGCCTACAAGATGTCGATATCTTTTCATTCTGCTGAAAATCTGACCTATGAAGAAGCGTTTCAGATCGCAAAGGAGTTTGCCGAGAAGTTTTTCCACAGCAAAGGTTTTGATGTTATGTTTGCTGTTCATACAGACAGAGATCATGTTCACGTTCATTTTATTATCGGCAACTGTAATCGTGATACAGGTAAGGCTTTTCGCAGAAACGAAAAGGACTTGTATATTATGTCTCAGTTTTTTGGTGAGCAATGCACCAAAAGAGGACTTACACGTTCGGTGCGTGAGAACTACTACAGCAAGGATCCCTGGCGGATAAAAGAGAGCTTCAACGAAGTGCAGATGAAGAAAAAGGGAAAAGAGACCTTTAAGTCAGAACTTCGTGAGGCTATTGAAAACGAGTGCAGGGATATACGCAACAAAACTTTTGAAGATGTGATAAAAGGCTTATGGGAGCATTATCATGTCGAGACACGAGTAAAGGGAAACACGGTATCATACCGCCATCCTGAACACAAGAATAAGGCAGGAGAGCTTGTTTCCGTTCGTGGCAGCAAGCTCGGAGCTGCCTATACCAAAGGAGGAATTGATAATGTCCTTAAAGAATTACGAACAAGAGAGATCTCAGGAAGAGATCGCACAGGAATATCTGAAACAGGGGAAGTTCTCCAGAGAACTGTTAGCTGTGGATTCACAGCGAATAAAGCAAACGGACAAGGAAGCGGTTCAGCTGCCGAAGACGGAGGGAACAACACAGGAAACTACTCTTACGGAGCTTCAGAACGAGATGAACAATATAGCGTATCTGAAAGCTGTGAGAGAAGACGAAGCACGTCAGGACAAGGAAGTGGATATACTTCTCGCAACCGTAATGAAGATAGCCACGATACAGGAGAGCTTTATGGAGAATATGCTCGTAAAGTTCGACGAGCTGAACAGAAGGCAGCTGAATCTGCTGAGCGTTCAAAGCGAGTACGCAAAAAACGTTCGGAACAGCATAGATGATACTATTAAAAGTATCTATTATCAGTTCAGGGCAGAGCAGGAGAAAGCATTCATTGATATACGCAAGTTCCTTGCCAATGATACTGAGCTTATGATAAAAAAGATAAACGCTGCTGCGAAAAATGCAGAAAAGGCTGCTGAAAGAGCCGCCGATACCGCCTTGAATCTGGAGCTTGAAGAAAAGTGGAAGGCAAGGCTTTTCTATCTGCCGCCGTTATTTGTTGTGCTTGATATAATCATCAGACTGTATTTCAGATTCTGGAGTTAACATCGTGAAGCAGGGCGAGAGTTTGCAGTGTATCGTTATTGGAGATGCCAAGTTCTTGATATATTACGATTGCTTTTTCAAGCTCCGCCCTGCATTCCTTGTAACGCTTGCTGTTATAATACATGAAGCCGAGATTATGGTGCATATTCGCCTTGAATTCAAGGCTTACGCTGTCGGCAAGTGCAAGAGCTTTTTCGGCTATGGGAATAGCTTTTGAATGATCGCCGTGAGCAATACCGGTATTAAGGCACTGTATGTAGTACATTTTTGCAAGGTATTTACTGTTATCGGGAAGTGAATTAACAGTATCAGTATAGATATTGCAGAGAGTTTCGATATGACCGGTCATTTTGCTTGCTTCAAGATAACCGACAGATTCCTCAATTAAAAGCAGATAATTATCAATATCATCATATCTGATATGCCTGCAAATTTCAGTAAGCATATCAGCAAATGACTTCACAGGAACAGCTATGCCGTGAGCGGTACAAACATCGAATGTGTTCTTCATAAAATCAGTACAGCTTTGTATTGACGGTTCAAGATCAGTGATAATAATATCCTTGACCATAGGCTGTACGGATATTATACCGTTTTCTGAGAGCTTCAACATTCCTGAGTCATCAAGTTCGTGAACAGTATTAAGGTCAGCGAGTCCGCATAGTTTTGCAAATGGACGCACCTTTATTCCCTCATTTGGGATAAAAGAAGTGCAGCTCAGTATGTACCGCATATCCTCATTCAGTTCAAACAGGCTGAACAGAAAATGAATGTGTGAGTAGTAGGTCTGATTCTGAGTTTTATCATCCTTGACAGTTTTAACCTTATCGGAAAGTTCAGGATTGATACTGCAAGTTTTCAGCTTTTCAAGTATCTCGTCAGGCTCTAATAAACCTGTGTTCATAAGTCTTGCTGTTATTTCGACTGCGTAGGTGTGACGGTGAACAATGTCAATTATTTCATCGACAACGGAGCTGTATTCTTCCGCTTCGGGAAATATATTACAGACAAGTCTGTGTAATGCTTCAATGGGCATTTCCGAAAGCTCAAAGGTAGACTCATTCTCAAAGTGAGAGCGTGAAGTAAAGAGCATATCGCACTTGTACTTCTTTATAACTTCATATTCAGCATAGGAAGAAAGCTCGGATTCACGGACATTAAAGCCGTCTATGATGATAAGGGTATCATTTCCCAGCTTGCGGAGAAGTTTATGACGAATACCGAAAGCATTTTTATCATCGTTATCATCAAGCGGTATCTGCGTTATCATATCATGCAGACTTCCGTTGTAGGTAAAGAACAGAATATGTTTATATTTGTCACGGTAACGCTTTGCATATGCTTTTGCAAATTCGCTTTTGCCAATGCCAGCAAGACCTGTTATGAAAATGCGGTTATGTTCGTCAAAGAGCTTGCGGAGTTCTTTCAGCTCATCATCACGACCGCAGAAATATCTGCATAACGGCGGTGGAGCATAAGCTGTATCAAGGTCATATTCAACGATAAACGAATCAGCTTTTTTCGGAACGGGGAGTGTTAAAGGTTCTTTCGGTCGTGACATCGTATTATATACAGCTTTTGTTATGAAAGCTGTTACATCGCTTTTCTTTTCAAATGGAAAAGTGCTGCATATATCGGATTTAACATCGTCCGTAAAATAGTCGTCTGCTTTGATAAGCTTATACAATTCTTCGGCGGTGTTATAGTAATCAATAAGCCACGGAAGGATATATGCTTCAATATCATCGGACAGCACTCCGAGATCGCCTGCATAGAATTTGAACAGCTCCGCAGGCAAAGCTCTTTCGTTACGAGAGAACTTTCCGACATAGGAATTATCAAATGCAGAATCATTGCCGTCTGTATACGCAAAGAACAAAGCATTGAAGAATTCGCTTTGAGAGCATTTGACTTCCTTGCTATAGGGATTTATTTTATGGTCTGCATCGTTATACAGACGTTTGAAAACATCAGCAAAAGTAATATATGACACACAAAACACCGCCTTTTCTACATTATATCATAGATATGGGCGGTTTACAATACAAAAAGGAGATAAACAGTTGAAGGATAAAGAGAAGAAAAAAGAGTTTCTTGAAAATGCTCCCAAATGGGTAATGGGGATAAACTCCATTGATGAGATAGCATACGGAACGGAATATCTGAAACAGTTCCCGATGTTGTGCGTTAATGACAAGCTGTTTGATGTAGACGGAGAAGTTGATATGAAGTATGTCAGCTATCGTATCTCTCAGGATATACTGCCTTATGTCAGGAATAATCTTTCTAATCGGGTGAAGTCACTGATAGAGGCGATTAAACTTCTTTGTTACAACAGCGAATTACCGCTTGATGAATTCAGGATACATCTGCAAAACGGTACGCTTGATGTTGACGGTACATTTACGGAGAAGAAGTACTTTTGCAGAAACCGACTGAATGTTGAATACAAGGAGTTTATCGGTGAGGCTTACTATCCCGAGAAGTTTCTGACATTTCTGTATGATCTTCTTGAACCCGAGGACGTTGAAACATTGCAGGAGTATCTCGGATACTGCCTCATACCGTCAACACGAGGACAGAAAATGATGTTCATAGTCGGAAACGGCGGAGAGGGAAAATCGAGGATAGGAGTAGTTCTGCAAAGTATATTCGGAAAAAATATGCTGACAGGAAGCTTTCAGCGTATAGAAAACGACCGTTTTTTCAGGTATAACTTGCAGGATAAACTGCTCATGGTAGATGATGATATGCAGATGAACGCTCTTATGAGTACGGGATATATCAAGAATCTGATAACAGCAGAAACTCCTGTTGATGTAGAAGCAAAGGGAGAACAGTCATATCAGGCAAAGCTGTATTCACGTTTTCTGTGTTTCGGTAACGGCAGTCCGAAAGCACTGTATGATAAGACGGACGGATTTGCACGAAGGCTGATAATCCTCACTACAAAGCCAAAGTCCGAGAACCGCATCGATGATCCTTTTATTGCAGATAAGTTTATTGCTGAAAAGGAAAAGATATTCCGCTGGATGTATGACGGACTGAAAAGACTGATAGACAGAAAGTTCCGTTTTACTATTTCCAATAAAACAAAGCTGAATATTTCCGAGGCATTGTCGGATAACTGCAATATCAACGAGTTTCTGAGCGACTGTGATATCGTATCATTCAACACAGATTTTCGTGTTACGGGAGCGGAACTTTATTCGTCATATTCTGTCTGGTGCGGTGATAATGCTCTAACGGCGTTGAAGCGAGATACTTTCATAAGCTGGCTCAAAACAAATCAGAAAAAGCTCGGCATATGCTACGATTCCAATATCTTGGATGACAGAGGAAACAGAGTAAGGGGCTTCAAAGGGATAAAGACAAACAGAAAAACGACCTGCGTAAAAGGTGTGTAGCTGTGTAAATGGCTGTATACAGCCTTATATGGTGCGTAATAATGATGCGTATAGCTGTGTTACACATTGCATACACAGCTCTGATACACACCGTAAAAGCCTATAAATAGAGAAATACACACCTACACATCATTTTTTGATATTGATTTCAAAGAGAGGGATAACAATGAGAAAAGAAAAAAGGATCACCATATACAAGAAGATATGGTGTAAAATCCGTTACTGGCAGAGCCTTAAAGATGTCAGTGACAGTGAACTTGCAGCCTATTTACAGGTATGCGAGCGAACATTAAGAGACTACGACAAGAACGCAAGAAACATCACACTTGAAAAGGTAGATAATTTCCTTGTTGTGAACAGCATGGAACTTGACGAATTGCTTGCAATGTAGATTTATACGTAAAAACACTGGACAAATCACACGGGAAGTGGTATACTGTATTTATAGTTTGATATCACTTTCCGATGCTCGGAAAGGAATGGTATATGAAGGCTAAAAAACTTCCTTCGGGAAATTACAGAGTTCAGGTAGTTGCAGGACATGATGAAAACGGTAAGCGTATCGTCAAGTCATTTACAGCATCAGAGGAGTGGGAAGCAATAAAACTTGCCACAGACTTTGCTTGCAGGAGAGAACAGAACTACGATAATAACATGACTGTTGCTCAAGCAATGGAAATGTACATCGACAGCAGAAGAAATGTTCTTGAAGAAACAACTATCCGTGATTACAATCAGGTATTAAAATACCGCTTCAAAACACTTATGAATGTTAAAGTCAGAGATATAAAGCCTATTCAGATACAGCGGGCAATAAATCTTGAAGCTGAAAAGGTAAGTCCAAAGACAGTCAAGAATGCATACGGTCTGTTGAAGTCGGTACTGAAAATGTTCAATGCGGATATTAATCTGAACAGTGTTAAGCTCCCGAAACTCAGAAAAAAGGAAAAGGAATTACCGTCGTTTGAAGAGGTCTTTACTATCGTAAAGGGAACAGAGATCGAACTTCCCGTACTGCTTGCAGCCTGGCTCAGTCTGCGAATAGGAGAGGTCATTGGTTTGCAGTTCAGAGATATTGATAAAGAAACACGCAGAATAAGTATCAGGCGTACTGTTATCCGTACCGATGAAGGACTGAAAGTACGTGAAGGTTGCAAGACTGAAAAAAGTCAGCGTCAGCTTGAATTGCCCAATTACATATTTGATATGATAATGGCAATTGAGCATGACAGTGATGAGGACTTTATAGTTCCGCTTACAAGAAAGGCACTTTACAGCAGATTTACAAGACTTATGAAAAGGAACGATATCAAAATGACTTTTCATGATCTTCGCCATTTGAACGCTTCAATTATGCTTATGCTCGGTGTTCCCGACAAGTATGCGATGGAGCGTGGAGGTTGGTCTACGGATAGTATTCTGAAATCCGTTTATCAGCAGACATTCAGCTCGGAACGCAAAAAGATCGACAAGATGATTGATGGTTATTTCAATGGTATTATCCTTAATTCTGGGAATGTTTCAGCATAAAAAAAGAGTGTGATTCCGTGATAATCACACGAAATCACACAGTCACGTTCACAAATGCCTGTTTTCAGGCGGTTTATACAGTTGGGGCAACGGTTCAAATCCAGCCGCCGCAACCAACGTAGAATAGGCACTTTCGAGCAATCGAGAGTGCCTATTTTTTATGCAAAAATGAGTGAAATACATCAACCGTACATCAACGCAGAAAATTTTCCCTCTAAATATCGTTGAGAATCATGGAGTGTCACAGAGAGTTATTGAGAATCACAGAGATTTTTGTTAACCGAGGTTAACATCTTTTGGAGCGGAGTGAATCGAATATATAGAATAGTAGAAAAGCACCGGAGCGGTGCTTTCTTGTTTTTATATATTGACTTTGCTGCGGCGCTTGGCAGTTATTGCAAATACTTCTATGGCATGATATAATATAAAAAACTACCATCATGGAGGGACAGACATGAAAAAAGTATTGAGTTCACTGAAAAATATCAACGGAAGATTATTCCTTGCCTTGCTTGTAATGGGACTATGTCCTACATTGTACACAACGCTGAGGACGTTCTTCCTCGGACAGCTTCCCGGAGATTGGGCGTACTCAATAGCAGGACAGCTTTCGTGGGTAAATCTGCTGTATGAAGTTATAAACGAAGCAATAGTGCTTCCGTTGTATTTCTTTCTTGGAAAGGCAGTCGCAGATAAGGATGAGTATACAAACAGAGTACGAAGCGGACTGTTGGTCTCACTGGGAATATATACGGTCTGTTCTGTGCTTGTAATGACATTTGTGCATCCGCTGCTTAGCTTCATGGCGGTTTCGCAGGACATAATCTCTGAGTCTGCAAGCTATATCAGGATAGAGTGTATAGCTAACATCTTTGGCATTCTTTACAGCTTCATATGTGTAGCGCTGATAAGCATAGGAAAGGACGGGCTTGTCTATGCAATAACTGCTGCAAAGCTGGTGCTTAGCCTTATACTTGACACACTGCTTGTATCGTCACTGCCTGTATCGCTTAAATGCGGAGTCAACGGAATAGGAATATCGAATATTATCTCAAATCTTATATTGTTCGTTGTAGCAGCTGTGCTCATAAGCAGATGCGGCTATCATATATTCGAGAGAAAAAAGCTGTCCTTTGCATGGATGAAGGACTTTTTAAGAGTCGGCAGTATCTCAGGACTTGAATCTTTTGTACGAAATATCGCATATATGCTCATGGTATCACGTATGGTAAATATGGTAGGCGAACAGGGAACGTACTGGGTAGCGAATAATTTTATCTGGGGCTGGATGCTTCTGCCTGTAACTCAGCTGGGCGAACTCATCAAACAGGAGACTGCCAAGGATAAAAATGCTGTAAGGAATAATACTCCCGGCTACTTTGCCATTACAGCAATGACCTGTATCTTATGGGTACTGCTTATCCCTGCTTACAAGCCTTTTATGCAGTATGTACTCGGATACAGCGATGTGGATAAGCTGTTTGAACTTGTCATGGTATTATTCACTTTCTACGTGCTGTATGCCTTTCAGAATGTATTCGATGCAACATTTTATGGCAGGGGGAAAAACGACATATATGCTGCCCTGAGTCGGTAGTTACCAACAGCATTTACTACGGTGCATTTTTCATTTTGTATCTTTGCGGAGTATGGACTCCGTCGCTTATAGGTATCGCATTGATGTTCGGCTTCGGAAATGCTTTTGATTCGGTAGTATCCTATCTTGCGTACCGACACTTCCTGAAGAAGGAAATGCTTGACAGTAACGAGAGAAAAGCTGTATAATAAAGAAAAAGCGCCCACGAAGGGCGCTTGGGTATCACTTCTTAAAAGGATCATTAGGCTTCACGTCGATGAAAGGTTCATCACTGCTTTCGCCTGGGGAGTCAACATAGAAGTTGTTGATGGTTGTCAGGTTGATATTGGCCTTGCATCCACGCTTCTGCAGTTCAGCCATAGCCTCTGCGCCGGCTCTTGCATTGTCGCTGAATGCATCACTAATATCTCTTGCGGCAGCAGCAAGATCGCTGTTTCTGTTCAGGTGGATATTGTTGACATTTAACAGGTTGATATCCTGTCCGTTAGCATTATGCTGCGAAAGTGATGATCTTGATGCCTGTGATGCTGTTGGTGAATAAGGGCTATAACCCTTATTCGGATAATACTTATTGCTCATGGGATAACCTCCGAATGGATTATTGTAGATAGAGTGGCCGCCTCCCAGGAACTTGTGGATTCCCGGGATCGGAGCGTCAGGATTGATGTACTGATTCTCGTCAGGTGGCGGTGGAACTAAAATATTTCTGTCATCAGGTGAGTCGTCATCGATCTCAAGAAATATGTAACCGTTTCTGATATCATATACGTTATTGTCGATGCAGCCGAGCATACCCTCTTTGATCGGATCAAAGTCATAACCTTCGAGAACGTGGTTAACGAAGGTCTTGACGCCATTCAAAGCAGTTGGTCCCTGTGAAAACTTTTTTCCGTCCTTATAGCTGACAGAGTTAAACAGAAAGTGGAGATGACGGGTGGATGTATCCTTGTGCAACGCATAGACACACTGATAACCTGAACGGTGATTTGCGATTCTGCGGCCTATTTCCATATAGACTTCATCAGGAACGTGAGGGTTATCAGGTGTGATAGACAGCACCGAGTGGTCGTACATCTTTCCTGTATTTTTATGATAGGCCTGCTTGCAAGCGATCATGTCCTTCAGGAAGTTTTCCTTTCTACAACCCACTACATCGACATTGCTGTCCCAGTCTGTATATGGTTTTGTCACTATGTAGTTGGAGATACGCTCCAAACTATATAAGTCATTATTATGGTCATTGACCCTGCGAAGTATCGACATATTATTCACCTCCTTCGTCAGAGAGCTTGATATCGGAGATCTGATCGAGGATCTCAATGAAATCATCATTGATCAGCGAGAACATTCTGAGCATTTCTTCTTCAAGGTCAGACTTGATCTCTTTGTCTCTGAGAGCACTGTCGAGGTTTGTGCTGATTTCAGCCAATGACTTGGCTATTGAGCCGCTCTGGTTGAGAAATATGACCTTATCGTCAGAGAGAGCGACGGTTCTCAGGTACTTACTGTTATCCATCTGAGCAGCCTTCGCTCTCTGAGATATCTTGTCTTTGTCTGTGACTGACACCCTGCACTGCATGGTGGTCATTTCTGTTTTGTGTTTGTTCATTTTATTATTCCTCCTATGTAATGTGTTGACGCTGGCTAATCTTGTTCGCCAGAGTCATGACGTTTAGTTGGTGTCATTACATCAGTCGGAGGACTGCGAGCTGAGTTTGAAATCATATTTTTAAACCTCCGTCGTGTCGTCGGGAGCGTTGAGTTCCTCAGCAGTCTTGAGACGAATTCCCTTGAAGCCGATTTTACGACTGTTGCGAGGTCCAACTTTTTTGAAATCGATTGAAGGTGAATAGCTGAGAACTGATTCCTTGAATTCGGACTTGTCATCAGCGTCGAGAGCGTTTTCGTTACACCATATTTTGTAAGCCTCGTATAAAACGGAAACAGGCACGGATCCCTTTTCGTCAAGAGTTGTGCGATCATTGAGAAACTCCTCAACACTGTGAAGTGCGGTTATACGACTTCTCAGATAAGCTTCACCCTTGGAGCTCATCTTAAAGTCATAGCCTGACTCGATAAATTCCTTGAGTGATCTTGCGGCCCGAGAGAAGATTGCGTCGCGCTCGTCCATGAGTTTATCAAGCAGATGCTTGTCCTGCTTATCAGGAGGTATACTATACTCAAAAGGAATTATCACCATACGGCGATATAAAGCCTGATCTGGGTGTTTGAACACGTAAGGTCTGTTCGATGCAAAAAATAATTTCGCAGTCGGAACAAACTGTACCGGGTTCTCTCTGAGCGCTCGCCCTTCGATTTTCTCACAAGAGACTATGGATTTAAAGATATGCTCGTTGTCAAGGGCTTTGGAGCTGTTGTCGTATGAGATATTGAGCTTTTTTCCCTGGAGCTGGATAGTGTAGTGGGGATCACCAAGCTGCTGAAAGCTGATATTCGATACCAGTCCCGGTGTGACAGCACTTTCAATGATTCTGAGCAGAGTTGATTTGCCACCGTCCGATTCGCCTATCAAAAATACAGCACACTTTACGTCAGTAAGCGACGATAAGCCGAAACCGATGGATCTGAATATACAGTCTTTATTTTCAATTCCGGCTGATGTCTTGATAAATTTCATAAAATTCGGGCACTCTCTCTCGGTACAATGCTCGATGTAGTTAACGTTGAAGACATAGTCAAAAATCCATTTATTACGATCCGTAGTGAATTCTCCGGTGAGGATATTGAGAACGCCGTTCATGAAATTTATCAAGTACTGCTGCCGTTTGAGGGCTCCCTCGATATCGATCTTCAGTGATATATCTTCGGAAAGGCGCTTTGCTACTTCGGCAATATTAGTGGATTTGACTTTGAAACGATCTTCTGGCACGATAAGATTTCTTATAATTGTTAAAAGATCCGTCTTGCAGATTTTCTGCCAGTGTGTTGGAAGTTTTATATAGGCGGACTGACCGTCAAACTTGATTATTCCGAGATTCTTGATATCTCTTGTCAGCTGGCTCGCAACATCCTTCTCGGAAACGATTATCAGTGTGATCGTAGCCAGCAATGCTAAAAGTATAAGTAATCATTTTTATTCCTTTCTGCGGGGGCATTTTGCCCCCGACTTGCGATTATTTTAAAGATTTTTTTACCAGCTCAGTCATAGCAGCCTGAGCATTTGCCCGACCTTGAAGGTCGAGACTGACGTATACCTTTGCGGTGAAGGCTGTTGATTCATGTCCCAGTATATCGCTCAGATAGGGGAGCGGAACACCTGCCTTTACTGCCTGTGAAGCGTAAGTATGGCGCAGACAATGCGGATGAAAGTCCGTAATGCCGATACTCTCGGCAACTGCCTTGAGTTTCTTCCTTACAGTACCGGGATCAAGGTAATGACCGAGCTCGTTGGCTATGAGCCAAGGATTCTCCTCGTACATACCATATGATTTCTCAGCCTGCTCCTTCTGCCACTGAATGTGTGCAAGCACTTTATCAGCTACTTCGGGGAGCAGCGGAACCTGTCTCTTACCTTTTGAGGTCTTTGTCTCTTGAAGTCGAAGTATAGTCTTCGGTTCTCCAGCCTTAGCCTCGAAGTTCGAAACTCTGTTCAAGGATTTTGAGATGTTGAGGTAGTAGATTCCGTCCTTACAGCGTACATCATCATGAGTAAGAGCGCAGCATTCACCAAGCCTGAGTCCGCAGAACAACATAAGTACGAGAGCGATTTGAAGCCTGTCACCCTCCATTGCTGCTACAAATCCGCTTATCTCCGTTTCCGTCAGTACACGCATTTCAGGTGTCATTACCTTAGGAAGCTGAACGTAGTCAGCAGCGTTATGATAGATTAGCTGTCTGCCAACTGCGTGGTCAAGTGCTTTGTGTATCATATTCATTATATTATGCAGGGTCTTAGCGCTGAGCGGTAGTCCGGTGTCCAGTTGTCCAGCATTTTTCAAGAACAGAATGAATTCCTGTAGGTCATCAACTGTCAAGTTTTTAAGCTTGATGTCCTTGATCTTGTGTCTCTGGATGTGACGGAGATAGCCGAGGTAGTTCATACGGGTGCTGTTGCGGATAGCAACTGAGCCGAACTTCTCGAGCCACTGGTCAAGATACTCCCCAAACGGCTGGTCGGAGCACAGCACCGGCTTGCCGGCGCTGATTTCCGATTTAATCTTAGAGAGCCATTCATCCGCCTCCTTGCGTGTACGGAACTGGCGGTAGATCCGCTTCTTACTTCCGTCATGCAAAGGAACGAAAAATGCTGCTCTCCACTGTCCGTTTTTGAGTTTAAACTTTGTTCCTTCACCATTTGCGGCTTTACTGCTCAATAGGATCACCTTCTTTCGCAGTTATAGCGCCGCCTATTGTGCGGCTTTTGAGCCAGTGCTCAATTTCGGCAACTGGATACAAGATCCGGCGACCGACTCTGATGTGCGGTATCTCGCCGCAGCGGGTCAGCTTCCTTATCGAGGAAATTGACATCCCCGTTTGGTTGGAAACCTCTGCTGCATTGAGACACAGCTTGTCTTTGTTCATAGGCAAATCCTTTCATACTTAATTTCAAATATATGTCAACAGTTTTAGACGTCTATTGAACCTGTGAATATATGATATCATATATTTCCATTAATAACACGAAACAGGAAACATTCAATTCTATTTCGTTTTGATATGCTAACAAAAAGGAGGAGGAAACAATGAAAGCGATGTCTGTCTTGTATGAAGAAATTGCTAAATATAAAAAATGGGATGAAGGTGATGATTATGAAGCTAAATTAACTTTATTGAGGAAGAAATTTAGGCAATTGATGAATAATATATTACTTCGTAATACTAAAGATTATTATAAAAACAAAACTTCAGAGATACCTGATGAAGATGTGGAGATAGTTAAGAAGTTACTGATAATGTCAGTAGATGGAGAAGGGGAAAATAAAATATGCAAAAAATGGTTTAATGGTAAACTGAAATACAATGATTATAAAGATCGAGCAACTCTATATGATACACTTGTTGCGCTTTTAGACGAGTTACTTACATCCGGAAATATTCAAAATGGAACATATGAAAGATGGTTATTATCTTTCGATACTATCTTATATGGAAATACCTCAAAACAGATTCTAAGCTTGTATAGTAATATAGATGATTTAGTTACTGCAACAATAGGCTTAAATCAATATGTCAATTTGCCTGATATAAGTACAGAAACAGCCGAAGTATTTAGAAAATTACTTCCTACACCACCTCCTGAACTTGATGATGATATAACTAAAATATCACTTAACCAATTGGTTGACTATTTTTCGTGCCAAGAAGAATTCTTCAGTAATTTAAATATTATTGTTGAATATTTGGCTTTGGAAGCCAAAGAAAAGAATCGAAAGATAATAGAGATTCTTATAGCATATATTATAGATAAAGATAAATACATAAATGACAAGGCAGTTAATTCAAATTTAGCATATGAAGGATTAAATTTCATCGACCAACAATATCTTTTTTTGATGAATAATAAAGACATATTAAAACAAATAGGTGAGGATCTTTCGCTGCCTGAGGAAGTTATTTTAAAAATGTTTAAATTTATTAATAGAGACAAGAATTAGTAAAGGAATGTATAGAGTTGTGTCCAAGTGTCCATAGTTTTCTCATATAAAACAAAAAATCAACTCGCCCTTAACGGGCGAGCAGCATCAACTATACATTTTCCAATCAAAAAAAGAAAGAGGTAATTCTATGAAATTCTTTATGCCGACACAGGTTATCAGTGAAACAGATTGTATAGCCAAACACGCTGAAAAACTGGCATCTCTTGGCTCACACGCTCTTATAGTAACGGGAAACAGATCTTCCAAGCTCAATGGCTCCCTTGACGATGTTATTTCAGCTCTCTCAGAGTATTCAGTTTCATATACTGTTTTTGACAAAGTAGAGGAGAATCCGTCTGTTGAAACAGTTATGTCTGCCCGTGATATGGGAATTGAATGCGGTGCGGATTTTGTTATCGGTATTGGCGGAGGTTCACCGCTCGATGCTGCGAAGGCCGTGGCTCTTATGATAAGGAACAATGAAAAATCATGGGAATTCCTGTATGAAGCAGCAGATTCTTCTGCACTTCCGTTAGCAGCGGTCCCTACTACCTGCGGAACAGGTTCCGAGGTCACAGGAGTAGCTGTCCTTACACGCCATGACCTGAAAACCAAAGTTTCTGCAAAACATAAGATATTTCCCGACATTGCTTTTATAGACGGAAAATACCTGTTGTCCGCACCGAAAAAGATAATTGTCAATACTGCGATCGATGCCTTATCACATCTTATCGAAAGTGCAGTTAATACTCTTGCTGATACGTACAGTGATATGTCTGTGTTTGCAGGCTTGAAGGAATGGGCGGAATGCCGCCGCTATATTGAAGGTGAATCGGAACTAACGTCAGCTGCGGCTATGAAACTCATGAATGCGTCTGCGCTTGCGGGAATGTCGATCGCTCAGACAGGAACAACTATTCCTCATTCTCTCAGCTATATGCTGACTTATGGAGCAGGTATACCGCATGGTGCAGCTGTAGGAGCATTTCAGGGCAAGTATCTGAAATATGCCGATGCTGAGCGAAGAAAAGCTGTTCTTGATGCAATAGGCTTCGGTGATACATATGAACTGGGAGCTTATATATCAAAACTTGCTCCTGTGGCCGCAGAGCGTGAACTGCTTGAGAGATCAGCGGAGAGTGTAATGAAAAACACTGCAAAACTTGCATTATGTCCGTATAAAATAGATGAAAAGATCATGGAAGATATGATCGATCTCAGCTGAGATCTGCGAAATACTGCGAAGTGTCCGAGTGTCCGCAGATTTCCTCTATAAACAAAAAATTTCTCGATTGTAATGTAAGTGCAATAATCAAAATAAAAAAATAAATCCTGAAGCGTCACATTTCTTGTTGTGTCACGGAATAGATATAGTGAAAGCCGAAAGATGCATCAGATAGCTTTTATTCAAGAGGTGATAAACTATGACACATGAGAAATACCGTTTGCTTTCTTCTGAATCAAAAGAACTTGCGCAGAAGGAGTTGTTTGAAGAATATTTCAACTATGTGTATACGATAGTGACAGGCAGGCTGAGAAACTGCGCTTCCCGTGAAGATATAGAGGAATGTGTAGGCGATGTTTTCGCTGATATATACATATATTATGACAGCAGCAAACAGCTCGGCGGTGACGTATCGGGATTTGTCGGAACGGTTGCCCGTCGCAAGGCAGCAGACCATTTTGCAAAACTTACACGCAGAAGACCTGAGACCGTATCCGCTGATGAAGAAAATACCTCTGACATCAAAGCACCTGATGATACAGAAAAAATAGTAGAGGACAAGGAAATTCACAGGGCATTGTTAAATTGTATTGATCTTCTCGGAGAACCTGACTCAACTATAATAATACAGAAATATTTCTTTATGCGAAGTGCAAAGGAAATCTCGGAATATGTGTCGTTGACTCCCGAAGCAGTCCGTGCAAGGCTTAGCCGTGCATTGAAAAAACTGCGGAAGGAACTCACCGCCATGAACATTACACTTTAAAGGAGGAACAGCTATGAACGATAAGGAATTCAACCTTGACGCTTTAGCTAATGCTGATGATGAAACAGCTGCTAAGATTGCAGTACACTGTCCCGCCTCCGATGAAGAAAAGGAGAGAATGTTTGCAATGAGCAGAAGGATTTACAATAAAAGGACTGAAGAAAGCAATAATACAGAAAACATCGAAGTTACAGGAGTTGAGCGCTATAAAAAGCCGATACTGCAAAAGATAATGTCGATAGCTGCTGCACTTGTACTTGTAGCAGGTATAGGAACAGGCGGAGCATTGATGCTGAAACACCGCAGCGCAGCACCGCAGACAGAGGTACCGCAAAATCAAACGACTGCTTCTTCGACAGAAGCTGTATCGCCGTTCGGTGATCTGAGCGGATACGAAGTGAAAGTAAAGACTACCAATTCAAATGAACTGATAGAGCTTGACGAAGAACGCAGCCGCAGTCTGATAAATGCTTTCAACAAAGGGGAATGGAATCAGATGCCGAATGACACTGAGGCTGATCCTGCTGTTACAGAGGCGATCAATGTAGTTCTTACAAAAGGCGATGATACATTGTTTTGTCTGCTGTATCATGATAAATATATTCTTTGCGATCGTGGCCCATCACAGACAAAATGGGAGGTAAGTGAGGAGATAAAAAATGCTGTATATGAAGCAGCTTCTTATGCTATGAGTATTATTGACAGAAGAATAGCTGAGGAACAGTTCAAAATCAAGGAAGAAATAGAAGCTGCTGAAGCAAAAGCCGCTGAAGCTGCATCAGCAGCAAATGAGGAAATGATCGAAATACCGAATACAGAGTTTATGCAGAAGGATCTGGCAGCCGATATTCTAAAGGAAAGAGGTCTGAACGTTGAGTTCGCAAATCAGGAAAGCAATGATATTCAACCGGGATATGTTATAAAATCAGAACCTTCGACAGGTGAAAAGGTCTCAAAGGGTTCTACTGTCAGATTATATGTCAGCATGGGAGCAAACTCACAGACTATAATAACAGAGGATTACAAAGGAATGAATGCAGACGATGCAGTAATTATTGCAGAATACAGGTCATTGAAAGTCCATACCGAGGAGATCAATTCTTCCGAAAAAGCCGGTATTGTAGTAGGTCAGGAACCTCAGCCGGGAGAAGAAACAGAAACAGGTTCGGAGATAATACTGTATGTAAGCAACGGTAATCCGCCTGTCTGATACAAGCATGATGTGTGTCCGAGTGTCCGGAATTTTCTCATATAAAACAAAAAATTTTTCGCATATTAATAACAAAAGCCCTGCGATGAGTAATGCATCACAGGGCTTTGTTCTATGTAGTTAGGCTCTTTTCAATTCTTTATTGTCATATTCCGAGGTGAACTCTAAGAAGTCATATTCTGAAATATGTGGGATTCTCCTCTGAATTTCGGTATATGCGGTATACTGGTTCGTTCATACAGATTACTCTCTCAGAAAAAAATCCGGGTGAATTTCAGTATATCCAAGATCGTCTATCGGTTCTCTTGTTATTTCCACTGTTGAAATGCTGCTGCACCATGAACCGACAAGTTTATCGTTTTCTCTGTTGTAATAATCACCGCCTCCACGGCCATTGCCCATAGCAATGAGAAGAGCGAGAGGGGAGATATGATTCTGCATCCAGCCGGAATCGTCTGTATGATATGTCGGGCAGTGCAGTATATCGATATATTCTTTCTTTTCATGATTATAAATGAAGCGATATCCTTTATCTGTGATCTCGCCTTCAACGCCTGTGAAGTTCTCATCTATATAATCATACAGCGTATAAGGAGTATGAAGCCTGTCACACCATTCACGCAGTGTATCAAAATAGATTACCTTTTTATCATCGAGGTCCGCATAGTCGCCTACAAGGAATACATGGTCACCTTTCCATTCTTCTGCTATTCTATTGAGAATTGCCTGAGCAGCATTTCTGTCCATAGCAATTTCAAGCAGCTTCCTTCCCGGTGCTCTTCTATTTACAAGAAGATACTCTTTTTTATCCATGTTTGCGATATAGTAGTATTGTCCCATAAGTTTTTCTCCTTAAATCAATATTTGAGATAATATCTCATATGTAAGTATACCATACTTATTTTAAAAGAACGCCGCATATATGACTGAGTTTACCGCATTTTAAAACTGTAATTATTCCGTATTGTAGATAATATCTGTATTTTTTAATTCGGAAATAAGAGTGTCAGACAAGATACATTTTTTGGATAATATAAGTTTATACTGAATTATACCATTTGCAGGTAAAGAACACAGTATTCTCTTCAATTCAGAGATTTCTTGAATAGTATTTTGCTCGCCCTCACATACACAGCAATCATGCCAGTTGCTATATTCATTTTGATATCGATATCGTAGTAATATAGCTTTAAACAAGTCATTGCAGTCAGTGAATTCGATATCGGGAATATTGAGCAGTGGCGTTCCGTCCTGATGATGGGAATTTTCAAAAAGGCTGGCAGCTAAAGAGATATGTGTATCTGTTTCAAGATCATACTTATCAGAGTATCTTACTATTCTAAAAGTATGCCGCTTAGGTGCAGCTATAAGAATTATCTCATTTACAATTGCTCTTTCGGGGCATTTGTGTGTATGATATATGAGACCGAGCAACAGTGCTTCAAGGCATATAGATGAAGGATGAGCATAGCTGCCTGTAAGTTTTTCTTTATCGATAAAAGATGCTCCGTAGAGAAGCTTACTTATACTATGATCCTGACGAACGGATTCTATTATTGTATGAATAAGAGGGCGTATAAAAGCGGTATCAAGGTTTCGGTCACAGAATTCTTTCATAGCTTCGAGATAAGGCTCAAGTGTAATAATGTTGGAAGAATTGCTTCTGAATTGACTTATAGGAATAAGCTCATATGGATAACCCTTTCCGTCTTTTTCAAATCGACATAAGTATCTGTCAAGTTTTCTGTATGCAGAGGCTATTATCGGATCATTCCCAAAATAACCGAGAAGCTCAGATTCCGTACAGCCTGTGAATATCCTCATAAGGCTGATGTAGAATCTGCCTTTGCCTATCCTTCCTTTTCCTGACTTTTTTGCTTTGAACAATAAAGCCAATAAAGTATTGAATGTTAATATCATATTTACCTCCAAAAAAGAACTCCGCCTTTAATGGCGGAGCAGTGTATTACAGAAAGCTGTTTAAAGCAGACATTTCTTCAAATTTAAGATCTTCAGTTACATGGGCATAAGTATCAAGAGTAAACGCAACGCTGCTATGTCCAAGTATTTTTGACAGAGTTTTTACGTTCATTCCGCTTTCGAGGGCTCTTGTTGCAAATGTATGTCTGAGGCCATGTACGTTGATTTCATGCAATCCGTTACGTTTCAGCAATAGTTTAAAATCACGCTGAAAGTTCCTTGGATCAACTAAGTTTCCGTTTTTTGTCGTAAAGACCATTTCTGACATAGGTAAACCATTGTCTTTGAAATGTTGTTCCTGTTCACACTTGTATTCTGTCAGCCTTTCAGCTATATATGGCATTAAAGGGATCGTCCTGATAGAATGGGGAGTTTTAGGTTCACTTAAAGAAAGAAACGTTTTCCGTTTACCGTCATCGGTTCTGTTGCTGAATCTGTTAACGGCCTGAACTACTCTCAACCATGCACGATCGGTAGATTCTATATGAACATACTTCCATTTCAGACCAAATATTTCTCCCTGACGCATTCCTGTATAAAGAGCGAGAAGAACAGGCATTTCAAGACGATCACCTTTCAATGCCTCCTGAAGTTTTTTCTGTTCATCAATTGTAAGAAACCTCATTTCACTTTTTCTTCTTTTAGGGAGAGTAACGAAATCGGTAGGGTTTTTAATTATCATATCAAGATGTACTGCTTTATCAAGAGCACGATGCATCATATCATGCATATTTTTTATTGTTTTGGGACTCAGGCCACCCGAACTGTGAAGTTTGCCATTTTCAGCCTTTTCATTAAAAAATGACTGCATGATCGATGTATTAAGATCACATAGCTTATATCCTCCTATAGTATTTTTTATGTGACGATGAACATACGTGTCATAATTGACGTATGTAGTTAGCTTTACTTCGATTTTACAATACTGATCAAGCCATGTGCAAAGCCACTCATAAAGAGTGACTTTGCAAGGTTCGATATATGTGTTGGTATGTATCTGATTCAGTATAATATGCATTTTATCGGCAACTGCCTTACGAGTCTGACCGTAAATATATCTCCTTTTGGGAGGTCCGTCAACAGATGGAATGGATATCACTGCCCTCCATCGTCCTTGCTTATCCTTATAGATACTGCCTTCTCCATTTGCATTTTTAGCCATCAGAAAGCACCTCCGTACACCTGATCATATATATTCATATCATCTTCGCACTTCACCATCTGCAACGTCTCACGGAGCAGGTCATGGTCGGCAAGCATATCCTCGATCTCATCACAGGTGTAGCCGTACTCCAGAAGCATTTCTACATCAGAGGAATCAACTCCATAGCACCCACAGTACGCCAAAAGCAATTCCTCATGTATACTATAATAAGAGTCCTCATAGTCATACCATGTGGCAAAATGGGAATGATACTGAGCAGGCTCGAATTCCTCTTTTGTTATCGTGCCGCTACTGTCAATACGAATGATCTCCCCCTCAACGCAGTCCATCTTTGTATAAGAGAACTTATTGAGTACGGATTTGCCTAGCGCCTTTTTCATGATGGACTCAGTTGAAGCGTAGACGTACAGCCCTAGTGCCTTGAAGTGGATGAGATATAAGGGATTGCTCCCCTTTATAATGTATAGAGTATTGTCCTGATCGAGGACTGTAAACGTGAAGTTCCCACGCACCGTCTCTGCCATATCCCTGAGACTATCAAAGTCCAGTTTGCCTTGTTGCTCGATGAGCTGTACACCGATGTAGCTGTCAGTCTCGATGTGAGTATCGGAGAGCTTGCGTTCTTTCCTAAGTGCGTCATCATTGTACAGTACACCGTTATGAGCAAATGCGAACTCCTTGTCTGCATGGCCTGCGAACGGGTGATTGTTGTAGTTGTGCTTCTTGTCGCCCTGAGTAGCGAAGCGAGTGTGCCCCATAACAGCAGTTGTTCCATCAGGAGCGTTGAAGTGAATCTTGTGGGACGGCCTGGGTCTCTTGTATATAGAGACCCTGCCATCATTGACGTATGAGATTCCTGCCGCATCAGTGCCACGTTCCTCAGATGCATTCGCCAGAAGCTGTGTCAGTTTTTTCAATACCTTGTACGGCACGATATGTTTATAGTCGAGCCATCCGAATAATGCACACATATTAGTTATCCTCCCTGAAAGTAGTGTCGATGAGCCTTGGACGATCATCAGTCATTACATCCTTGACGATCTCGCCGACCTTGTCAGCAAGAATAGTTGCGGCCACAAGTGTGGCGATTTTCAGCAGTTCCCCCGCAGGCGAACCAGCTGGGATTTTTGAGATAAAGTCATTTGCTTTCATTTACATTTCCTCCTCAGAATTGATGTTTTCGTTAACGTATAATTTTCTTTCCTTGAGATACTGGATGAGTTCGGGTTCAGTGATGTTGCTTACGAACTCAGACCATGACAGCTTGTGCAGATCATCCTCGGTGTAGTTGATCGCCACATCGATGATAGCGTTCACCAGTTCAAGTGTTGCAAGGAAGGTATTCAGCTTCAACGTACCACGGAACATTCTGAACTCGATGGTTGCGTAGTTCATGAGGTTCACAGCAGCGTATCTGCCATTGTTGCCCTTCTTGGCCTTGTCCAGAATCGCCCTTGCTGAATTCTCATATCCGTAACGTGAGGCCCATCTGTTCATGGCATACTCAGAACGCCGAGAGAACTTCAGCAGTTCATTCCAATGATGTTCCACGAAATAGAGAATATGGCTTATCGTCTCATCCTGCTCATCACGATTCTCACCTAAACAGTCACGGTTCACATGTACGTGAAGCCCACAAGTCGAGGTCTGATGAGAGCGGTAGCCCAGATATATCGCCTTCTTCATTATCTCGTCCCATTGAAACTGCTTATGGTAATCTAATGACATCGGATGCGTCACCAGCTCCATTCCGTCATCAAGCGAGCCGTCGCCCTTGATATACAAGTGATTAGTATCGTTTCGGTTAGCCACAGCAAGAATTTCATCAGCATTTTCATCATCCTTTCCGGCATTATCAATTTCAAGTTCAACACCAAAATACCTGTCAGAATCTCCGTAGAATATGGGTTCGGGTTTGTATCCGTAGTCGTGGATGCTCCTATTACGATCTACCTCATCATGATAACACTCACCACAGTAGTCATATCCATCAAGATGATAAGCATCGTCCTCATGAAGCAGTGCGTCACAACAAGTACAACGAGTATAGTGGTTATGGTAACATGATGAACATAGTGTGGTATACTCGTCGCCGTATGAATCATCTGTCCATATCACAGAACCACATCTGTCGCAGGTAGTAGTGTGATGTTCATAGCAGTCGGTACAAACGATCTCACCCCCAACTTCCTCATAGTCATCGTCCTCGATTAGCGCTCCGCAGTGGGAGCAGTAGATTTTTTCTTCCATTTTTTCCTCCATAACGTAAAATAGCCGCTCCCGAAGGAGCGGCATTAGTTTTAGTATTCACTTTGCAAGCACCATGATGCTTGGGAACCCCGTTCGTCAAGAATGTACAGGTTTTTCCGCAATGGGAGCATCCAACGGGATGAGATACCTCCTGGCGGAATTCGGGTTCTTCCGATGTTTGGGTGATGGACCGCATCTTTCCCATTGGCCTCAGCTCAAACACTTGCAGGTAGTCCTTCGGTTCGGGCAGTCTGTCAACACAGTCCCACATGAACAGTTGAAGCTCCAACGGGATGGTATTGTCAACACCACAGGTCAGATATCTGTTAGTCTCAGTCATAGGCATTTCTCCTTTGGCATAAAAATTGCCCCTTGGGCCGCCTTTCGGCAGTCCTCAGGGTATTCATAGTAATGATATATATATGGAATTTTATAATTATAGGAGAATCGCCATTTTCAGTCGGTTTTGTTTTATAGCTACGCAAATACAGCGCCGCACCAAGCCCTTTATAATCCCTGCTCTTAAATGTGGTATCGTATTTTTGATGTTCGTGATCCATGTACTCGATGTAGTGATCATTGTTCAATGTGGTAACATCGGAAATAGGAGAACACCTTTAAGAGCAGCTCATATAAAAGGGGCTTGGTGCGGCGCTGACTTTAAGGGATTGCGTAGAATGACCGACAAAAACGGGCTGGCTGCATCATCTGATATGAGATGTAACAACTGTTATGGGGATAATGTAGCTGCGGATAATAGAAAACAACGTTGTTTCCGTTACTCGTCGCATAATTATAATGCATCCGGATGATGTCATGGAGGAATATTAGCGATATTGAGAGGAATGATAATACGTGTGGCCATTGTGGTATTGGATAAATGTACTGTAAGTGTGTCGGCCATCTGTTAATGGTACCATCGTCGTTGTTCTGATGAGGTGTCGGTTGTTACCGTGATGGTGATAATGGAGGATATGACGAAAGTGTTGTAACAAATGATCATAGTATGTGTGAACGTATCTCTTGACATTAACGTTCACCCATGATATAATGAAACCAGAAAGTATGTTCGATTTGATTTGGAGGTGTGGTATGTGTACATGGTTTTATGTAGAATCTAAGCCATTATCTCTATATATTGATAAGGCAAAGACGTCACCTCTGGCTAATGATATAATGGTTGATATGGCTAAAAATATTGCAATGTATGGTGACATCAGACCGACTGACGTTGCGGCAGTCATCGCTCCTGCTAGAAACGGTGGTGTGGGAGTTTTCCCTATGATATGGGGATTTACTCATGAGGCTACAAACAAACCCATCATCAACTGTCGCATTGAAACTGCTGAAACTCGTCCGATGTGGAAGGAATCATGGCAGTCCCGACGTTGTGTCATTCCTGCTTCATGGTATTACGAATGGGGGATGTCTGAAACTGAGGATGTTAATAATAGTAAGGTAAAGAAAACGAAGTATGCTATACAGCCAACCGGTGCTGATGTTACATTCCTTGCAGGTTTATATCGTTATGAAGTACATCGTGGGAAACAGATTCCGATGTTTTCAGTCATCACCCGTGAAGCGTCCGAGTCGATAAGGATCCATGACCGAATGCCTCTCATACTGAGACAGGAAGATGTTGTGAACTGGATCTGTGCTGCCACACCGCCAAAGGATATATCAAAGAAATCCCTGACCGATATGATCGTTGAACCTGTCAATGATCACTATGCTGCGGATCTCGTGAAAAGGTTAATATAATGACGAAGCCGTCCTATTTGGACGGCTGTTTTTGTATATATCAGTCAATGATAGTAGTAGTTATTTTTTAGGATAAGGCTTTTTTTCATCAGTTCTACCAAGAAGATAGTCAGTACTTGTATTGAAAATATCAGCTATCTGGCTTAAAACTTCATTTGGGATTCCACGCACACCTGTTTCGTAACTTGAATATGTTCTTCGGTTGATGAACAATAAATCAGCCATGTGCTGCTGTGTATAATCCATGTCTTCTCTTAAGTTGCGGATTCTTTCGTATATCATAAGACCACCTCTCAAGAAAAAGTATATCACGGTACAATATGTGCCATTGACTTTTGGCACATATTGTGGCATAATTAAGTGTACATACCATGACATAGTTAATTTCGATTGGTGAAATCTATATTATATGCTTGGAGTGATCTTTATGACTTGTACCATCATATCAACAGGCGAGGAGTTAAACCTCATCTGCAAGAACGAAAACGAACCGCCATATCCCGAAATAAAAGCAAAACTTCGTGAGAAGATCTGGAATCTTTACTGCAAGGGATACGACAGCTTCTGGCTCAACTGTGAGTACGGAGTGCCGCTGTGGTGCGGTGAGATCATAACTGCTCTTGCTATGTACAACGACATTGAGCTGAACATCGCCATGCCCTATGAGGAACAGTCCACCAACTGGGTGGAGGAGCATCGTGACCGATTTTTCGCAGTTCACGCTGATTCGGATCATGTTGAACTGATATCGAATCAATACACCGAGGACTGCTATGAACTGGCAGACGAGTATATGATAGATGATTCAGATCTTGTTATCATCGTCGGGAAAACTGATTTGGATAACAGTGCTAAGAAGTATGCAGAGTGTGTTGGAGTGAAGTGTGAACTATTTATCATATACTAAATGTTATTAATCAATACGATTTCACATATGGTATCACATTAGTTATTCAATATATAAAGAGAAAATATCCAATTTGTATACACAATGATGATTTTATGAAGAGTTAATGTGTTTGTAACATTCTTGATATATAATGATATTATTAAATTTTGCTTCTTATGCTATATAAGAAGACGATAGGAGAGTAAGTATGAAATTGACAAAAGCAATATCAATGTTCGTTTCAATTGTTATAGGTGCTACAGTAGCTATCCCAATTGGTACAACTTCAGCAGATGATGTAAAATCACCAATTGAATGGGACGGAACAGCGGATACAACTTGGTATGATGGTGAAGAAAAGGAACAGCACATAAGTAGTCCGTCTGAATTGGCAGGATTAGCAGTCTTAACAGGTCAGGGAAGAAAAATGGAAGGACAAACCATAATACTTGATAATGATATATCACTAAAACATTATCAGTGGCAATCAATTAAGAATTTTTATGGCAAATTTGATGGAAACGATCATACTATTTACGGAATGAATATAGTAAGTACATCAGATACTCCTTCTACTCAAAATAATTTTGGTTTATTTGGAATGGCTTCAGAGGCAACTATTCAAAATATTAATTTAAAAGATATTTCAATTGATATTGAAAAAGAAAGTACCAATTTTTCAATTGGTGGATTGGCAGGATTTGGTGGAACAATAATTGATAGTAGTGTGTCAGGTTCAATTAAATGTAAGAATACTGCAAGTAGCAGTTTTAATGTTGGCGGAATAGCAGGAGCATCGCATACCATCACTCGCTGTAAATCTAATGTAACAATAAATGTTTATTCCGTTGAAGATAGCGATATTAGAATTGGCGGAATATGTGGTTCAATGGATGAGGGGGAGATCGCTGAGTGCTGTAATTATGGGCAAATTATTCATGACGGTGCAGCGCAGTATCATGGTATTGCGGGAATAATTGGTTTATTAGCTGTTCATTCCCAGACATCATACATCAAGAATTGTTATAATCGGGCAGATATTGAATCTTCTTTAGATTCATATGGTATTGTTGGACGCTTATCTTTCTTTGATTTAAAAAATCATAATTATGAAATATCAAATGTTTATAATACAGGCAATTGTACTTATGGAGCATATAAATCGTATGATTATGAAGGAAAATACAGCAACGTTTATTATTCTTCGATTTCTGCTTCAAAAGGAACTGATGGTAAAAACGATTTATCCACACCTAAACCAGTTGACAATATGAAAAAAGAAGCTTTTGCCACATCATTAGGATCATCATTTGTATATATTGAAAACGAACTTCCAATTCTGAAATGGGAAGCAAAGGATATGCCTATATCCACTGCAACCTCAACTACTACCACTACAACAAGCGAACCAACATCGACAACAACCAGCACAACAACTACTACCACTACCACCGCTACAACAAGTACTCTAACAAGTACTACCACAACATCTAAACCGCAGATTTCTGAAATGCTGACTATTGAAAAAGAAATGGCAATAGGGGAGAAGTATAGCCTTAAAGTCGGAAGTGATGATTTGACATTCTCATCTGATAACGAAAAAGTTGCTGTTGTATCTGAATCAGGAATTATTGAAGCAGTTGATTCAGGAAAGACCACGATCGTAGCCAAAAATTCGAGAAATGATGTGGTGCGAATCGAGATTACTGTTACAAAATCACTGCCTGCTCCTGAGTTCGGCGATATTAACAATGATACCATTATCGACGGTCGTGACGCTTCGATACTCCTTACTTACTACGCTAAAACATCAACAGGCTATAAAGGCAATCTCCAATCATTTGTCGGAGAACAGATTGGCATTGATCCGTTAACAGGTCAAACTGTTATAACAACAACTGAACTGCCGCAGACAACAACATCCAAAAAAACAACTTCAACGACAACAACCACTACAACAACGACCACAACAACTACTACCACCACTACTACAATTAGTACGACACAAACGACAACAACCACTATACCCAGTGTTCCGGTAACAAGCTACTCAACATCTGCGTATTCGATACCTGAAATGCCAACAACTACATATTTAAGTGTAGATATTAATCATAAGAACTATACAAGAATCAGCAATTTACAAATAAGCATAAATTCAGATATGTCATCGATTAATGACTGCTATAGGAATATTGAAGAATCGACAACCAGAATAGCTGATTTGAATAGAACATACTTATCACATGTCAAAAGCTTAAACAGTGCATACATTAATCTTGAGAAAGCTAAGACACAAGGAGTGAGAACTTATAGTTCAGCTGGTGGATGGACATATGAACCGTCTGCAGCTGCAATAGCCAAAGCTAAAGCAGATATCGAGAATTATGAAGGATTAGTAGAGTCATATAAAGGATTTCTTCAAAGTGCTGAGAACAATAGAACATACTACATTGAGCGTATAGGACAGCTTAGATATAGAATCGAAACGTATCAGAATCAGATACAGTCACTTTTATAAATTGTAATATTGGAGGCCCGAATCCGGGCCTCCATCTTTTGTATTGAATATCTAAAAACGCAAGTTTAGATCATTGATGGTAAAGTAAGTGTCAAACATATCAAGAAAAGCTCCGCAGTTGCGGAGCTTTTTGTGCTTGGCGCTTTAGCGTAACTAAACCCCCAGTTCTACTGGGGGAATAAAAATGCTTTAGCAAAAGCTTAAAAATAACCTCCAAGTATGGTAGAATAGTAAAGGTTTGGCGACCGCATTACTATCTGAGATACAAGGAGGTTATTAACAATGAAAAATGAAATAAAGCATACAACCCACTCCACATACAGATGTCAGTATCACATAGTGTTTGCGCCGAAATACAGAAGAAAAGCCATATATGGACAGTTGAAAGCAGATATAGGGCAGATACTCAGAAAGCTGTGCGAACAAAAAGGAGTAGAAATAATAGAGGCAACAGCAATGACAGATCATATACATATGCTGGTAAGCATTCCGCCATATCTAAGTATAGCACAATTCATGGGATATCTCAAGGGGAAAAGTACACTAATGATATTCGACAGACACGCAAATTTGAAGTATAAATATGGAAGTCGACATTTCTGGTGCAGAGGATATTATGTGGATACAGTATGGCGTAACGAAAAAGTCATACGAGAATACATAAAGAATCAAACAGAAGAAGATTGCATGGCAGATCAGCTAACATTCAAGGAGTACATTGACCCGTTTACGGGTAGTAAGAATAAGTAAGCAAAAAGAAACAGCCGCTTGAAGCGGCTGCTCGAGATAGTAATGCAATGTCAAACCTTCAGTGCCCACTTTAGTGGGTGAGCCTGTATTCGCCCCTTTTAGGGGCTGTGCAAACCACCACTTCAGTGGTGGTTATGATTTCGTAAACTGTTGGGCAGGCTTTGGTTTGGTTAGTGTTTATGTTATAAAAAGGACCTAAGAAGCAGAAAAAAACGTATTAGAGATTATGCTATATTTGGCTATTCTTCTAACCTCTGTAGAAAGGACTTAGATTAATAAATAGCTTATCTATTTCTGTGTCTGACAATACTTCATTATCCATCAAATACGTCAATAGTTCTTCCTGTCTTGGCTGGCCGAGAGCGAGTCTGTAAATGGTAAGAATTTTAATAAGCCTTTCATATACATTTTGATCACGACTGAATGGATACATTGGTACAATTCGTTCAATCCTAATCATATCTTGTTCATCTTTTAATCCCCAAAAAGGAATAAGATCTGAACCGTCTGTGGATTTTTCTTCTCTGCATGCCTTTTTGAACATTTCTTTCCAAGGATCTATGTTAAAAGGCATACTTCCATATCTCTTGGCAATATTCTGTCTTATTGCGAGACATTCGAATCGATTAATACGACCTTCACGCTGTTCTATATCAATTGGGTTTGAAGGTAAATTCCAATGTACGATTCTTCGACAGTAGTTGTGGAAATCAAGCCCTTCTTGTCCGATAGATGTTGATGCAAGAACAAAAGGGCGGAATGGTGAATTGAAAGCATTTCTTACACGCTTTTTTCTTTCATTATCGCTTTCATCTCCATCACCTTTTGTGAAAGATACTGCAAAATGAGTTCTAAGTTTGATATCCTTTTTTGTGTTATACTTCACGTTGCTCAAGAAATTATCATAAGTATCAACTATATATGAAGCTGTTCTCACAACCATTGATTCTAGAATTATTGTGTGCAACTCTGCAATATTAACATTTCCATCTTCAAAATTGTTGCTTACTAGATGTGCATATTCATCAAACATTGCCTGAAAGTTACCGTCTTTACAATATGACAGAACATTTTGCCAGTGTGCATCATCTGAGCGTTTTCCTGTGGATAGCATTATTACAGCTGTGGATTCCGGAGTATTCATCCGATTAATAAACTGCCGTGCTATTTCACTAGGTAAATTGTATTTAATATCATCACTTTTATTGTAATATCGCCTGTATGTACGATAAGTACATACAGCAGGAGATGCTATCGCCATATCTGTCAATACATCAAGAAGATCAGTGGGCTTTCTTCCAAGTTCTTCTACTGATGGTTGATAGTGTAAGTCATAAAAAAGCTGTTTTAATTCCTCAATATGCTTAACGTATGCACTTTTGTTTTCTTCATTTTCAGCTTGAATATTGTTTCCTCTAGCACTACTTATTTCGTTATCAAGCCAATCAAAAGCATAGGGATATCCATCCATGAGTAAAGGCGCCATATAATACCATCTAGTATCAGGACTTCCACTTGTTTTTCCTTTAAGCATACTTAGTTCCTTTGATATTTTATCCTTGACTTCCTTTTCAATTTGCTTTAATGTCATTTTATTGCGTAAACAGTACATTGGTTCATAGCAATCAGCTAGGAATTTAGAGGGATAGATCAGGCAAAACAAAGTCATCGCAGCTGGTTTACGTTCTCGCATAGTAAAATTGAGTCGAGCAGAAGGATAGCGTTTGTTGCCGGAAAGGAAATACTTAGCTTCACGTTCAGGATTTTGCTTTGCAATCTTTCCTGTGGTCTTCCTTTCTGCTTCATATGAAAGCAGCATCGACAGCATACGCGGAACCATCTCCCATGAAGAGAAGATGAGAGTTTTGGTGAAAGCCTCTGTATCCTTAAATGCGCCACTCGGTTGATAGTATGGTAAAGAAGGCGGTATCCATAGAAGAAGCTCAGCATTATTTCTGAATACCTTATCCATTACACGATCAAGTCTTGCATTATTATTTGGAATCTTGTCAAACTTGTCGATGGTCTTTTTGTTCAACCAGAAGGTCTCACGTTTCATTTTTGATATTTCTTCAGGATGTTTTTGAAAGTACGTTTCGACTATTTTTTTCAGCTTATAATCATTCATGAACGACATAAGGTATGGTGAAGATTTTACAAAATCTACCGGAGTATTATATGTTGCATCAATAGAATTTAGTAGCTCTTGCATTTGTAAGTATGATTTAATATCTGATTCGCTTACCTTTAATGGAATCTTGACATCCGAATCATCAATCATATCTGCGCTTAGATGTTCTGATAGGCGTTCAGTTCGGCAAATTAGCTCATAAAGGGCATTTTCAGCGTTCCTTTTAACTTGAAGGATAGCAGTATCACCTTTGACCAGTTGCTTAAGTTTAACAGAATAATCTTTCCAAATTGTCTGAAAGTCATCAAGTGTACTCTCATTATTACTACACAAAAACTCTATTACTTTAAAGAATTCATTATAGTGTTCATCAAGAAAACTTTCATCTATTTCCTCCATTGTAGAATACATTTTATACGGAGTAGCAGATAGAAGAAGGAGACGTAGCCCTTTCGTACTGAAAAACTTTTTTGAAAGCATAGAAACTTCAGATTCTTCAGTTGTATCTATCAGATATTTGAATCTCTGAAATTCATCCATAATTACCAGATCAGGTTTTAGTCGCTCTATGCTTATTTGTGCAAACATATGTCTTAACTTGCCTATGATCTTTTTATCGTAACCATTTCCTTTTTTGATATTTTTTAACTCGTGTTTTAATTCGGAAAGATATGAATTGCCATTTTCCCTGTTCTTATTCATTTCTTTACTGATTTTTTCTTTCATATATTTTAGGTATTCTCTTTTTGAAGTATTATTACATTTTTCAACACGGTTAGAATAATAATCTTTACACCAACTATGCCATGCAGAATACGCTCTGTCAGTCATAAGAATTTCAAGTTCAGGCAGATAGTTTTTTAACTCGGGTAGTCTTTTCAGAATTACAAACATAAGAGCACGTTCTGTTACAATACCACAGCCTGATGTCATTCTGAAAGATGTATCAGGGGTAAGTGGTATAAGCTGAATATATTTCTGATGGAGATCAGGATCGTTTTCTTGTTCAAATATTTTTAAATGCTGCATAGAAAGTCTTGATGAACCTGTATCATCAGCTGATACATCAGAAGCTATACGTAGTTTGCGAAGATTCTGATCAGCAATTGTACTGTTGGAACAAATATAAACTACTTTGAAGAGAGCATTTCCTTCTTTTTTTAGCAGTTTAGCTACTTTAGCGATGGTTCCCCGTGCTATAAGCGTTTTTCCCAGTCCAACTTCATCTGATACCAAAATTCGATTCTGACCATTTCGGTAGAGATGATCAATTCGTTCTACAGTTGCCTTCTGGAAGTCCTTCAGCCCTGACATTACGTTTTTTTCAATACTATCAAGTTCATTTGCAACGTTTCTCATTACAGTTTCACCGCCTTTTTGAAGGTGTTATATAGTTCCTCAAATTCAGGAATAATGTTATCCTCCGATATTGACTCAATAAGGTATCCTATTTCTTTTAATCTTTCAGGATACATAGCTGCAGTCTTTAGCATTTTTTCATATAAGGATGGTAGCATAATAGGCTTTTTTATTGTATCTGATTTACTGCTGTCGTCAAGATTCATTTCTTCGGTTTCGATGAAACTTGAAATATAGTTATCACCCAGGAGAAAAGCAATGTACCGATAGAAAGCTTCTTTATTATTAATAACATCAGATACTATTTTTTTCTCACGTTCTTCGGGGATTCCTTCTGTATGTATTTTTATTATTCGACAGATAGTGCTTTCATAATCACTAACGATTATTTTGAAAAATACTGAAAGATCAGTAAGCCCTATATCTTCAAATACAATCTCTTTAGATATTCCCGTAGCCTTTTTTAGTAGCAGAGGTGCTATCTCTATAGTTATGCCATCGGGAAAAACAGGTAAATCTTCAAATATAACGCTTATTCTGTACTTGTCACCATTTCTTTCAACAACTGCATGGTGCGAATATCTGCAAAGTATTTTAATATATTCATCAAGTTTAGATTTAGTTTCATCATCTTTTGCCTCATTAATTATAGCAGTAACAAAAGGATTGTCATCAGTATCGACACCAAAAAGAGATTCTTTCATTTTTTCAAGATTAAGATATCGATTTTTGCTGGAGAGCTTTATTATAAATTCAATATTTCCGTGTAGAGCATTTTGAGAAGCATTCAAGGATCCGAGGTACAGTTCTGTACTACTTCCTTTGCGTGTCATATATAGTTTTGCGTGTATGTCATGCTTTAGCGCATTTTCACTACTATCAGAAATAATAGATTCTCCATCTATCACTTCATCTTTAAGTGTAAAAAGTGAAAAATTGTTGCAATCGTTTTCTGAAAGTTTTGAGATAGAATCTGAACGTGAAATAAGGATATTGTTCTCTTTGTTTCTCTTAGCATTAGCATTAAGCTTTCTGATAACACTCTTGCTTAGAAAAGGCGTAATAACAAGCAACTCATCAAAAGTTTCGTTGAAAAGAGGATAATGTGAAGACGTAATATCATATTTGTCACTTTTACCTTTTTTTATGCCAACAGGAATAAACTCAAAGTCGTTGAATTCGCGGGAATCTAGAGAAAAAACTATGTATGGAAGCTCTTTCAGTATATCTTCTATTTTATTACGTTTATTTGCTGTAAGATCATTATGAGGAAGATATTCAACGAGATATTTTAAGAAGTTAGATATCGGAGAGTTTTTTGTGCTTCTATTGCCTGTTTTGACTCCATCCATAGCAAATGTGACATCCCAGCTTTGATCAAACGTGAGATTCCTACTCATTACAACAACTCTGTATTGGATAGTACCTGTGAGCTCATGGATATACCTTAAGAGCCAGAACTTTGGATGAAATGAAGGATAATTATGTAATTCTTTGATCTTTTCAGTTATCACTTGATAAACCATTTGTTCAAGGAGAATATATAACTGAGAGGGCTTGTTTGGGAGATGTATCTGACCACCTTCACAGAATAAAGCAATTTTATCAGCCGTAAGCCTTAAAGCTTCAAGTAAACAAATAGGATTATGCACTAAATTGCTATCTGTTTCCGCACCTAAACCCAGAGCGAGAGATATACCTACAAGTGCATCAAGATCAAGTGAGTATGTTGTTCCAACAGCAAAATCAAGTTTACAGCCCGAAGGGCAATTGAGAAGATCTCCATAATCAATACGATCATTTTTCGGATCAAGCATTAGAATTTACCTCCCCTTCAAAAATATCTGCTATAATTTGCTTTGATATTCTGAAACGATAATCAAGTTTATCACCACCATACCATCCGGATTTTAGTTCTCCCGGATGGGCGGATTTTGCACGCTTTTCGCCTTTTAACCATATTTCACGCCTCTTTATGAGATCTGTCATTTTCTCAATGTTTTCATCTCTCATAAGTTCTTTTAGTTCATCAAGAAACTTAATAAGCATTTTGTCTTGTATACATAGCCGATTATAAATCGCTTCTAGATCTATCTCTGCAATTTCCGGAAGTGGTTTGTGAATAGTATTATAAAGGATATCAATTCCATATTCATTAATAATACAATTAAAAATAACAGTAGCAACATAAATAAAGTCAGAAAAAGCAATAGCTAGATAATAATCCTCTTGTATTTTTTGTGGAAAAGATTGAATAATAGATGTAATATCATCAAATGATTCAAGTTCAATATATATTTTCTTGTCATTGCTCAATATATATCCTAACATACTATCAGGGCAGTATTTTATAATTTGCTGCTTTAAAAAGAATGCTTCATCTTCGGATAATTCCATAGACAGTGAGTCAAACCAGTTTTTTGTAAAAGTAGGAATATTCCAAAAACTATTGTATCCAATATCTTCGGGTTTTTTATCATCGTGCTCTTTTTCATCATTTTTGTCGTTTATATTTCCCAAAGATCGAATATTTCTTTTTGATGAATTTTGATGACATGCTGCACTTATGTATTCATCACGAGAAAGTCTTCCGCCTGCAAAGATACCATATCTTCGTAAGCCTGCCCAGTAAATGTCTGAAGGGGCTCTTTTAACCCATTTACCTGCATTTAATGATCTCTTTCCTATGATACCATCTTCTGTTGAATTATTTTCAAGGAACTTATTTCCACATTTTTTCTCGTACTCATCAAGTTCTATTTTGAATGTAGCGCTATTAATGTAGTTCTTGGCCTCCAGCTCTTTCATTGTATAAGGGATAATAAAGAAGTATTTTGCTCTTGTTTGCACGGTCGAAGTGCCTGGGAAAAAGATATTGGCAAAGCCATCGCGTATTGGAGAAATACCAAGTTCATCAAGAGTGCTTTTTTCTGATAGCAGATCAAGGATACTTAACACCTTGCTGCGTTCTGTTGCTGAAAAATCTATCCAACCTAATTGCATAACGCCCTCCATATACTTCAAGCTATTCTATGTATTTCCTATGCAAAAGCATAAGTCTCTTTTAATGGAAGCGCCTCCTATACGGAGGCACTTCAGTTAATTGATTATTATTTCTGAATTATATCCGCATTATCCGTCCACAACTCACATTGCATCATCACGGTCTGCACAGCATCTTCCATTCCTTCTGGAGGATATTTATGTTGTTTAAGCAGCTTTTTTATCATCATACGCATTCTTGCACGGGCCGAGTCTTTTTTCTGCCAGTCAATAGTTCTGTTCTTTCTCAGAGTCTCTGTCAATTCCTTTGTTATAGCTATAAGCTCTGCATTCTCGTAGAAGTCCTTTATAGCCTGAGGCTTTGTTAGCGCATCATAGAATGCCAGCTCGTCTGATGTGAGTCCAAGCTCCTGACCTTCCTTATTGGCATCAGATATCTCCTTGGCAAGCTTCATAAGTTCTTCAATGACCTGCTCATTAGTCAGCATACCGTTGAGGTATGCATTCATTGACCTTTGTATGATATCTGAGAATTTCTCAGATTTGACTACATTAGTTCTGCGATATATTTTTATCTGTTCGGCTATAAGCTTTTTAAGAAGTTCTACTGCCAAGTTCTTCTCCTTCATCTTAGCGACTTCTTCAAGGAACTTAGGATCGAAAAGTGAAAATTCTGTATGGATATCAGAGAAAAGGTTGATAACACCGTCACTCTTGATACTGTGTTTGAGCAGTTGATTTATACGTGCATTCATCTCCGGCAGTGACAGCTTCTTCTCTCCGCCCTGATTTGATAGTCTGAGTACCAGTACTCTAACCGATTCGAAGAACTGTGCTTCAATTCTTAGAGATTCCTCTACAAGCGATGAACACAAGGACAATGCCTGATGAAGCATAAGGGCTTCTTTTATGAAATCATCTTTTTCTTTCTGTCTGCTTGGAGCGATGATATAGTTTACACCTCCGCTTATAGTTTTGGCACGTTCAAGGTCAGTGCCGTCCATAAAACGTTGGTAATCATACTCAAAGAAGAAATCACGGCATATCTGTAATTTTTCAAGGAATTTAGGATAAGCGACCTTACTTACATCAGTATCACCATAGTTTTTCTTGTCACGGACAGTATAGTCATTCATGGCTCTCTTTAATGCTGAAGCGATGCCTACATAATCAACTACCAGTCCGCCTTCCTTATCTCTGAAAACACGGTTAACACGAGCAATAGCCTGCATGAGGTTATGACCGCTCATAGGCTTGTATACATACATAGTTGCAAGAGATGGTACATCAAAACCTGTCAGCCACATATCAACAACTATTGCTATTTTAAGAGAACTGCTGTTATCCTTGAACTGTACTGCAAGTTCATTCTTGTGTGCTTTGTTACCAATGATCTCACGCCAGTCCTCAGGATCCTTATTGCTTGAAGTCATAACAACTGCTATCTTACCCTCATCCTTCCATCCGGGACGTAGTTCAAGGATCTTATGATAGATTTTCATTGCAATAGGTCTTGAGTAGGCAACGATCATTGCTTTACCGGTAAGCAGATCAGCACGGTTTTTCTCGTAGTGATCAATAATATCTGTAACAAGGCTGTTGATAGTAGATTCGTTTCCGAGAATAGCTTCCATACGTCCGAGTTCACGTTTGCTTTGCTCTATCACGCCAGCATCAGCCTGTGTGGCCATGATGTCATATTCTTGATCTATAAGTTTTATAATATCAGGATCGAGTTTCAGTTTCACGACACGGCTTTCGTAGTATACCGGACGGGTTGCCCCGTCCTCAACAGCCTGAGTCATATCATAAATATCAATATAGTCACCGAACACCTCACGGGTATTCCTGTCTTCAGTTGCAATAGGTGTTCCTGTAAAACCGATATATGTAGCGTTAGGAAGGCTGTTGCGGATAACTCTTGCTGTACCAACAACAAGTTTTGCAACTTCTTCCCCCTTTTCGTTAGTTGTATATTTTACTCTTTCAGATAGTCCATATTGACCACGGTGTGCTTCATCTGCCATAACAACGATATTTCTGCGCTCGGACAGGCAGTCGAAAGATTCCTCAAATTTCTGCATCGTAGTAAAGATGATTCCATTTGCCTTGCGTCCTCCGAGCCATGTTTTCAGATGCTCGCGGCTCTCAGCGTGTACCGGTTCCTGTCTGAGGAAGTCCTTGCACTTTGCGAACTGTCCGTATAGCTGATCATCAAGATCATTTCTGTCTGTGAGAACAACAATAGTCGGAGATTCAAGTGCAGACTGGAGCAGGTGTGCATAGAATACCATTGACAGTGATTTGCCACTACCTTGTGTGTGCCAGAAGACACCGCCCTTACCATCGGTAACAGAGGCTCTCTTAGTTGACTCAATAGCCTTACGGACAGCAAAATACTGATGATAACCAGCAAGAATCTTTATGTCTTTCTTTCCGTCATTTGAGAAGCAGATGAAGTTCTTTATGATGTCAAGGAGCCTGTCCTTCTGGAAGATTCCCTCAAAGAAGGTATCAAACTGAGCGTACTGAGTATTCTCATAGCTGCCGTCTGTTGTTTTCCACTCCATGAAGCGGTCTTCACCGGAAGTTATAGTGCCTGCCTTGGAGACAAGCTGATCACTCATGACAAGAATTGCATTGTATATGAACATGGAAGGTATCTCATGCATATAGTTGCGGAGCTGTAAATATGCCTCAGAAGCATCTGTCTCTTCACGGGAGGGAGACTTCAGCTCCACAAGAACAACAGGCAGTCCGTTGAGGAAGAGTATGACATCAGGGCGCTTGTTGCTGTTTTCGATGAAAGTCCACTGATTAGCGACGATAAAGGAGTTGTTGTCCGTATTCTGATAATCTACAAGATAGATTATCATTGAGCGCTCTTCGCCCTTTTCAGTATAGCGGATGGGGACACCGTTCTGGAGGTAGTCCATAAACAAAGCATTCTTCTGCACAAGCTCGCCGTTCTCAAAATTGCGCAGCTTGAAAAGAGCATCCTGTATAGCATCATAAGGCGCACCTATGTTTATTCTGCGAAGGCTTTCCTCAAGTATCTCGTCATACAACGGCGAGGTGAAGTCACGCTCTGTATCAGGACCGTATAAGTAGTCATAGTTCAATTCGTTCTTGAAAAGGTCTATGACAGCGTTCTCATAATCGGCTTCGTTATATGACATTTAATCACCACTTTCATATACAGTCGGAGGATGATAATTAATACCTTTGCTCCAACAATCTTCCATCTTTTTCTGCTCATACATTCCAAATTGTAAGAGCTGAATTAAACCATATATATCATCTATATTTGAATATGCGTCTGTTCCGTATGAACCTGTAATATAGTATCTTATCACTCTACAAGTTTTAAGTGCGAAATCAATTAATACCTTCATAGTTTCTTTTTCTAATGGAGGAATATCTTTGAAATCATCAGGAGAGAGCACTTTGCTTTTGTCGTTATGAGCATATCCTTTGTTCCTATACTTGTGCAAAAGTTCTATCTGGTCTTTTAAGTCTTTTTTTCTTTGACTTAATACTCCCAGTATTTTTTGAATTGACAAGTCATTGTAACGAGAATAATCATTTGTGTCAATAGGAATTTCAAAGAATATATACAAAGTATTTTTAGTTATGACGTTCTCTGTTTTGAGCGTTGAGAGATAAGAATATGAATCTTTAGAAAAGAAAAGCTGAATGCCAATAGATTTATCAGATTTATCATACAGCTTTGCAACCTGCATAAGGCAAGCATAACTAAGTGCATTTTTTGATATAACCCAAAAAGCTGGAGAGAATTTGAAAATTTTTTGATTTTCCTTTCCGTATTTATAATACTGCATCAAAAGTTGATAGTAATTATTTGCATCAAATGCAGTCCTATATATTACACTATAACTCTTCATCAATTCTTTTTCTGTCATTATCCACCCTCCTAACATAAATGAAAATTTACACCTGCAAGCCGCCTAAATCTTGACCGCCGACACGTCAATCTCACCGTTCATTAGCTTCGGCAGGAGCGTGTCACGGAGGGCGGCAAGACGTTGATTTTCATACTGATTAGCCAATATCCGCTCAAACAACGGCTTTACGGTAGTATCAAAATCATTCATATCGTTAATAGATGGCACAAGTGCTTCCATTAGCCCGAATTGTGCTTTGTTAAGATTAACTATTGTACTACCGCTTTGTCCTAAACGATTGATTTTTTCAGAAAAAGTTTGCATAAGAAGAAAGATATAATAAGGCGAATATCTTTCTTTGGGGATAATTGAGTTTATCTGTTGATTAGTTTGACTGTTCACAGCAACAAGAGTAACAAGTCCGGCTGTTCCTATACAGCTAACGCATATTGAATTTGCAGGCAGAGTTTTCTTTGATTGAGAATCTGATCCCATTTTTGATAAGCTACGCTCAGTTGCAATAACATAGACATTATTGTGCATATCTGGTATGGTGATAAACGGCATATAATCTCCATAATACTCTTTTTTCTTTGTTGAGGGAGTTTTACCGCATATAATGTCTCTTGAAAGGTCGGAAATTGTACCAATAGACCAATCATCAGGCATAGCACTGCCAAACGGCTCAAAATCAACAAACCAAGCCTTGAAAAGAGCCTTCGCCTGCTGCTCTAAATTTTCATTTGGTACAATAAAAGAGTAGAAAAGCAATGTGACCACAGCATTGCAAAGCTACTCTTTTTTTATTACAATAAGAGAGAAAAGGTCCGGCGTAATTCTGATAGGATTAACACATCCGTGCGATAAACTGTCGACCATCTCTTATTGTAAGCATTCGAGTAAACAGGTTGAAGCATAGCCTTCGTGTAACGAACCAAAATGAGTGTCAATAAGAGTAGTGGTTCTACCTTTTCGAATTCATTTTTAGGAGGAAACACTATGATTAGTATCGGTATCGACATTTCAAAGGAAAAGAGCACTGTTTGTATGCTTCGCCCTTATGGTGAAGTTGTTGAGCCCCCCTACGATGTTGCTCATAACGAGTCAGAGCTAAACGCTCTTATTGAACACATCCAGTCGTTTGATGAGGATGTAAAAGTCGTTCTTGAAGCTACCGGCGGCTATCACCATATTGTCGTATCTAAAATGCTTTCTGCTGGAATCTTCACGGTTGTGGTCAATCCATACATAATGAAGAAGTATTGTGCTGCCACTTTGAGAAAAGCGAAAACAGACAAGATTGACTCTGTAAAGATTGCTAATTACGGCATAGACCATTGGTTTTCTATGACGGCTTACTGTCCACCGGATGAGGTGTATGCTGAATTAAAGCTACTCGGCAGACAGTATGAACAATATGTCAGACTGAAAGTCGGCTGCAAGATTCATCTTGCGGAGCTGCTTGATGGTGTATTGCCCGGCATTAAGAAAATCTTGACGGGGAATGTTCCTGCATTCAGCACAAAAGACAAGCTCTGTGACTTCGTAGAGAAATACTGGCATTATGACCATATCAAGAAATTAAGTGAAGAGCAGTTTCTTGCAAGCTATGAAAAATGGTCTAAGAAAAAGGGATACCGTTACAATGAAAGTCAAGCGATAGCGATATATCAGCTTTCAAAGAACAATATCCCCACTCTGAAATCCAGTACCCCATCGACCAAAATGCTGGTACTGCAAGCAGTCAAGTCCGTCAGAGATGCCGAACTAACCTTATCTCTCATTATATCACAAATGCAGGAAATTGCAAGTGCTTTACCTGAATACTCTGTTGTGAATGAGATGAAAGGCGTGGGAACAGTGCTTTCTGTACGCCTGATAGCAGAGATTGGCGATGTCAGGAGATTCCATAATGGCAGTGCGCTGGTGGCTTTTGCAGGAATTGATGCTCCACCATATGAATCCGGATCTTTTGTAGGAACCAACCGTCATATCTCCAAACGAGGCTCAGCATCGCTTCGCAAAATAGGTTATGAGATCATGCACGCTTTGAAAGTTACCAAGCCAACAGATGATTCTGCTGTCTATGACTTTATAATAAAAAAAGAAAATGAGGGAAAACCAAAACGTGTGGCTAAAATTGCAGGTTTCAACAAGTTCCTGCGCATCTATTACGTAAGAGTAATGGAAGTCTATTGTTGATCTGCTGTATCTTTCCCTTTTAAGCCGAAAAACGATACTGTTATTCGGCTTTATTGTCATGCCCATGTGTTGAAAGCTAGTATGATGAAAATATTTTTAAAAGGGCTTGACAAACAGTAACAGGTTTATCTTATCAGCCATACAAAATACAATGCCCCGAAGCATTTCAAAGTGCTTCGGGGCAAAACTTTTATATGAGTATTAGGGCTGCGGTGCCCACTACAAAATATGTGAGTCAAGCGAATGTGTCATTCACGTATAACAGTCCCGATGTAGGGGCTGCCTTTGGCAGTCCTCATTGATTATAAATAGTGCCAACGAGTAAAACGTGATTGCGCTCGAGCTGGCGACAGCTTGCGTGTACACTGATTTTCGGGCGTATGATATCCGCTCTTGCGATGTGCGGTCATTCATTTATAATGCGGTTAATAATGGAACGCCGAGGACGGTGTCTCCTGCGGTTACTCCCTATCCTTCGGCGCAAACACTACCGATGCGAAAAGGCCGAAAAGCAGGGCGGCGGTCACTCCTCCTGCGGCGGCGGAAAGGCCTCCTGTGAATATGCCCAGCATTCCGTCACGGGATATTGCCTTGCGTATCCCCTCGGCAAGAAGATGGCCGAAACCTGTCAGCGGCACAGTTGCTCCTGCGCCTGCAAATTCCACAAGGGGCTTGTATATTCCCAGAGCCGAGAGCAGAACTCCCGTGACCACGAAGCCTGTGAGTATCCGTGCAGGGGTCAGCTTTGTATAGTCGATGAGGACTTGTCCGACGGCGCATATTGCTCCTCCGACGAGGAAGGCTTTGATGATATCTGTCAGCATTTCTGCTCCTTTCTGAGATGAACGAGGTGGGCGATGGACGGGATGGACTCTCCCTGCTGGAGTGACATTGGCGACATCAGCGCTCCCGTAGCGGCAAATAGAATATTGCTTATCTCGCCCCTTTCCATCATGGGGAGGAAGTGTCCGCAGAGCACACTTGCACTGCATCCGCATCCCGAGCCGCCGCAGTGAGTGTCCTGTGTTTCGTTGTCGAAGATCATCTTTCCGCAGTCACGGTGCTGTGCGTGGATGTTGATATTCTGCTCCGTGAGAAGCTCCTTGACCAGCTTGCTTCCCACAATGCCCAGGTCGCCTGTGACGATGAGGTCATAGTCCTCGGGAGCTGTATCCGTTGCGGTGAGATAGCGCTGAATCGTTCCTGCGGCGGCAGGTGCCATAGCGCTTCCCATGTTTGTGATATCGGTTATGCCCATATCGGTTATCTTGCCGACACAGCCTCCGACTATCCGCACATCGCCCCTGTCCGAGAGTATAACTGCTCCCGAAGCGGTACAGGTCCACTGAGATGTGGGAGTTCGCTGTCCGCCGTAGGAAAGGGGAGTACGGAACTGTCTTTCCGCTGTGGAGAAGTGGGAGGACGTAACAGCAGCAGAACGTTTCACGGCTCCGCTGTCGTTGAGAAGAGCGGCAGTGAGCATCCCCTCGGCAAATGTAGAGCAAGCGCCGTAAATGCCGAGGAAAGGTATCTCCAGTTCACGGAGGCCGTAAGTCGAGCCGATGCACTGGTTTATCAGGTCGCCTGAGAGTACAACGTCGATGTCCTCTTTCATCAGGCCTGCCTTGCGGACGGCAATGCTGACGGCTTCGAGCTGGAACTGACTTTCCGCCTGTTCCCATGTCTGCTTGCCGAAGTGGCTGTCCTCCACCACCATGTCGAAGCATTTGCCGAGGGGACCTTCGCCTTCTTTACTGCCGACTACCGATGAGCGGCTTTCGATATAAACGGGGCGTTCAATAGCGAACACGCCTTGACTGATGTATTTAGCCATTTTTGCTCCTTTCTTATAATGCGGTGATCACGGGCGGATGATATCCGCCCCTACAAATATTGAATAATACCGTTAAACAAGTAGTGCCGGTGAGCGATGTGTAGGGGAGCCCGCCCCCGGACTCCCGTTGCGACTCATTGGTTGTAAACCGTGGAACGCCGGGGGCGGCGTTCCCTACGATGCGGTGAATGTACGTGTGAATATGTGGGGGGACGTCGGGGACGCCGTCCCCTACAAATAGTGCCGGTGAGCGAATGTGTTGTTCATGCATAACAGGCACAATGTAGGGGCTGCCTTTGGCAGTCCTCATTGATTGTAAACCGTGGAACGCCGGGGGCGGCGTTCCCTACAAATGTTGAATGACACCATTAAACAAGTAGTACCGGTGAGCGAATGTGTAGGGGAGCCCGCCCCCGGGCTCCCGTTGCGGCGGTTAATGTGAATTATCGGGAGGGCGAGGGCGCCCTCCCCTACGATGTTTTGACTCAGCGACCATTACAATTGAATTGTTCCACATGAAACATATTTTATTCATGGACAGCATATCCTTTAGAGACAACACCTCGAAAGGATGAGCTTATGGGACTTACGGAAAAAGAAGCGGCTGAAAAATTAAAGGCCGAAGGTCTGAATACTTTCGGCGACAGCAGGAAAACAGGTGCAATGAGATTATTCCTCGGTCAGTTCAGGGACATTATGGTGATGATTCTTCTGGGCGCAACGGTCATATCCGTTCTTCTCGGAGAAGTGACCGATGCTGTCACTATAATCCTTATCGTGCTCCTCAACGCAATACTTGGCTTTATTCAGGAGTACCGCACGGAGAATACTCTCGAAGCGCTCAGGTCCATGACTGCTCCCACTGCGAAATGCCGCCGTGAGGGAAAACTGCGTGAGATCGACGCTTCACTGCTGGTCACAGGCGATGTCATTGAGCTTGAGGCAGGGGACAGAGTTCCTGCTGACTGCAATATCCTCTCTGCGGCAGGCTTCTTCGCTGACGAATCCATCCTCACAGGCGAATCCGAGGCTGTTGCCAAAACTGTCGGTGCGGCGGAGGATACGGATAATTCCATTGGCAGGCCTAATATAGTCTACTGCGGAACATCGGCTGTCAGGGGATGCTGTACCGCCGCCGTTATCGCAACGGGAAAGAATACTCAGATGGGTAAGATATCGGAGATGCTGTCCGATATCGACAAGGAGCTGACACCTCTCCAGAAGCGCCTTGCTGAACTCGGAAAGGCTGTGGCGGTCATCTGCATTGTTGTGTGCATTGCCGTATTCGGCGCAGGTGTGCTTCGTGGCGAGAACGTTTTCGATATGCTGATGACGGGCATTACCATAGCCATAGCCGCCATTCCCGAGGGGCTTCCTGCAACTGTGACCATTGCCCTTGCGCTTGCGGTGAACCGCATGATGAAGCATAAAGCCCTCGTCAACAAACTTCACAGCGTTGAGACTCTGGGCTGTACATCGGTCATTTGCTCCGATAAAACGGGCACTATCACAGAGAACAGAATGACTGTGACGGAGCTTCGTACTGCCGATGATGTGTACCATTTCAGCGGCAGGGGATACCGTGTCAGCGGAGCGGTCACCAAAGGTGAGGACGATATATCCGTTAATCCGAAGACCGAAAAGGCACTCACTGCCGCCCTGATATGCGGTACGGTATGCTCCACCGCCGAGATATCATCTCAGGAAACTCCACGTTCACGCAACAGGGGAGAACTGGCAGGAAAAGGTGAGTGGAAGGTGACAGGCGACCCCACGGAAGCGGCTTTGCTTGTGGCGGCGGCAAAGGCAGGCATTCAGAGGAACTCTACAGGCATTCAGAAGCTTGATGAGTACCCTTTCGACAGCGAGACAAGGTTCATGGCTGTGCATTGCCGTGCAGGAAGCGAGAAGCGGACATACTTCAAGGGTGCGGCTGAGGTGATACTTCCTAAGTGCAGCAGATACATGGACGGCACAGGAAAAGTCATTCCCATGACAAATACGCTGAGGCGCAGTATCATGAAACAGACCGAGGAAATGTCTGACAGCGCTCTGCGTGTGCTGGCGCTTGCGTATACAGTCAGCGACCGCTTTGACCCTAACTGCGGAAACCTTATATTCCTCGGTATATCGGGAATGACCGACCCTCCCCGTGAGGAGGCGAAAACTGCCATACGCAAATGTGCGGCGGCTTCGGTCAGGACTGTGATGATAACCGGCGACCATAAGAATACCGCTGTTGCCGTGGCGAAAAAAGCAGGGCTTCTCCGTGGCGGCAAGGCGATGACGGGAGCTGAGCTTGACAGGATGTCCGATGCGGAGCTTGACCGTGTCATTGATAAATACACCGTGTTCGCCCGTGTAGAGCCTGCCCACAAGCTGAGGATAGTCCGCAGCTTCAAGCGTAAAGGCGAGATAGTTACCATGACAGGGGACGGCGTGAATGACGCTCCTGCCGTAAAGGAAGCGGATGTTGGAGTGGCTATGGGCGTGACGGGTACCGATGTTACAAAGCAGGCGGCGGATGTGATACTCATGGACGACAACTTCGCTACGCTGGTGAGCGCCGTTGAACAGGGAAGATGCGTTTACTCAAATATACGCAAGTTCGTCAGGTATCTGCTTTCGTGCAATATAGGCGAGGTGCTGACAATGTTTCTGGGCATAGTTATGGGTATGCCGATGGTGCTGCTGCCTGTGCAGATACTGCTGGTAAATCTGGTAACTGACGGACTGCCTGCAATTGCACTGGGCATGGAGCCGCCCGAAGCTGACATAATGAAAAGGCCGCCGAGAAGGTCTGATGAGGGCTTTTTCTCAGGCGGACTGATGCGGAAAATAGTGTTCCGTGGCATATTCATAGGCATATCTGCGCTTGCTTCCTTTGCCTATGTTATACATTCGGGTGGAAGCGTTGCAGAGGGACGCACCTGCGCCCTTATCACACTTGTGGCATCACAGCTGATACACGTATTCGAGTGCCGTTCGGAAAGACGTTCCATATTCCGCATGAATCCTTTTGGTAATGTGAAACTGGTGCTGGCTGCATTGGTGTCATTTGGTGCGCTGGCGGCGGCAGTAGCAGTACCGCAGTTACAGGTGGTGTTTGATACAGTGATGCCTGAGATGGAAAGGCTTGGCATGGCAGTGGGGCTGAGTGCGGCGGTGCCGGTAGTGTCGGCGATATTCCACGGAGGGAAGCAGGAAGAATAAAAAAGCAAGCGGCGAAGCCGCTACAGGCTGTCGAAAAACTAATTTTGGGACGTCGAGGACGCCGTCCCCTACAAATGTTACGGCAAAATGTAGGGGCGCTTTCCGAGCGCCCATGATGAGTTCTATCTGAAAAATACGATTGTATACAGCACGGGCTGATGTGGGCATCAGCCCCTACAGCTGTTCAGATCTCAAGCCCGAAACTTATCGACAGCGCTGTGTTTACCTTGTTCATCGACCGCAGATCAAGCTCACCCATCTTATCCTTCAACCTCCGCTTGTCAAGGGTCCTTATCTGCTCAAGCAGCACTATACTGTCCTTTGCAAGTCCGCATTTCTCCGCCTCTACTTCGATATGCGTCGGCAGGTGCGTTTTATCCTTCTGGCTGGTTATTGCCGCCGCTATCACCGTCGGACTGTGACGATTCCCTACGTCATTCTGGACGATAAGTACCGGCCTTACTCCGCCTTGTTCCGATCCTACCACAGGGCTAAGATCGGCATAATAGATCTCTCCACGTTTTACAGACATAAAAATTACTCCCGTATCTATAATAAAATCTCGATGTCATTATTATTACCCTTTGCAGGGATTATATTCATCTTCATTTTATTATATGTGATACGGGAGGTTTGTGTTTATTCCGGCTGCGACTTTATGAAGTCTTCCAGAGTTCCGGTGTAGCCCGTGGAGGTTTTGGCGTAGTAGGTGAGGATGGCTGTGGCATCTCGGCCGTCTACGATATCATCGCCGTTTACATCACCTAATGGGTGAGTTGTTACGGGCTGGGTGGTAGTGACAACTGATGTGGCGGTTGATGTAGTTGCAGTTGATGTTGTGGTGGTGTTTAAATCATCAATCAACTTAAATTTGATTCCATTATCATTTGCATATTTTTGCACAATTGAGTTTGGATAGCCATAAATAGTTCCTTGGAAGTCTTTAAACGTAGATTCCCAATATGGATCGCTTATAACACATTGTGGATTTCGAATTATAATAGAATTAAGATTACTGCATCCATAAAAAACGGCTGTTTTTATTTCGGTTACACTTTCAGGAAAATCAAGTTCAACTAAGTTTGTACAATTGGCAAAAGTTGAGTCATTTATTACACTTATTTTATTGGGGATTTGAACTTTTTCTAAATTTGTTGCTCCTAAAAAAGCGCAGGGGTATATTTTTTTCACACTATCAGGAATAATGTATTCTTTAACTGAATTATCAATTGGATAATGTATTAAGGTTGTTCTATTTTTGTCGAATAAAATTCCGTTTTCACTGACAAAATAGGAATTATCATGTGACACGTCTATTTTTGTGTTTTGACTGAAAATTTTACCTCCCTCAATATCTCCAATAATTCTTACATTTTTAGGAATGGTAATTGATTTTATATTATTGCATTCTACAAAAGCACAATTTTCAATATCTTGTAAGCTTTCAGGTAAAACAATTTGAGTTAATCCGGAGCTATCAAATGCGAATTCTCCAATAGAAGTAAGGTTGCTTGGAAGTTGTATTGTTTTTAAACTTGTACACCCCCCAAAAGCATCATGTCCTATTTCGGTGATGGTGTCTGGTATAATTATATTACTTAGATCGAAGCAAGAACTAAATAGTCCATCAGAAATAGAAGATAATTTTTGGGGGAGAACTATTTCTTTTAAATTACATCCTTCAAATGTATAAGAACCTATTGAAGTGATTGAATCTGGTAATTTGATTTCTTCTAAATTTATACACATGGAAAAAGCACAATCACCAATTTGATTTATTGTGTTGGGCAATGAAACTATTTTTAAATTTTCAAGTCTGTCAAATTCGTGAACGCCAATATATGTTATGCCAGACTTAACTTCAATTTCTGTTATATTATTGCTAAAACTATTCCATGAATCAATAGCATCATACATTTTTCCAGAACCAGAAATGGTTAATTTCCCGTTTCCGTCATACTTCCACGACGCATTATCTCCACATTTACCACTATTGACATTTTCTGCATACACAGGCATAGCAGGAATCATACTTAAAGCAAGCACGGATGAAACAAGTTTGCTGAGAATTTTTTTCATAAGATAACCTCCCTAAAAGACATAAAGGCAAAATGAATAAAATATACCGATATGGCATATTAATATTATACCATAATGGTATAATTGAATCAAGGGGGAAATTATGAATGAGATTAAAAGAATTAAGGAAAAAGAAACACATGACACAACAGCGACTTGCTATTGAACTGAACATGAGCCAGAACACTATAAGCAGATACGAAACAGGCGAACGTGAAGCCGACTACAAAACTCTCATTCTCATTGCCGATTATTTTCAGGTCTCCATTGACTACCTCCTCGAACGAACCGACGATCCACGATTCTATAAATAAAAAGTGTGCAGTTTACGAAATAAACCGCACACTATTTTTATGCTTTCTTTTTTCTATAAAGCCATATCCCTGCCACAGTCACCACCGTTCCTGCCAGATAGCAGATAAGGTCAGCCGGGGCGAAGCTGGTGCCGATGATGGTGCGGAGTACGGGGCTTTTTATCCCCAGCACATCCACGATGCGGAACTTTTGCAGCAGTTCCACGAAAAACGCAAATATCAGCGAACCCACCGCCACTTTGTACGAACCGAACCTGCCGCCGAGAATTATCTGTGCAAGGCAGTACACCGCCCACATGACGATAACATCCCCGATATAAGGGCGGACGAGATTATCGTGGACGAACAGGGCTATGCAGGTCTCCACAGCGAATATGGCGATGAATATTATAATGTAAGGCAGCCGCTTTTTCATTCCGCCATCTCCGCAAGGTGTGGGAATACGCCGAGGCTGCGCCTGAGTATGCCGTTCATAATTGCCAGTGCTATGCCGTAGTTGGTGAAAGGAACTCCCTGATCTTCGGCATTTTTCCGCCTGTAGACCATCTCACGCTCGTTCAGCATACAGCCTCCGCAGTGGATGACCAGCTTGTAAGGGGAGAGGTCCTCGGGAAATTCCCGTCCCGACGAAAGGGCGATATTTATCGCTTTGCCCGTGGTCTTTTTCAGCAGTGCAGGCAGCTTGACGCTTCCGATATCGCCGCACTGACGGTGATGAGTACAGCCCTCCGAGATAAGAACAGTGTCGCCGTCCTGCAAGGTCTTTATGGCAGCTGCGCCCTTTACCGCAGTTTCAAGGAAGCCTTTGTACCGTGCCATGAGGATGGAGAATGAAGTGAGAGGTATATCCTCGGGGACTATCCTGCTGACCATTCCGAAAGCCTGACTGTCGGTTATCACCATGCGTGGCTTTGTTCCCAGTTTAGCCAGTGTTTCTGCCAGTTGAGTCTCCTTTGTGACGATGTTGACGGCGTTGGCATCGAGGATGTCACGTATCGCCTGCACCTGCGGAAGTATCATGCGTCCTTTCGGTGCGCTTTCGTCTATGGGAGTTACCAGCACCACAAGGTCGCCTTCGCTGAGAAGGTCGCCCACAAGCACCTTTTCCTCGCCCTGACGCTTTGTCATGTGCGCCATCATTTCTTTCAGCTCGTGTATATTCTCACGACAGACCGCACTTACCGATATTTCGCCCTCTTTGCAGTCTGCCTTCGGTGCGATGTCGGACTTGTTGTAGACCGTGATGTAGGGGATGTCCTTCTCCTTGAAAATGCCGATAAGCTGTTTGTCGGTATCGGAAAGGCCTGTGGAGTTGTCCACGATGAGGACCGCTAAATCAGTGCGGTTGAGTATCTGCTTAGTCTTGCGGACACGCATTTCACCGAGAGTTCCCACATCGTCGAAGCCGGGAGTGTCGATTATCACAACAGGGCCCAGAGGGAGAAGCTCCATAGCCTTTGTGACGGGGTCTGTGGTGGTTCCCTTAACGTCGGAAACTACGGATAATTCCTGACCTGTGACAGCGTTGACCACGCTGGATTTGCCTGCATTTCTCCGTCCGAAAAAGCCGATGTGGATTCTCTCGGATGACGGGGTATCGTTCAAACTCATATTTATCAATCCTTTTTAACTGTTAGCATTAGCTTTGCAGGGACGCACAAGGTGTGCTCCTGCAATTCAACTGTTTTCGTTTGCCGACTGTGCTGCTGCCGTATCATAATGAAATGATGCAGAATAAAGCGGTCAGAAGCAGACAGACAGTGCAATCTTTAGCGGCATCCTTGAAGGACATATGCTTTTTGAAAATGCGTGTTCCCATTGCAATTGCGGCAGGCAGCAGCATTGCAAGAAAAGCCGCCCAGTGAACTAAAAATAAATGTGCATATAAATACAATGCAATAAAGATAAGAAGAAGTGTGCGGGCTTGCTTTTTCATTTCGTCTTTTTTCAGTTCTTTTTGCGCTTTTAATGCCTCTGCTTCTGCAAGTATGTTCTCTGTCTCTCTGATTGCGTCAGAGTAGTTTCGTTCCAGTGTCAGTGGTAAAGGAGCATCTTCGCCCGGAATAAGCGGTTCAAGCTGAGGCAGGTTATTATCAGCGATATAATTTTCTTCCATTTCAGTTCACTCCATTCTGTAAGAATAATATAAAGCCGCAGAACACAATAGTCTGCGGCTTTATTATAACATATATATAAATATTCTGCAAGCACATTTTTGCAGGGACGGCCAATGGCCGTCCTCGGATAACCGAACACACATGATCAATAAATCGTTCATGTAATAAAAATGAAAAGGGCGCTCTCCCTCGGCCACCAAAATAATTCTATATTAAATCTGGCTTTATCAACAGACTGAGGGCGCACACTGTGCGCCCCTACACAATAACGAAACACGCAAAATATACGGGCTGATGCCAACATCAGCCCGTATAATACATTATATATTTTCAGCGTTTATTCTGCAGGCGCTATATTAACAAGCCGTCGAGCGACCTGAAACTCATCGCTTTGGAAGAAGTAAGCGAGTTTACGAGCGAATCGTGATTGCGCTCTGCTCGCTCAGCTATAAAAATATTTTGCAAGCGCTATATTAACAAGCCGTCGAGCGACCTGAAACTCATCGCTTTGAAAGAAGTAAGCGAGTTTACGAGCGAATCGTGAAATGCGCTCTGCTCGCTCAGCAGCGTGCTACGCCTGTATCCTTGGCTGCCTGTGCAACTGCCTTAGCTACTGCCTGAGCAACTGTCTTGTCAAGTGCGCTTGGGATGATGTAGTCTGCGCTGAGCTTGTCGTCTGTTACGAATGAAGCGATAGCCTTTGCAGCTGCGATCTTCATTTCGTCGTTGATATCGCTTGCACGTACATCAAGAGCACCACGGAAGATACCGGGGAATGCAAGCACGTTGTTGATCTGGTTCGGGAAGTCGCTTCTGCCTGTACCAACAACTGCTGCGCCTGCTGCCTTAGCTTCGTCAGGCATGATCTCAGGTGTAGGATTAGCCATCGGGAAGATGATAGGATCCTTAGCCATTGACTTTACCATCTCAGGTGTTACGCATCCGGGAGCAGATACACCGATGAATACATCAGCGCCCTTGATAACTTCTTCAAGGCTGCCCTTTCTCATCTGCTGGTTTGTTATCTCAGCCATTTCGTCCTTCACTGGGTTCATGCCCTCAGGTCTGCCCTTGTAGATAGCGCCGTTTCTGTCGCAGAGAACAACGTCCTTCAGACCCATGGAGATGAGGAGCTTGATGATAGCGATACCTGCTGCGCCTGCACCGCTTGTTACGACTCTGATCTCGTCCAGCTTCTTGCCGACTACCTTGAGAGCGTTGAGCATAGCTGCGAGAGTTACAACAGCTGTACCGTGCTGGTCATCGTGGAAGATCGGGATATCGCAGCATTCCTTGAGCTGCTTTTCGATCTCGAAGCATCTCGGAGCGGAGATATCCTCAAGGTTTACGCCGCCGAATGAGCCTGCGAGGAGCTTAACTGTATTTACGATGTCGCTTACTTCCTTTGAACGAACACAGAGCGGGATAGCGTCAACGTCGCCGAAAGCCTTGAACAGAGCGCACTTGCCTTCCATAACAGGCATACCTGCCTCAGGTCCGATATCGCCGAGACCGAGAACAGCTGTACCGTCGGTAACAACTGCAACCAGGTTTGAACGTCTTGTAAGCTCATAGCTCTTGTTTACATCCTTCTGTATCTCGAGGCATGGCTGAGCAACGCCGGGAGTATAAGCGAGAGAAAGATCATCTCTTGTTTCGAGGGGAGCACGGCAGATAACTTCGATCTTGCCTTCCCATTCGTAGTGCTTTTTCAGTGATTCTTCTGCGTAATTCATGATGGGGAATTCCTTTCTGATCATTGATCAATGTTTCATAAAATATTTAAAGGGAACGCCGTGGCGTTCCCTGAATCCCGAATTATTATCGGAAATAGTGCCGGCCGGCGAAAGCAGATTATCGTTAACGGACAGAGTAAGCGGATTAACGTGCGTAACGTGACCGCCGGCGAAGGTGTCTCCGCTCAGAACTGGATCTGGTCGATAACTGCTCTGAGAGCCTTTGCACTTGCACGGAGCTTCTCTATCTCTTCTTCTGTCATCTTTGGTGATACTTCTCTTTCGATACCGTTTGAACCGATAACACATGGAAGGCTGAGGCATACGTCGTCGATGCCGTACTTGCCGTTCATCATTGTTGAAACAGTGATGATGTTGTTGGAGTCACGGAGAATGCTGTCGCAGATCTTGTTTACGCTCATAGCGATAGCGTAGAAAGTTGCGCCCTTTCTCTTGATAACTTCAGCGCCTGCTGTACGTACTTCAGTGATGATCTCTTCTTCGTCAAGGTCAGCGTGATCCTGGTCAGCGCAGTACTCTTCCATAGGGATACCTGCGATATTTGTCAGTGACCATGGGATGAATGAAGAATCACCGTGCTCACCGAATACGTAAGCGTGGATGCTGTTAGGGCTGAGGCCTACGTGGTCGCCGATGATTGAACGGAGTCTTGAAGTATCGAGAGCTGTACCCGAACCGATTACCTGATTAGGTGAAAGGTCTGTACACTTCAGGATAGTATAAGTAAGGATATCAACAGGGTTGCTGACAACAACGTATATTGCATCAGGAGCGTACTTGGCTATCTGAGGCATAACTTCCTTGATGATATTAACGTTTATCTGAGCAAGGTCAAGACGTGTCTGGCCGGGCTTTCTTGCGATACCGAGTGTAACAACAACGATATCCGAACCCTTTGCGTCTTCGTACTCGCCGTCGAAAACCTCAACGTTCTCACCGAATGAAACGCCCTGACGGATATCCATAGCTTCGCCCTTTGCCTTAGCCTTGTTGATGTCAACGAGAACGATGTCTGAGCAGGTGCCAGCTACAGCGAATGTATAAGCAATAGAAGCGCCGACATTGCCTGCGCCGAGTATAGTTATCTTTGTACCATTAAGACTTTTCTCTCCCCATTGATAGAGCCTCCATAAAGAAAGATTATCCGCACTATAAATACAAATGCCCTGTACTGACGAACAGGTCTGCGGACCCATATACTACATATTATAAACGCAGGCGGAAAAAAACGCAAGAAAAACGGGAAATTTAAAATCAAAATCGTAATATCATACAAAACGCAGTAATTATCAACACCGTTTTTATTCGTTATTATGGGGCATTTCAGCAAAATCAGCGAGTGAGGGTATTTATAAGGCTAACAATATGAACGGAAGTCGGAATGTTATAGAAAATGAATAATATACAGCTAATCGAGAATATTCTGCCTTAAAATGAATATTTATGCAAAAACCCTTGACATTATTTTCTTGCGGTGTATAATAGTTATATCACGCAAATCCACGTCTGTAACGGACGTTTAATATCAGGAGGTAATTACAATGGCTAACAAAAAAGACATCAAAAAGGTAGTTCTCGCATATTCAGGCGGTCTGGATACATCTATTATTATTCCATGGCTCAAGGAAAACTATAACAACCCTGAGATCATCGCTGTTTCAGGCGACGTAGGACAGGGCACAGAGCTGGACGGCCTTGAGGAAAAGGCTATCAAGACAGGCGCTTCAAAGCTTATCGTTGCTGACCTGAAGGAAGAATTCATCCAGGATTACGTTTACCCTACAGTACAGGCAGGCGCAATCTATGAGAACAGATATATGCTCGGTACTTCATTCGCTCGTCCTATCATCGCTAAGAGAATCGCTGAGATCGCTCTTGAAGAAGGTGCTGACGCTATCTGCCACGGCTGCACAGGCAAGGGCAACGACCAGGTAAGATTCGAGCTTGCTATCAAGGCTTTCGCTCCTGAGATGCAGATCATCGCTCCATGGAGAGAATGGGACATCAAGAGCCGTGACGAGGAGATCGACTACGCTGAGGCTCACAACATCCCTCTGAAGATAAGCCGTGAGACTAACTACTCAAAGGATAAGAACATCTGGCACCTTTCACACGAAGGTCTCGACCTCGAGGATCCTGCAAACGAGCCACAGTACGAAAAGAAGGGCTTCCTCGAAATGGGCGTATCACCTATCGATGCTCCTGACAAGCCAACTTACATCACTCTCCACTTCGAGAAGGGCGTTCCTACTCAGCTGGACGGCAAGACACTCAACGGCGTTGAGATGGTTTCTGCTCTCAACAAGCTGGGCGGCGAAAACGGTATCGGTCTTGCTGATCTCGTTGAGAACCGTCTCGTTGGTATGAAGTCAAGAGGCGTTTACGAGACTCCCGGCGGCGCTATCCTTTACCACGCTCACGAAGTTCTCGAGACAATCTGCCTCGACAAGGAAACTGCACGTATCAAGCAGTACCTCAGCATCAAGTTCGCTGACATCGTTTACAACGGCCAGTGGTACACACCTCTCCGTGAAGCTATGAGCGCTTTCGTTTCAAAGACTCAGGAGAGAGTTACAGGCGACGTTAAGCTCAAGCTTTACAAGGGCAACATCATCAACGCAGGCGTTACTTCACCATACACACTCTATGATGAGGAAGTTGCTACATTCGATGAGGATGAGGTTTACAACCAGGCTGACGCAGCAGGCTTCATCAACCTCTTCGGTCTCCCGATAAAGGTTAGAGCTCAGCTGGACAAGAAGAGAAACAACAAGTAATTCTCTTTAAGCCGAAATATAAGTATATATCAGTTTCAGGCAGGGGAGCCTTTCTCCTGCCTGTTACGATTTAATAGAATGCATGATTCATAATGCATGATGCATAATTAAACTGAATGAATAATTATGAATTGAGCATTATGGATCATGAATTGAAAAAGGGGTGAGAATGTGGTAAAGATAAGGCTTATGACCATAAATGACTGGGACGGAGTTGCCAGAGTATGGGAAAACCATGAAGGAACCAACCCTGTTGACGACAGTGAGGAAGGCTTCACAAGATACCTTAAACGCAATCCCACAACAAGCTTTGTTGCCGTGGACGGCGAAAGGATAGTCGGAACTATACTTGCAGGTCACGACGGTCGAAGAGGTATCTTTCACCATGTTTCCATCATTCCCGAATACCGTAAGCAGGGCATAGGCAGGATGCTGGTGGAAAGCGCTATGGAGGCTCTCAGAAAAGAGGGCATACAGAAAGTGCTTCTGGTAGTGTTCAACGATAATGAAAACGGTAATCAGTTCTGGGAGCATATGGGCTTCACAGAGCGTACCGACCTTGTTTACCGCAATAAATATGTTAAATGACCGACTGAAGGGGCGCACAGTGTTCGCCCTCAGTGAACGTATAAATTTCGGGCGGATGATATCCGCCCCTACAGAATATTCTGTTATGACGGAACGCCGGGGGCGGCGTTCCCTACAATAATTAAGGAGAAATAAACTATGGCAGATATGATGTGGGCAGGAAGATTTTCAAAGCAGGTTGACGCAGGTGTCAATGCGTTCAATTCTTCCATTGCCTTTGACGGACGTATGTACCGCCACGATATACAGGGCAGTATCGCCCACGCTACTATGCTGGGAGACTGCGGCATAATCACAAAGGAGGACAGCCTTACTATCATTGAAGGACTGAAAGGCATCCTCGCAGATATAGATTCGGGAAAGCTTGAACTTGACCCCAACGCCGAGGATATCCATATGTTCGTTGAGGCTGAGCTGACAAAGCGTCTCGGCGACGTTGGAAAGAGACTTCACACCTCACGTTCAAGAAACGATCAGGTAGCTGTTGACCTCCGCCTTTATCTCCGTGACGAGATAGCTGAGATATCCGCCCTCGTAAAGGAACTTGCGGTAACTCTCGTCAAGATGGCGAAAGAGCACACCGAGACTATAATGCCCGGCTATACTCACCTCCAGAGAGCGCAGCCCATTACTCTTGCTCATCACCTTATGGCTTACGTATGGATGCTTCTCCGTGATATGGAGAGACTTCAGGACGTGAACAAGAGAATGAACTACTGCCCTCTCGGAAGCGGCGCTCTTGCAGGTACTACCTACAAGACAAACCGTCAGCAGACCTCAGACCTCCTCGGATTCACAGCACCAATGCCCAACAGCCTTGACGGTGTTTCCGACAGAGATTACTGCGTTGAGTTATGCTGTGCCCTTTCTCTCCTTATGACACATCTGTCAAGATTTTCCGAGGAAATAATCATGTGGTGCTCATGGGAATTCAAATTCGTTGAGCTGGACGATGCCTTTGCTACAGGCTCATCTATAATGCCGCAGAAGAAAAACCCCGATGTTAACGAGCTTATCCGAGGCAAGACAGGCAGAGTAAACGGCGACCTCGTTACTCTCCTCACTATGATGAAGGGCATCCCCCTTGCATACAACAAGGATATGCAGGAGGACAAGGAGGCTATCTTCGACGCTGTTGACAACGTCAAGCTCTGCGTTAAGACATTCACTCCCATGCTTGCTACTATGCGTGTACTCAAGGATAACATGAGAAACGCCGCAGCAAGAGGATTCATCAACGCTACTGACTGCGCTGACTACCTTGTAAAGAAGGGTATGCCTTTCCGTGATGCATACAAGATAACAGGCACTCTCGTTGCACAGTGCATAGAGAAAGGCCTTACACTTGAAACTCTCCCCATTGCAGACTATCAGGCAATGACCGACCTCTTTACCGAGGATGTATATGAGGCTATCAGCCTTGATACCTGCGTAAGAGAGAGAAAATCCGAGGGCGGACCTTCACCGGAGGCTGTGAAGAAGCAGATAGCCCTTGCAGAAAAGGCACTGGATATATGAGCAAAAAGGACGTCACATTTATAATAGGTCTGACCATACTCATGGGCGTTATCTGGATACTGGGCGAGCTGGTCATGGGTCTCTGGATAGCTGCACACGTTAAAGTGCATATCATATGGGGGATAGGGATAGTAGTCCTTACCCTTGCGCTCAGCGTATGGCATTCCATGAAAGAGGACGAATCCCATCTCACCGACCCCAAGCGTGAGAAGTATGAGCGCAAAGTCAGCAAGAGAAAGCAGTGAGCAGAAATCAGTAGGGGACGGCGTCTTCGACGTCCCGCCGCCTACAGCGATTTGCAGGGGCGGATATCATCCGCATTAACATGAATTGATAATGGAGGCATTAATATGTCAGTTAAAGTTTACATAGACGGTCAGGAAGGCACTACAGGTCTTAAAATTCTGGAGCGCTTCAAGGACAGAAACGATATCGAGCTTATCCGTATAAGCGAGGACAAGCGTAAGGACCCTGCTGAGAGAGCAAGACTCATCAACAGCTCCGATTATGTTTTCCTCTGTCTGCCTGATGATGCTTCAAGAGAAGCCGTATCTTTCATAGACAAGGACAATGACCATGTGCGTATCATCGACGCTTCCACAGCTCACAGAACAAATCCCGACTGGGCTTACGGTTTCCCGGAGCTTTCACCTGAGCACAGAGAAAAGATAAGAACTTCCAACAGAGTTGCTGTTCCCGGATGCTATGCAAGCGGCTTCGCTTCAATAGTTTATCCTCTCGTGAAGAACGGTATTATCCCCGATGATTTCCCTGTATTTGCCTACGCTACATCAGGCTACAGCGGAGCAGGCAAGAAGGCTATCGCCGTATATGAAAGCGATGACAAGCCTTTCGAGTTCAACAGCCCCCGTCAGTATGCTCTCTCTCAGCAGCACAAGCACCTCCCCGAGATGCAGGCTGTATCAGGTCTGAAGTACACACCAATGTTTAACCCTATGGTGTGCGACTACTTCAGCGGAATGGTAGTAAGCGTACCATTACAGACACGTATGCTGGACAAGAAGGTAACTGCACAGGAAGTTCACGCAATGTATGCTAAGCACTACGCAGGCGCAAACATGATCGAGGTAATGCCTCTTATGTCAGCTGACGAGCAGAAGGCATTCTTCCTCGCTTCAAACACACTCAGCGGACAGAACAGGATGCAGGTATTCGTATTCGGAAACGACGACCAGATACTTCTCTGCTCACGTCTTGACAACTTAGGCAAGGGCGCAAGCGGCGCAGCTGTACAGTGTCTTAACATAATGATGGGAATTGATGAAACAACAGGTCTTGTATAAGGCATAGGAGAATGAAAAATGGATGGAAAAACTTTGAGGGATATATATGAGTACGATCTCATCCCTGATGTTGATACACAGAATATTCTTGATGAATGGTTCAATTCCATTATGAATAAAGAAGTCGATCAGCTGACAGTTGCTGATGTGTGCCGTATGCTGAGACAGAAGATATGCTCGGTTGTGGCTATCGGCAAGGCTATAGAATTTCTCGATAAAGACCCCTTTATCGGTGAACTCTACGAAGGTCAGCTCATGCTCACTCTTTACAATGCAAAGGAAAAATATCTCTGCAAAAGATATGATGATATAGAGCCTCTTCTGGAAAAATCGGCACTTTTGTCAAGAAACCATGTCTGGGAATCGGAGTATGAAAAATTCGATTACATACAGACTCTTGAAGCTTTCGCAAAAAAGATAAGGGACTCGAAAGAGAACTGAATTACTTATCGAGGAGAATTTGAAATGAAACTGAAAAAGTTTGATAATATAGAATTTGTTGAAGGCGGCGTATGTGCTGCCAAGGGATTCAAGGCTAACGGAATACAGTGCGGACTTGCCCACGCAGGCGCATCTGTTACAAAGAAGAAAAACGACCTCGCTATGATAGTGGCTGACAAGGAATGTACCGCAGCTGCTGTATACACCACAAACAAGGTCAAGGGCGCTCCTATCCTCGTAACAAAGGAGCATATCGCTGACGGCAAGGCAAGAGCTGTTATCGTTAACTCTGTAAACGCAAACACCTGCAATCCCGACGGCTACGAAAAGGCTAAGATGATGACTGAGCTTGCCGCAAAGGAAACAGGCCTCAAAGCTGAGGATTTCATCGTTGCTTCCACAGGCGTTATCGGTCAGGTGCTCCCTATCGAGCCTATCGCTAACGGCATGAAGGAACTTGCAGACGGTCTTACCTATGACGGAAACCCCCGTGCTGTTGAAGCTATCATGACTACCGATACAATGAAAAAGGAAATTGCCGTACAGTTTGAACTGGGCGGAAAGACTGTTACTCTCGGCGGTATGCTCAAGGGAAGCGGTATGATACACCCGAATATGGCTACAACTCTCACATTCCTCACAACTGACGCTGATATTTCCGCAGAGCTTTTACAGCGTGCACTCAGCGATGTTGTAAAGATAACTCTCAACCGTGCAAGCGTTGACGGCGATACATCCACAAACGATATGGTATGCATACTTGCTTCCGGTACAGCTGAGAACAAGCCTGTTACCGCTGAAAACGGCGAATTTGACAAGTTCGAGAATGCTCTCTACTGCATTATGATGAACCTTGCAAGAATGATGGCACGTGACGGTGAGGGCGCTACAAAGCTTATCGAGTGTTCAGTTACAGGTGCGGACTCCGACAAGACTGCCGAGACTGTTGCAAAGTCCGTTATCTGTTCAAGTCTGTTCAAGGCTATGATATTCGGTCAGGACGCTAATGCAGGACGTATCTACTGCGCTATCGGCTATTCCGATGCAGACTTTGATATAAACAAAGTTGACGTTGATATGGCTTCTGAGGGAGGACGCATTGCAATGGGACGCAAGGGCTGTCTCGTTGAATTTTCCGAGGAAGAAGCCGCAAAGATACTTAAAGAAGAAGTTATCGAAATTATCATCAGCCTTGGCGACGGCGGCGGAAGTGCTGTTGCATGGGGCTGTGACCTTACCTACGATTACGTTAAGATAAACGGCGATTACAGAAGCTGATGAGTGCCGATATACTCCGTGATAGGCTTGACAGCGGAGAGAAACTGCTGTGGACGGGAGGTCCCGTCAGCGGCGGCGACAGTAAAGCAAGACCGCCTGAGCCTGCGGTAAAGTCTATGTACGGAGCAATACTGAAAGCGCTGACATTGCCGATAGTCCTTGCAACGGCAGCTGCCATACCCATATTCGGAAAGCCGGCGCTCATGGCTGTGCCTTTCTGGATAGTGCTGGGGATACTGCTTTTCCTGTACCTCAGACCTGAGGACTGGATATACGGCATTACCGATAAGCGTGTGTTTGTCGGGACGCAGAAAAGCGGGATAGCTTCATACAGCTTCGGCGATATAAGCGATATAAAGCAGTATATCGGCAAAAATGGCATTGGCTGTGTAACTTTTACGGCAAAGGGAAATGCCTGCGGTTTCTACGGGCTGAAAGAGCCGCAGAAAGTTTATGGGATACTGACAGGCGCAATGCCGAAAGATTGATTTCTGGAGTGATAAATAATGGAAAGAATTTCAAATAATGATAAGTCGCAGGTGCTTATTGACGCCCTGCCTTACATACAGAAGTACAACAATAAGATACTCGTTATCAAGTACGGCGGAAACGCTATGACAAACAAGGAGCTGAAAGACGCTGTTATGACGGATATCGTTCTCCTTTCACTGGTAGGAGTAAAGGTAGTCCTCGTTCACGGCGGCGGCCCTGAGATAAGCGATATGCTGAAAAAGCTGAACATCGAAAGCAGATTCGTCAACGGTCTGAGATACACCGACGACGCTACTGTTGACGTTGTAAAGATGGTTCTCGCAGGCAAGGTAAACAAGGAACTTGTCCAGCTTCTCGCTCAGCACAAGGGAAGCGCTGTAGGTCTTTGCGGTATCGACGGCGAAATGCTCATGGCTGAGAAAAAGACTACCGATGACGGTCAGGATCTGGGCTGGGTAGGCGAGATAACAAAGGTCAACACAAAGCCTATCATCGACGCTCTGAATAACGGCAATGTCCCTGTTATCGCTACAGTTGCAACGGATGAGAACGGCAACACCTACAACATCAACGCTGATACAGCTGCTGCAAGAATCGCCGCTGAACTGGGCGCTGAGAACCTCATCCTCATGACTGATATCGCAGGTCTTCTCAGAGACAAGGACGATCCGTCAACTCTGATCCCCGAAGTCAACGTCAGCGAAGTGCCTTTCCTCAAGAGACAGGGCATTATCTCAGGCGGCATGATACCTAAGATAGACTGCTGCGTTGAGGCTGTAAGACGTGGAGTAAAGAAGACTGTTATCATCGACGGCAGAGTTCCTCACTCTATCCTCATCGAGATACTCTCAAACGAGGGCATCGGTACACAGTTCGTATAAGAATTGATGCTGACACCATAATTTTCAATTTAAAAAAGATATTGTAGGTGAGGCGCCCCTGCCCTCCCGTTAGTTACATAAAAAGGTGTCGGAACACGCACAAAAAATAAAAGTATTGACTAATATACAAAAAGTTTACTCAATAAAAAGGTCGCAAGGTTGATTTTATATCCCTTGAAGCGGTATAATTATATAATGATATTGTATGATCAGGATATTATGTCTGCCTGAGCAAGGAGGACAAAAATGAATACTATAGACAAATTCAATGAACATATTATGCAGTCCTACGGACGCTATCCGCTCGTTATGCAGAATGGCGAAGGCAGGCACTGCAAGGACGAAAACGGCAAGGAATATATCGATTTCGGCAGCGGTATCGGTACTAATTCCCTCGGTTACTGCGACGAGAAATGGGCCGACGCAGTATGCGCACAGGTAAGAACTCTTCAGCATAGTTCCAATTACTACTACACCGCTGTTCAGGCGGAATTCGCTGAAAAGCTGTGCGAGGTCTCGGGCTATAAAAAGATATTCTTCTGCAACAGCGGCGCTGAGGCCAATGAATGCGCTATCAAGGCGGCAAGAAAGTACAGCTTCGATAAGTACGGCAAGGGCCGCCATAACATCATAACTCTCGTGAATTCCTTCCACGGAAGGACCATAGCTACCCTCTCGGCTACAGGTCAGGATGTGTTCCATAACTACTTCTTCCCCTTCCTTGAAGGATTCGTAAATGTAACTGCCAATGATATCGACGACCTGAAGGCTAAGCTGGACGACACTGTATGCGCTGTTATGCTGGAGTACGTTCAGGGCGAAGGCGGTGTCAATGCTCTCGATAAAGAATTTGTTGACGCTGTTTACAGCCTCTGCACAGAGAAGGATGTTCTCGTTATCGCAGATGAGGTCCAGACAGGTGTGGGCCGTACAGGTAAATTCCTGGCAGGCGACCACTTCGGTAAAAAGGCTGATATCACCACTCTCGCAAAGGGAATCGCAGGCGGTGTTCCTATGGGTGCCTGCCTCTTCGGTGAGAAGTGTGAGAACGTTCTCACTCCCGGTACACACGGTTCCACTTTCGGCGGAAACCCTATAGCCTGTGCAGGCGGTCTGGCAGTTCTCGACAGGATAACAAGCGACGGATTCCTCGACGAAGTCGGCAGGAAGGCTGAACACTTCAAGGAGAGACTCAGCAAATGCAGCGAGGTAGCTGCTGTAAGCGGTCTCGGACTTATGATAGGAATTACGCTTAAATCAAAGAAAGCAGGAGATGTTGCAAAGGCAGCACTTGATAAGGGGCTGCTGGTGCTGACAGCAAAGGAAAAGGTAAGACTTCTCCCTCCGCTTACTATATCAGACAGCGAAATTGATGAGGGGCTTGATATTCTTATAGATATACTGGAGGAATAATTGATGGAGCTTACTGTATTATCAAAGAATAACGGCTATACCGTACACGAAAAGAGCAGCAATAAGACTCTTTATAATGTCAAGAAGAAGACCTTCGGTCAGAAATGGAACCTGCTGGATACAAGTAAGTATAACCTCTATACCCTTGCACAGATGGGCGACGAGAAGAAGCCTGCATTTGCTATAATCCTCAATGATGTAACTTTCCTTACCATCGAATGCAAATCGCTCTTCCTCGATCCTACTCTTGTGGCTAAAAGCAAGTCTATGTGCTATAATCTCGTCAGCAAGGACAGGAGAGAATTCGATATCATCTTTTCCGACAAAAAAATCGGACATATCAGCACTAAGGTAAGCGTGACAGGCGAACTCCAGTACGATATCGATATTGAGAACAAATTCTTCGATGACTATATCCCGCTGTTTGCAGTGGCAATTGACAGGACATTCGGTGAAATGAACAAGCAGTAATGACAGCATCAGGATTTTGATGACTAAAGAACTTTGAAAGGATAAATAATATGAAACATTTACTTAAAATGCTCGATCTGAGCACAGAAGAGATAATCGATATACTCAACCTCGCAGATCAGCTCAAGTATGAGCTGAAGCACAACATACCGCATCCCCGCCTCAAGGGCAAGACTCTCGGTATGATATTCCAGAAGGCTTCCACACGTACCCGTGTATCCTTTGAGACAGGTATGTATCAGCTTGGCGGATATCCGCTCTTCCTCTCATCCAACGATCTCCAGATCGGCCGTGGTGAGCCTGTACAGGATACAGCCCGTGTACTTTCACGTTACCTCGATGGTATCATGATCCGTACATTCGAGCAGAAGGAAGTTGAAGACCTTGCTGAATACGGCTCTATCCCGATAATCAACGGACTTACAGACTTCTGTCACCCTTGTCAGGTACTGGCAGACCTTATGACTATCCGTGAATTCAAGGGCACATTCGACGGACTGAAGATGTGCTTCATCGGCGACGGAAACAACATGGCAAACTCTCTCATCGTTGGCTGCCTCAAGGTCGGCATGAGCGTAGCAGTAGCCTGCCCGGACGACTATCAGCCTCCAAAGGAGATACTGGATTTCGCTAAGGAATACGGCGACAAGTTCATGATGACAAATTCTCCTAAGGAAGCCGCAAAGGGCGCAGACGTTCTTATCACTGACGTATGGGCATCCATGGGTCAGGAAGGCGAAGCTGAAAAGCGTAAGAAGGCTTTCGCAGGCTACCAGATAAACGATGATCTTATGGCTGAGGCAAACAGCGACGCAATGGTTCTGCACTGTCTCCCTGCACACCGTGAGGAGGAGATAACCGAGAAGGTATTCGAGGCTCACGCAAACGAGATCTTCGAGGAAGCTGAGAACCGTCTCCACGCTCAGAAGGCCGTTATGGTCAAGCTGATGGAGAATTAAAGGTATTATTACATAAAAAGCGGACAGCTCAATGCTGTCCGTTTTCATTTGCGTATATCGTCAATTATGTTACGTATATGAAGTATCTGCTCGTTTGTCAGACCCTCAACATTGAGATTAGGATTATCGTTGATACCAAGCAAATAATCTGTACTTACAGAAAAAGTTTTTGCTATTTTTATCAGCATATCGATAGACGGCTGAATGTAGCCGTTTTCCCAATTGCTCACACATTGCTTCGTGACACCAATTTTTTTGCTGAACTCCACTTGATTGATTCCAAGAGAATTTCTTAATTCTTTTACTCTCTCATAAAACAAACATAACACCTCTTTGGTAAAAGCTTACAATACTATTGTATACTAACACTTGACAATTATAAAATACTATGGTATACTAACAGTAGACCGAAATAAGGAGGTGAAAAAATGAACGAGAATAATAAAGAAATAAATGATCCTCAAGTATGGATGTATGTCGCAGCTTGTATTAATCCGTTACTAATGATAGCGTTTGTAATTATCTATGTGGTGAATAATAGATTCAAAAAAGCGTTTGAAATATGGATAATCGCACTATTAATAGATATATTATTAGCTTCATTGTTAATAATAATTAGAGTTGCGATAGCGCATAAAACAGGTGTTATATAATTATTGATTTATAAAAGGAGCGTAATAGCTCCTTTTTTGTTTGACAAAATAACGTAAAAATGATATGATAAGCCAAGAGGTGATAAAGTGAAATATATATTGATAGCACTGGTTGGACTTATAATAATGATAGGTGCAATGGTATTTCTTTTAAGGAATATCATGCTGAAAAAGAACGGTGTGCAGACTGAGGCGGAGGTCATAGCAGTCAGCGAGGACACCCGAAAAGGCCGTGGCGGTATGCGCACAGTCAGCGGATATATACATACCCTGCGCTATGAAGTCAAAGGCAAAGTGATCGAGGCTAAGGACAGAACAGGCTATGTTCAGCCGTTTTCAAAGGGTTCGGAGCATACTATAATCTACAGCAGAAAGTCACCGGAGATATTCGACTACGCCGGGCAGATAGACAGAAACATCAGGCTTTTTGGCGGACTTGCGGTTGTGGGAGCTGTTTTTGCGGTCAGATTTTTCATGCTTGCAGCTAAATGATATATGAAACATCATATTATGACATAATGTATAAAAACCCACGAATATAACAAGGATTCTTTTAGTTGACAAAGGCGGAAAAAGGTGCTATAATAATAAAGCTGTCGGACGAGAGCAGAACCGGTAAGCCTGCTGGCGCAGCACGGAATGGCTTGGTGGGAAGGCAGTAAGATCACGAAAAACTTTTCAAAAGAAATTTTGAAAAAGCACTTGACAAGAACGAGTGAAAGTGATATAATATTAAAGCTGCTTTAAAGAGCGGCGACCACTTGAAAAAGTTTTTTGAAAAAACTTAAAGAAAAAGCTTGACAAAAGACTTTGGAAGTGATATAATATTAAAGCTGTCTCGTAGAGATGGGCCACAGAAAAGAAAATTTTGAAAAAACTTCTGAAAAGGGGTTGACAAAATAAAGGATCTGTGGTATAATAAAAAAGCTCATCAGCAAAAGTGAGCAACAGCATCTTGAAAATTAAACAATGCAAAGAAAGTATAACGACCCTTGAGATTCCGATGAGAGATTCGGAAGGTCAAGTAAAGACTTTAAAACGCAGTAATAACGCAAGCGTTATTGAACAGGATTAGATATTTAGATCTACGGATTTAATTATACAACTATAATAAAGAGTTTGATCCTGGCTCAGGACGAACGCTGGCGGCACGCTTAACACATGCAAGTCGAACGGAGATAATTTGAGTTTACTTGGATTATCTTAGTGGCGGACGGGTGAGTAACACGTGAGCAACCTGCCTTTGAGAGAGGGATAGCTTCTGGAAACGGATGGTAATACCTCATGACATAATTGAAGGGCATCCTTTAATTATCAAAGATTTATCACTCAAAGATGGGCTCGCGTCTGATTAGATAGTTGGTGAGGTAACGGCTCACCAAGTCGACGATCAGTAGCCGGACTGAGAGGTTGAACGGCCACATTGGGACTGAGACACGGCCCAGACTCCTACGGGAGGCAGCAGTGGGGAATATTGCACAATGGGGGAAACCCTGATGCAGCGATGCCGCGTGGAGGAAGAAGGTTTTCGGATTGTAAACTCCTGTCTTAAAGGACGATAATGACGGTACTTTAGGAGGAAGCTCCGGCTAACTACGTGCCAGCAGCCGCGGTAATACGTAGGGAGCGAGCGTTGTCCGGAATTACTGGGTGTAAAGGGAGCGTAGGCGGGATTGCAAGTCAGATGTGAAATACATGGGCTCAACCCATGGGCTGCATTTGAAACTGTAGTTCTTGAGTGAAGTAGAGGTAAGCGGAATTCCTGGTGTAGCGGTGAAATGCGTAGATATCAGGAGGAACACCGGTGGCGAAGGCGGCTTACTGGGCTTTTACTGACGCTGAGGCTCGAAAGCGTGGGGAGCAAACAGGATTAGATACCCTGGTAGTCCACGCTGTAAACGATGATTACTAGGTGTGGGGGGACTGACCCCTTCCGTGCCGCAGTTAACACAATAAGTAATCCCACCG
>ACOK01000110.1 GCA_000174895.1 Ruminococcus flavefaciens FD-1
CCTCGACAGCCCCACCAATTTATGAAATATTATTCATATCCGTGAGCGAATGCGAACACAATAATTACGAATTACGCATTACGAATTACGAATTAATAAAGAGGTATTTACATTATGAGCGATAATTTTTTCTGCGAGGGTGCGGATAAAGCCCCTCAGCGTTCACTTTTCAATGCACTGGGCATGACTAAAGAGGAAATGAAGCGTCCCCTCGTTGGTATCGTTTCTTCCTACAATGAGATCGTTCCCGGCCATATGAACATCGACAAGCTGGTCGAAGCCGTTAAGCTGGGTGTAGCTATGGGCGGCGGCACTCCTGTTGTTTTCCCTGCTATCGCTGTATGCGACGGTATCGCTATGGGTCACACAGGCATGAAGTACAGCCTTGTTACCCGTGACCTTATTGCCGATTCTACAGAGTGTATGGCTCTTGCTCATCACTTCGACGCACTGGTAATGATACCTAACTGCGACAAGAACGTTCCCGGCCTGCTTATGGCGGCTGCACGTATCAATGTTCCTACTGTATTCGTAAGCGGCGGCCCTATGCTTGCAGGCCATGTAAAGGGTAAGAAGACCTCTCTTTCATCCATGTTCGAGGCTGTAGGCGCTTACACAGCAGGCAAGATAGACGAGGCTGAACTTGACGAATTCGAGAACAAGACCTGCCCTACCTGCGGTTCATGTTCGGGTATGTATACCGCTAACTCCATGAACTGCCTCACTGAGGTACTGGGTATGGGTCTCAGAGGCAACGGCACTATCCCTGCTGTTTACTCCGAGCGTATCAAGCTTGCAAAGCAGGCAGGTATGCAGGTTATGGAACTCTACAGAAAGAATATCCGCCCTCTCGATATCATGACAGAGAAGGCTTTCCAGAACGCTCTCACAGCTGATATGGCTCTTGGATGTTCCACAAACAGTATGCTCCATCTCCCTGCTATCGCCAACGAATGCGGCATAAATATCAACCTTGACATGGCTAACGAGATAAGCGCCAAGACTCCTAACCTCTGCCATCTTGCACCGGCAGGCCACACCTACATGGAAGACCTCAACGAAGCAGGCGGAGTTTATGCAGTTCTCAACGAGCTGAGCAAAAAGGGACTTATCAACACCGACTGCATGACTGTTACAGGCAAGACCGTAGGCGAGAATATCAAGGGCTGCATCAACCGTGACCCTGAGACTATCCGTCCTATCGACAACCCATACAGTGAAACAGGCGGAATCGCCGTACTCAAGGGCAATCTTGCTCCCGACAGATGTGTTGTGAAGAGAAGCGCAGTTGCTCCCGAAATGCTGGTACACAAAGGCCCTGCAAGAGTATTCGACAGCGAGGAAGAAGCTATCAAGGTCATCTATGAGGGCGGTATCAAGGCAGGCGACGTTGTTGTTATCCGTTACGAAGGCCCTGCAGGCGGCCCCGGCATGAGAGAAATGCTCTCTCCTACATCAGCTATACAGGGTGCAGGTCTCGGCTCAACTGTTGCTCTAATCACTGACGGACGTTTCAGCGGCGCTACCCGTGGTGCGGCTATCGGACACGTATCCCCCGAAGCTGTAAACGGCGGTACTATCGCATATGTCAAGGACGGCGATATTATCTCCATCGACATACCGAATTACTCCATCACTCTTGAAGTATCCGACGAGGAGCTTGCAGAGCGCAAAAAGGCAATGCCTATCAAGCGCAAGGAGAACATCACAGGCTATCTGAAGCGCTATGCACAGCAGGTATCATCCGCAGACAAGGGCGCTATCATCAACAGGAAATAGTTGACAGAAGCCAGAAAGCAGAAGGCAGTTATTAGTAGGGGACGGCGTCCACGACGTCCCGTGCCTTACGCAAAAACTATCACAAAACGGATCGTAGGGGCGCACAGTGTGCGTCCTCGGATAAACAAATAATATCCGACAGAACATTGCAGGGGCGGATATCATCCGCCCGATAAAAGCGTGTAGGGAACGGCACCTCCGCCGTTCCACGATACCGCAAATAAACCCGATGGAACGCCGGGGGCGGCGTTCCCTACAAACAAAAGGTCGTGAAAATATGGAATTCAACATCGCATTGCTCAAAGGCGACGGAATAGGTCCCGAGATAGTGGAAAGCACTGTCAGGGTACTGGAAAAGACAGCTGAAAAGTTCGGACATAAATTCAACTTTACACCGTATCTCATCGGAGGCTGTGCCATTGACGCAACAGGCATCCCTCTCCCGCAGGAGACCATCGACGGCTGTCTCGCTTCCGACAGTGTGCTTCTCGGCGCTGTGGGCGGTCCGAAATGGGATGACCAGCCGGGAAACAACCGCCCCGAAAAGGCTCTCCTCGGTATCCGCTCGGCTCTGGGACTTTTCACCAATCTCCGCCCTGCACAGCTTTATCCCGCTCTCAGAAGCGCTTCTCCGCTGAAAGATGAGATAGTGGGCGACGGCTTCGATATCATGATAGTCCGTGAGCTGACAGGCGGCATCTACTTCGGCGACCGTGGCTACCGTGAGGGAAAATACGGTCAGGAGGCTTACGACACCGAAGCCTACAGCGTCACTGAGATAGAGCGCATCGGCAAGGTCGCTTTCGAGACTGCAATGAAGCGAAACAAGAAGGTTTGCAGTATAGACAAGGCAAATGTTCTGGAATCTTCAAGACTGTGGCGAAAGACAATGCATGAACTGTCGGAGCAGTACCCAGAAGTCGAGTATTCCGATATGTTTGTAGATAATGCCGCTATGCAGCTGGTACGTGACCCGAAGCAGTTCGATGTTATCGTTACTTCAAATATGTTCGGCGATATCCTCTCAGACGAGGCATCGCAGATAACAGGCTCCATCGGTATGCTTGCTTCCGCATCTCTCGGCGCAGGCACAAGAGGTATGTATGAGCCTATTCACGGCAGCGCTCCCGATATCGCAGGTCAGAACAAGGCTAACCCTATCGCTACTATTCTCTCGGGCGCTATGATGCTCCGCTACTCATTCGGTCTCTCCGATGAGGCGGATGCTATTGAAAATGCGGTCAACAAGGTGCTTGATGCAGGTCACCGCACCGCCGACCTTATGGGTACTGCAAACGGTACTCCTCTTACCTGCACAGAAATGACAGAAAAAATAATCGAGGTTTTATAAATGAACGGCAAACTCCGGAAACTCAGACTTTCACTGGCTTCCATTTCAGTTTTCAGGAATATCCTTGCAGATAATGCTGTATCCGAACTGAGAGAACTCCTGAATGCGGCTGAAAGCGGTGATACATCGCAGATAATCGACCATTACGGCAGATTCGTACATGAGCTGTATGAGCGCAATGTCAACTTCAGCAAGTATCTGCTGAAGCTTGTGACCGAGGATGAGAACATCTATATCATCAGTCAGAGTCAGGACAGCGGCATCAGCAAAGCTATTGCAGAAGCGGCTGAAAATGAACTCCTTATATTGCAGGAACTTTCTCAGCTGACTCCCGAAGATATCGCTGATGAGATCGGCTACAGCGGCTATCTTCCGAAATGGGAAACAAGCGATCTCGACTTCATTGAGAAGTACCACAGATACGTTGGCGATGTGGATAAGCACGGCTACGGCAAATGGGCAAAGAGCGATATGTTCATCTTCCGTGACGGCAGTATCGTCCCTGTAAAATCCCACGATACACAGAAGCTTTCCGAGCTTTACGGCTACGACATACAGCGCAATTCAGTCATAAACAACACCCTTGCACTCATAAACGGCAAGCCTGCGCTGAATGCCCTTCTCTACGGCGACGCAGGCACAGGAAAGTCATCAACGGTCAAGGCCATCGTTAACGAGTATTCGCCGATGGGACTGCGCCTTATCGAGATAACCAAGGAACAGCTGCGGTACATTCCCGAGATAGTGGACGAGATAAGCGGCAATCCGCTGAAGTTCATAATCTTCATCGATGATCTCAGCTTCACCGCAGGCGAGGACAGCTTCGGCGCACTGAAAGCCACCCTTGAAGGCTCTGTTGCGGCAAATGCGGATAATATGGTCATCTATGCCACCAGCAACCGCCGCCACCTCATCAAGGAGACTTTTTCCGACCGTGAAGGCGACGATGTCCACCGCAACGACACTTTGCAGGAGACACTTTCCCTGTCGGCACGTTTCGGCCTGAGAGTAAATTTCAGCCGCCCCGACAAGAATTCCTACGTTGCCATAGCCTATGAGCTTGCAAAGAGCAAAGGCATAAACATAAGCGAAAAGGACATCGCTCTCAAAGCCGAGCAGTTCGCCATTTCATCAGGCAACGGCCGCTCTCCCCGTACAGCAAAACAGTTCGTGGAACAGCTTCTCTCCGAGTAGTTTTTAGTGCTCAGAGAACAGAAAGCAGTTATTAGTTTGTAGGGGCGCACAGTGTGCGCCCTCAGATAAACGTATAACGCCCGTTATGTTATTGCAGGGACGGATATCATCCGCCTGATAAGCGTAGGGGACGGCGTCCTCGACGTCCCGTGCCTTACGCAAGAACTACCACAAAACAGAGCGTAGGGGCGCACAGTGTGCGCCCTCAGATAAACGTATAATCCCCGTTATGATATTGCAGGGGCGGATATCATCCACCTGATAAGTGTAGGGGACGGCGTCCTCGACGTCCCGTGCCTTACGCAAGAACTACCACAAAACAGAGTTCATCGTGGAACGGCGAGGGCGCCGTTCCCTACAATATTCTATCCTGCAAATTCTGTTCCGTCCTGACATGGACACAACAATTACGCATTAAAAAGGTCGGTAATTGCCGTCCTTTATAATAAAATCCGGCTGAGATAATCAGCAGAAAAAGAGGTTTTTTTATGCTTACCCTTGATAAAGTCTATCACGCAAGGTACATCTTAAAGCAGGTCATCAGGGAAACCGACGTAATACACGCACCCAAAATCAATCCCGAGGCGGATATCTATCTGAAGACCGAGAACCTACAGATCACAGGCTCGTTCAAGGTCAGAGGCGCTTACTACCGTATGTCTCAGCTTTCCGATGAGGAAAAAGCCCGTGGAGTTATCGCCTGTTCAGCAGGCAACCACGCTCAGGGAGTGGCTCTCGCTGCCGCTAAAAACGGCATAAAGTCGCTGATATGCCTCCCCGACGGCGCTCCCATCTCAAAGGTAGAGGCTACCAAAAGCTACGGCGCAGAGGTGAATCTGGTCAAGGGCGTTTACGATGACGCTTATGCTGAGGCTCTCCGTCTGCGTGACGAAAAGGGCTACACCTTCATCCATCCTTTTGACGACGAGAACGTCATTGCAGGTCAGGGAACCATCGGTCTTGAGCTGCTTGAGCAGATACCTGACATGGACGCTGTTATCGTTCCTATCGGCGGAGGCGGACTCATTTCGGGAGTTGCATTCGCTATCAAGAACCTTGACCCGAGAATCAAGGTCTACGGCGTTCAGGCAGCAGGCGCTCCCAGTATGTACAACGCTGTCAGGGACGGTCAGATAGAGTGCCTCGAAAGCGTATCCACTATCGCTGACGGTATCGCTGTAAAAGCTCCCGGAGAGAACACTTTCAAGTATGTTTCCGAGTACGTGGACGAGATAGTTACCGTTACGGACGACGAGATATCTGCGGCTATTCTTGCTCTTATGGAACAGCAGAAACTTGTCACCGAGGGCGCAGGAGCAGTTCCCGTAGCAGCAGCGATGTTCAACAAAGTCCCCGTAAAAGGCAAAAAGACCGTATGTCTGCTGTCAGGCGGAAACATCGACGTTACCATACTTTCCCGTGTAATCAAGCGTGGACTTCTCATGTCGGGACGCTCCTACTCAATGATGATAGAGCTTATCGACAAGCCCGGTCAGCTCATGGACGTTTCACGCATTATAGCCGAACTTGGCGGAAACGTCACATCCATCCACCACGAAAGAGCAAACGAAGGCTCAGCGGTAAACGGCTGCTACCTGAGAATAGTCCTCGAAACGAGAAACTATGAGCATATCGAAGCCATAAAGCAGGCTCTTGCAAAGGAAGGCTTCAAGGTGCTGAGCAGTAACTGATCTTGCAGTGATGACAGAGAGCAGAGAACAGAAAGCAGTTATCAGCCTGTAGGGGCTGCCTTTGGCGGTCCTCAGATAGCAATAAAATTTGTAGGGGACGGCGTCCTCGACGTCCCGTGCCTTACGAAAAACTACCACAAAACAGAGCGTAGGGGCGCACAGTGTGCGCCCTCAGATAAACGTATAATCTCCGTTATGATATTGCAGGGGCGGATATCATCCGCCCTCTGATAACAATAGAATTTGCAGACGGCAACTTTTATCGGTTCATCGTGGAACGGCGAGGGCGCCGTTCCCTACAATATTCTATCCTGCAAATTCTGTTCCGTCCTGACAGGGACGCAATAATTACGAATTACGCATTACGCATTACGAATTAAAAAGTAACATTGCAAAGTTTTCCTATACTTGCAGCCTTGCAATGTTTAATATAAGGAAGTGAAAACTATGGGTATGACAATGACTCAGAAGATACTTGCGGCTCACGCAGGACTTGAAAAGGTGCAGGCAGGACAGCTTATCCTCGCTGACCTTGACCTTGTTCTCGGCAACGATATCACATCTCCTGTGGCTATCAAAGAGTTCGCAAAACTGGGAAAAGACAGCGTGTTTGACAAAAATAAGGTAACTATGGTCATGGACCACTTCGCTCCGAATAAGGACATAAAAGCGGCGGAGCAGTGTAAGATGTGCCGTGATTTCTGCGGCGAGAAAGAGATAACCCATTTCTATGATGTTGGAAAAATGGGCATAGAACACGCTCTGCTCCCCGAGAAAGGCCTTGTAACAGCCGGCAATGTTGTTATAGGTGCTGACTCCCATACCTGCACCTACGGCGCTCTGGGAGCGTTCTCAACAGGTGTGGGCTCAACGGATATGGCCTGCGGTATGGCAATAGGCAAGGCATGGTTCAAGGTGCCATCTGCTGTAAAGTTTGAGCTGAAAGGCTGCCTAAGACAATATGTTTCGGGCAAGGATGTCATACTCCACATCATTGGAAAAATAGGCGTTGACGGCGCTCTCTACCGCTCTATGGAGTTCACAGGCGAGGGGCTGGCTTCACTGAACATGGCTGACCGTCTGTGTATCGCAAACATGGCTATCGAAGCAGGCGCTAAGAACGGCATATTTGAAGTGGACGACATCACCCTTGACTATATCAGAGAGCATGGCGGCGCTGAGCCTGTTATCTTCAAAGCTGACGATGATGCCGTATACGACGAGGTCATAACCATCGACCTTGACAATATCGAGCCTACTGTGGCTTTCCCTCATCTCCCTGAAAACGCAAAGACATTCGATGAGATAGGCGATATAAAGATAGACCAGGTAGTTATCGGCTCATGCACGAACGGCCGCCTTGAAGACCTTGTGGCTGCCGCTGATATCATGCGTGGACACAAATGCGCCGAGAATGTGCGTGTTATCATTATCCCTGCCACACAGCAGATATACCTTGATGCTATGGAAATGGGGCTGCTCAGGACATTCATCGAGTGCGGTGCTGTTGTATCAACTCCTACCTGCGGTCCCTGTCTGGGCGGATATATGGGCATTCTCGCTGAGGGCGAACGTGCCGTTACCACCACCAACCGCAACTTCGTGGGACGTATGGGACACGTGGGCTCTGAGGTCTACCTCGCAAGTCCTGCTACTGCCGCAGCAAGCGCAATTACAGGAAAAATAACAAGTCCATGGGAGGTCATGAACTTATGAAATATACAGGAAATGTTATAAAGTACGGCGACAACGTTGATACGGACGTTATCATCCCTGCAAGATATCTCAATACCAGCGACCACAAGGAACTGGCTTCACACTGCATGGAGGATCTTGACAAGACTTTCGTGAGCCGTGTACAGCAGGGCGATATCATCACAGCAGGCCAGAATTTCGGCTGCGGCTCTTCCCGTGAACACGCTCCCATTGCAATAAAGGCAAGCGGAGTTTCTCTCGTGATCGCCAAAAGCTTTGCACGTATCTTCTACCGCAATTCAATAAATATCGGCCTCGCCATCGTGGAATGTCCCGAAGCTGTTGACGGCATAAGCGAAGGCGACAAAGTTGAAGCTGACCTGGACAGCGGTATCATACGCAACCTGACAACAGGCAAGGAATACAAGACCGAACCATTCCCGGAATTCGTTCAGAAGATAATCGAAAACGGCGGACTTATGCAGTCCATCGCCAACGGTATAATCGCATAAAATCCAAACCCAAAGGAAGGTTGCAACATTGCCTGTTCTTATAAACATGACATACTTGCAATCTTGGATATATAAAAGGAGAGATCATCATGATAAAAATACACACAGAAAAAGCTCCCGCAGCTGTAGGCCCTTACTCACAGGCTATCGTCTCAAACGGCATGGTATATACCAGCGGACAGATAGCTATCGACCCCACAACAAACACCGTAGAAGCTAAGACTATCGAAGAACAGACCGAACAGGTAATGAAAAATCTGGGCGCTGTCCTCGAAACAGCAGGCTCATCTTTCGAGAAAGCCGTAAAGACTACCTGCTTCCTTGCGGATATGAACGACTTTGCCGCTTTCAATGAGATATACGGCAGATACTTCACATCCCTTCCTGCAAGAAGCTGTGTCGCCGTAAAGACACTCCCCAAGGGCGTTCTCGTCGAAGTAGAAGTCATCTCCGAAAGCACACTCTGAGCATAAATAAACTGCCCTGCTAAAGTTGCAAAAATAAAGCAACTGTAACCGTGGTACTCATATAGCAGTTTTATATGTATTTATCGGGGGAAAACCTTTCTGAGGAAAGGTTCTTCCCCCGTACCCTTTTTCAAAAGGGTTTCCCTCAATAGACACGCATAAAGTTGCTGTAAGAGTACCACGGTTAGCAGGGCAGTTATTATTTATGGTACTTACCGCCGGTGGATATCTGGAAGGCACGGTATATCTGTTCAAGGAGCATAACTCTTGCAAGCTGGTGGGGGAAGGTCATTTTGGACATGGAAAGTTTAAGGTCTCCCATAGCTTTTATTTCGGGGGCGAGGCCGAATGAACTGCCGATTATAAATGTGACGGTGCTCTGTCCGTTTACGCCTGCCTCGGTTATTTTCTCCGATAATTCGGGACTTGTGAGCTGTCTGCCCTCGATGCACATTGGAACTATCATTCCCTTTGCATAGCGCTTTATCTGTTCGGCCTCCTTTGCAAGTGCAGCAGTTATCTCTTTGTCGGACGGATTATCGCTGAGTCTGCATTCGTCCAGTTCGTGGAGCTCGAAAGTGCAGTATCTTCCCAGCCTTTTTATGTATTCAGCGCAGGCGTTTCTGAGGTAATCCTCTTTAAGCTTGCCTATGACAATGAGTTGAATGGTCATCAGAAAATCACAGCTCCTCCCTGAGTTTCAACAGGCGCAACTCCCAGCAGATAGTCTCTGCCGCTGACGAATCCCGAAAGCGCCTTCTGAACGGTATTATATGCGATATCAGGACGATTGTTGTCCTGACTGAGATGTCCGAGTATGATATGGGTAGTACCTCGCTCCACCAGCTTAGCCGCCTGTATGCCGCTGTCGTCGTTGGAAAGATGGCCGTTGACGGAGAGTATCCTCTCTTTCAGATACAGCGGATAGGGACCTGTACGCAGCATATAGTCGTCGTAGTTTGCCTCCAGAAGCACCAGACGGCAGCCTGTAAGGGCTTCGTCCACTTCGGGAGTAATATGACCCAGGTCGGTGCAGACAGCGCACAGCTTGTCGTCATCGGTGTGTATGCGGTATCCGCAGCTCTGAATGGTATCATGAGGCGTATTGAAGCACCGCACCTCCGAGCCTGCGCAGTTTATAGCGATGCCGGTCATATCTATCACAGGTGAATCCGGCGATATCTTATCGCTGTCGCAGAGCCGTTGCAGAGTTCGTTTCTGTCCGTACACGGGCATACCTGTTTTCTTGGTGAGCATTTTCAGCCCCGCCACGTGGTCGGAATGTTCATGGGTGATGAACACCGCCTGCACCGCAGAAAGCGGTATATTATTGATCTCAAGAGCGGCAGACAGCCTTTTGAAGCTGACGCCGCAGTCTATGAGTATTCCGCCTTTTTCAGTTCCGATGAATGTGGAATTGCCCTTGCTGGAGCTGAAAAGGGGGTATATTCTTGCCATGGGGCATTTCTCCTATTATATATTTCAGGGGCGACCATTCGTAGGTCCCCCCTGTGAATTATTCTTACTGAATTTTAGATATCTCAGTTCCCTGACGGGTCTCCTTGACCTCATAGCCCAGTGAAGCTATCTTATCACGGAGTTCATCAGCAAGTGCGAAGTCCTTAGCCTTTCTTGCTTCCTTGCGCTGTTCAACAAGTTCCATTACTTCAGCAGGTATATCAGCTGAAGCGTTTGCGGATTCCTCAAGGAAAAGCTTTGCGTTTGCCACAAGGTCAAGTCCCAGCACCTTGTCGAAATCGTTTATCAGTGCAAGCTTTGTTGCGGCATTTGCCTTTGACTTCAGCACATCGTAAAGCACGGTGATCGCCATAGCTGTGTTCACATCGCTGTCGAGAGCCTCTCTGAATGCCTTGTCAAGGCGCTCATACTCAGCCTTGTCGATATCTCCGCCGCTCTCCTGTGTAAGAGGTGCGATCTTTTCGATGAGCTTTCCGTAAGCAGCCTTAGCGTTGTCAAGGTTATCCCATGAGAATACCAGTGACTTTCTGTAGTGTGACTGCAAGCAGAAGAAACGGTAGATAACAGGCTTGTAGCCCTTTTCTTCAAGGAGCGAAACTGTCAGGAATTCACCCTTTGATTTGCTCATTTTGCCGTCATTGGTATTGAGGTGGAGGATGTGGAACCAGTAGTTGCACCACTTATGTCCCAGATAAGCCTCTGACTGTGCTATCTCGTTGGTGTGGTGAGGGAATGCGTTGTCGATGCCTCCGCAGTGGATATCAAGGTATTCGCCCAGATTCTTCATACTGATGCATGAGCACTCGATATGCCAGCCGGGGTAGCCGATTCCCCATGGAGAATCCCACTTCAGTTCCTGATCGTCAAACTTTGACTTGGTGAACCAGAGCACGAAATCGGCCTTGTTGCGCTTGTTTTCGTCAGCCTCAACGCCGTCACGCACACCTACAGCAAGGTCTTCCTCGTTGAAGTCGTTGAACACGTAGTACTTGTCAAGCTTTGAGGTATCGAAGTAGATGTTTCCGCCTGCCTCGTAAGCGTAGCCCTTTTCCATGAGAGAGCTGATAACACGGATGAATTCGTCGATATAAGTAGTTGCAGGAACTACCACATCAGGAGTTTTGATGTTCAGCTTCTTGCAGTCATCGAAGAAAGCGTCAGTGTAGAACTTTGCTATCTCCATGACGGTCTTGTGCTCACGCTTTGCGCCCTTGAGCATTTTGTCGTCGCCTGTATCACCATCGCTGGTGAGATGTCCTACGTCTGTAATATTCATTACACGCTTTACGTCATAGCCTGTATAGCGCAGGTACTTTTCGAGAATATCCTCCATGATGTAGCTTCTCAGGTTGCCTATGTGTGCGTAGTGGTACACAGTAGGGCCGCAGGTATACATACTTACCTTGCCTTCCTCATGGGGAATGAATTCTTCTTTTTTGTGTGAAAGTGAATTGTATAAATACATTTATCCTTACTCCTTTATATAATGAAGAATCACCGCTTATCGTCCGGTATTCTTATTTGTTTATACGGCATGACTGCCCTGCTCAGAACTTTATAACCTTATTCATAGCCAGCTGCTGCATGAAGATATAACGGGCTTCGTCACGCTTTTCGGGCTTTATCATGTAGTACATATAATGCTCCATAAGGGCAATTATGTTAAAGGTGCGTCCCTCTATCTTGAACTGCTCAAAGTCCATTGGGATGTACTTCTCCCAGATATCACCGGCTGATATGAAGTTTGGCAGCTCCTGTATCTCGAAAATGCTCCTGTCCATATAATCGCACTTATCGCTTCCCTTGCGGTAATTATTCCCGGGAAGCATGGTATAAGGCTTATCGGGAGTTTTCGCCATATGCTGTGCATAGGCTATCTGCTCTTTTCCTATGGCGTTATAGTGCGCCGAGCGGTAGGGACATTTTGCCTCACAGCAGGCATTTACCAGTATCTCACACTTTTTCTTATCGGGGATATTGGCAAGGGTATCGAAATCGTGGTTCAGGTCATAGTCAATGACCACTATATGATAATCCTTTTCCACCTCGGAATACAGCCTGTCTGCATTGGTTATGCGCTTGCAGGTGGAACTTGTTATCTTATAATCGGGATAGGTCTTCCTGATATATTCCTCCAGAAGCGGTGAAGCCACTATGACCTCGTTGAAGCCGTTGTCGGCAAGGCGCATTATCATGTTGCAGTATTCATCATGGAGGTGTTTTTCCTCCAGCACAGGATTTGTAAACGTGAAACGAAGGGGGATATTCCTGTCGTTGAACATCTTTATGACCTGTTTTATGAATCCCTCATCACAGCGTCCGAACTGAAAACGTCCGCCGTTCCACATTGCAGGGGGAAATGTTCCGTATACCGAGGCTATCTCCACGCCCTCACGGAAGAATCCGGGACAATGCTTCAGCATTTCCGCAAAGGTGATATTGAACATGAAATGCTGAGTGAATCCGGGAAGATGGAATCGTGCTTTCATTGCTTTCTCCTTTCCTGCGGTATCAGACATTATTTACGGAGATAACATTGTTTTTCCACAGGTTTCTGTAGAAGATAAGACGTGCTTCGTCGAGACATTCGGGCTTTGCCATATAATAGAGATAATGCTCGGCCAGATTGAAGATATCGGAGGTACGTCCCTCTATCTTGAACTGATTGAATCCCATGGGCACATATTTCTCCCATATCTCATCGGGAGTTATATGACAGCTGAGGTCCTTCACCTTGAAAAGGGAACGTCTCATGCAGTCGCAGTTGAATTCATATGCTGCATCGGTATGTTCGCTGTTGAATTTCTCCTGGTCGAAAGGCGCATTAGGATACTTGCGGACATGATTTGCATACGCTATCTGTTCAAGTCCGATTATCTCATAATGGTGTGAACGGTGAGCGCAGTCGGGATTACAGCAGGCATTCACCAGTATCTCGCACTTGCTTTTGTCAGGTATTTTTTCAAGGGTCTCGAAATCGTGGTTAAGGTCATAGTCTATTACGACGATATGATAATCCTTTTCCACCTCCTGACAGACCTTTTCGGGGTCTGTGATACGCTTGCAGGTAGAGCTTGTCAGCTTGTAGTTCGGGTAATTCTTGCGGATGTAGTCCTCAAGGAGGGGCGACATAACGATACACTCATTCATGCCGTTATCAGCAAGATGCATTACCATGTTGCAGAATTCATCGCTGAGATGTTTTTTCTCCAGCATGGGATTTGTGAATGTAAAGCGGAGGGGGATGCCTCTGCTGTTGAAAGCCTTGATAACGCCCTTGATGTAATCCTTGGTACACAGACCGAATTTCAGGCGGCCGCCGTTCCATATGGATGGAGGGAACACGCCGTAAACTGAAGCCACCTCTACACCTTCACGGAAAAGCTCGGGGCTGTTTTCCAGCATAGTGAGAAACATGAGATTGAATTTAAAATTGTCTGCAAAATCGGGCAGATGGAAACGTACTTTCATTTCTTTCTCCTTATCTGATAAAAGCGTGGGATGAATTGAGAATTGAGAATGGAGAATTGAGAATGATCTTGTGGAGATCCAACGGTTATTCTTCATTTTCTCTGTTCATTATTCATTGATCCTGTATTGTTCATTCAGCGGCTTATTTGAATATCATCGCTCCCGAATTCTCCATTGTTTTGAGGAGTGTGAATCTTGCCTCGTCACGGCATTCCGGCTTAGCCATGTAGTACATATAAGTTTCCAGCACATTTATAGGGCTTGCTGTTCTTCCCTCTATCTTGAACTGCTCGAATCCCATAGGCACGTACTTTTCCCAGATATCATCGGGAGAGATATGAGTCCTCAGACTGCGTATCTCGAAAATACCACGCTGAGAGAAAGGACAGTCACGGAAATGTTCGGGGTCGTATTTCTCCACATTGAAAGGAGCATTCGGGTACTTCTTTATGTGCTCGTTGTAGGCTATCTGCTGAACGCCTATTGAGTGGTAATGTGCCGATCTTCTCGGACATCCCGGCTCACAGCAGGCATTTACCAGAAGCTCGCAGTCCTGCTTTCTCGGAAGCTTTTCCAGCACCTCGAAATTATTGTTGAAATCATAGTCAACAACAACGATGCTGTAATCCTTGCCCAGTTCTTCTTCAAGCTTCTTCGGGTCAGTTATACGCTTGCAGGTCGAGCTTGTCAGCTTGTACTTCGGATAGTTGTGGCGGATATAGTCCTCCAGTATCGGTGACATAACGATACATTCGTTCATGCCGTTATTTGCCATGGCCATGACCATATTGCAGAAGTTATCGCTGAGGTGCTTCTTTTCAAGTGCGGGATTTGTAAATGTAAAGCGGAGCGGTATGCCTCTGTCGTTGAAAGCCTTGATGACGCTTTTCACGAAATTCTTGTCAACAACGCCTCCCTGAGTTCTTCCGCCGTTCCATATGGATGGAGGAAAAACGCCGTAGAATGAAGCTATCTCAACACCCTCACGGAAAAATTCGGGCTTGTGCTTCAGCATTTCCGCAAAGAGCAGATTAAGTTTATAATTGCCCGAAAAATCGGGAAGATGAAAACGTACTCTCATTTATTTCTCCTTATTTTTGTGAATATCTCGGGCGGATAATATCCGCCCCTGCAAGAACAATTTAGTGCCGGCGAGCGAAAGCAGATTATCATTAACGTACAGAGTAAGGCGCTTGCGCCGAATCGTGATTGCGCCGCCTCCCAACGGTCGCACGTACCCTCTGTCCTTCGGACATCTCCCTGTACTACAGGGAGTCACTCGCTCAGCGGCAGCAGTCGCCACGCTCGGAAACTATCTCATAGCCTGCGGAGGTAATGCGTCTTTCCAGACATCCACGGCATTCCGCAGCTTCCTCGCCTGTGCATATCTTATTATCGTAGAGGTCATACTTCTTCCTCACCTTGACAGGGGAAAGATTGGGCATGACTACATTGCAGCCTGTCATAAGTCCCAGTTCTCTGCCATTCGGAGCGATAGTTCCCAGTGCAGTCGTTGCAGGGAGAAGCACCTTCGGGAAAAGAAGACGGAGTATGCCCAGCAGTCTCAGTGTAAGCTGTAATGTGCCGCCTTCGGTATCGGCAAACTCGGTGTTATGATGGGGCACAAAAGGGCCTATGCCTATCATCTGCGGCTGGAGTGACTGCAAAAATCTTATATCATACAGCAGGCTGTCTGTGGTCTGATACGGAGCACCTACCATAAATCCCGAACCCACCTGATAGCCAAGTTCCTTTAAATGGAAAAGGCAGTCCTTGCGGTTCCGGAGGCTCATCTCGGCAGGATGAAGCTTCTCGTAAAGCTTCGGGTCTGCGGCTTCGTGTCGGAGCAGATAGCGGTCAGCACCTGCTTCTTTCAGGCGCTTGTAGCTTTCGTATGAGCGCTCGCCGAGGGAAAGAGTAATGGCGCAGTCAGGGTATTTCTCACGTATCTCCGATACCACAGAGCAGAGAAAATCGTCGGTGAAGAAACTGTCCTCGCCGCCCTGCATGACAAATGTGCGGAATCCAAGTTCATAGCCGTTTTCACAGCATGACATGATCTCCTCACGGCTGAGGCGGTAGCGCTCGGCCTCCTTGTTGCTGCGGCGTATACCGCAGTAGCGGCAGTCGTTCTTGCAGTAGGATGAGACTTCGATAAGTCCACGGAGAAACACCTTTTTGCCGTAGTGCTTCTGACGCACCTCATCAGCTCTCTGCCTGAGAAGTTCAGCCGCATCCTTGTCATCGGTCTCGATAAGGGCACGGAGTTCGTCGTCGGAGAGGAATTCCCCACGATAGAGTTTTTCAACTATTCCGATCATATCAGCCGCCCAGCCTTATCATTTCATCTATGCACTTTCTTGCATCTGCAATAAGCTGATCGTCCATAAGTATCTCAAATGCCTCACCGTTATCCATGCCGAGAAGTGAATTGTAAACATCGGGGAGAGTGGTCAGCTTCATATTTCTGCACACGATATCCTTTGTAACGGACCAGAATTTCTTATCAGGGCACTCATACTGCAAATGCTCTGAGATAGAAGTTTCTGTACCGATGATGAATTCCTTGTGGTCGGACTTCTTAGCGTAATCCATGATACCGCTTGTAGAGCCCACATAGTCGGCAAGTTCAACTACAGCAGGCACACATTCGGGATGTACAAGGAAGAGAGCGTCGGGATGTTCTTCCTTTGCCTTTTTTACTTCCTTTGCAGTTATAGCCGCATGAGTAGGACATCCGCCGTGAAGGAGTTTTATATCCTTTTCGGGGCACTGCTTCTGTACCCATGAACCAAGATTGCAGTCAGGGATGAAGAGAAGCTTGTCGCTGTCGAGAGCCTTGACTATCCTGAGAGCGCTTGATGAAGTAACACACACATCACATACAGTTTTCAGTGAAGCGGTGGTGTTGATGTAAGCAACAACTGTGCGGTCAGGGTCCTGAGCCTTTATCTGTGAGATGAGTTCTCTGTCCATCTGCTCAGCCATAGGACATCCTGCATTTTTATTGGCAAGGAACACACGCTTCTGAGGGGAGAGCATCTTGGCAGTCTCAGCCATGAAGTGAACTCCGCAGAAGAGGATATTATCAGCATCTGTCTTTGTGGCATCTACGCTGAGTTTGTAGCTGTCACCTGTAAAGTCGGCTATTTCTACTATCTCACGTGCCTGATAGCTGTGGGCGAGTATAGCGGTGTTTGTCTCTTTTTTGAGCTTTATGATCTTGTCCTGTAATTCACGAACGGTCATTGCATTTCATCCTTTCATAGCGGCACATATTTACAATAAGCCTATTATATTGATTATATCACATTCTTTCAGTAAATGCAAGCCGTCCGCCTGTCCTTTTCACGGCAACAGCTTTTACTTTTAAATAAATAATAAAAAACCGCCGAAGGCGGCATTCCGGGGTCAAGGGGGATGTTATCTCCCTTGCAGGGGGTGAATGAGGGGGACAGCGTCCCCCTGACGAAGTAGTAAAGCAAGAGTAGCGATGCTTTACGGATGGTTTACAAGAATTATGAATCGCCCCAAAAAAGTAAATGCTGTTGCCCTGGGATTTTTGTTGACCGACTATTCTCCTGTCATGAGCTTGCTCATAAATTCATCCGTGGAGTAAAGTCCGCTTCGGTTATATCGGAAGATCCCGTAAAGACATTGCGGATCGTGAACTATATAATTAGGCCCCTCACGGCAGGTCAGAGTCATAGAAAATCCCAGTTCACGTATAACAGGGAGTGATTCTCTGCTGACTGCGCCGAATGGATAAGCGAAGACGATAGGTGACTGACCTGTATGCCGTGATATCTCATTCTGAAGTTTTGTCAGGTCCTTTCTGAGAATAGAGCGATACTCCTCCGCAGTTTCACAGGAAAGCTTTGCACAGCCCTTCCTGCCGCCGCTGAGGGAATGCATATCGTAGGTGTGGCTTCCTATCTCAATCCTGCCCGAAGCTGTCAGGGTGTTTATGTCATCCCATGTGAGGTAGGAGTAGCTGTCCTGATGAGGGTCGCTCTCTGCATAAACATCAGTGTAGCTGCCAACAATAGAAATAACAGCGCACATATCGTATTTTTCAAGCAGAGGCAGAAGCTGTGAGAGATTATTATAGTGGCCGTCGTCAGCTGTTATCATGACGGGCTTAGGCGGCAGACAGCCGTTTCCGTGTGTGTAATCGCAGACCTGCTTTGCTGAAACTGCGGTATAGCCGTGACTGCTGAGCCATTGCAGATCGCTTTCTAACTGCTGGGGAGTGACAATATACTCCTGCGGCCCGTTATCGCAGATGCTGTGGTACATTATAACAGGGAGAAATACCGCTTCTTCTTCGCTGTCGGCCGAGGACGGGAAAAGGAACCGCTCAGAAATAAACAGCACCGCAAGCACGGAGAATGCCACAGCTGCAATGAGTATTTTTTTGGATATGTAACAGCATTTGTACAAAATTATCACCTCATGAGATATTATGCGGAAAAAGGGAAAATATTCCGGACAAAACTTGTCTATATCCTGACTCTGCCGCATATAATCTGGTATGAAGAGGTGAGGATATGAAACGCTACAGACACAGAAAAAGAACCGGCTTTGTGAAGATATGCGCTGTTACGGCTGTACCGTTAATTATAGCAGCGGTTTCGGGAAAGACAGGTTTCACGTTGAAAACTCAGCCTGAGAAAGTTCCGGCTGCGGCTGATGATACAACTGAGGCAGCAGCGGCAGTCATGTCGGAAAGGGTTGAGCGCAGCGGTGAGGATATGCTTTGCGGAAGCGTTATTCTTTCCCATGGCTACGGCATAAAGCCCGAAATTGAACAGGGAGAGAACTTTCTGAAGCTGGTGCCGCCGATGGAGATGGTAACGGATGATGCGGGACCTGTGCCTTATCCGACACAATGGGGCGGCGGCGGAGAGATAATTCGCAATACCTTCGGCGAGTACAGCGGCGATAATTTCTTTGGCCTTGCCGACGGCGGACAGGTCAACAACAAGACCGATATAGCCAATGAGACTCTCCTCAGTGAAAGCTGGTATATGCCGAATTTCAGCGTAGACAGCCTTGCTGAGCCCCTTGTGCTGATATATCACACCCATACCTGCGAGAGCTTCGAGCCATACGTCAGGGACGAGTTTGACCCGGGCTTCAATTTCCGTACAACTGACGAGACGAAAAATGTGGTGATGGTCGGGAATGCCATTCAGGCCGAGCTTGAAGCACAGGGGATAGGAGTTATCCATGCAACGGATATCCATGACCATCCAACATATAACGGTGCGTATGACAGGAGCAGAGCGACGATAATGTCTATACTTGAGGAGTATCCGAGTGTAAGAGTGGTGCTGGACATACACCGTGATGCCCTCGGAGACGATACACAGGCATATCAGCCCTTTATCCGTGTGGAAGGCAAGGAGGCGGCACAGATAATGATAATATCGGGATGTGATGACGGTACGATGGGGATGCCGAATTATATGGAGAATTTCCACTTTGCCTGCACGTTGCAGCAAAAACTTGAAAAGGACCATCCCGGCTTCACAAGGCCAATACTGTTCGATTACAGATGCTACAATCAGGACCTTACCAACGGCAGCCTGCTGATAGAGGTAGGTTCTCACGGAAATACGCTTGATCAGGTGCAGTTTGCAGGTCAGCTTCTGGGAAAATCGCTGGGAGAGCTTCTTACGGAGATGAGTGAGGGATAATATGAGAATATGCAGAAAAAAAGCCGCCTTAGCAGCAGCTATCGTATATGTGCTGCTGGCAGGCGGTTCGTGGATGTTTATAAATTCCTATGCCAATTCTTTTAACAGGCTGAGCAACGAGAAGATAGTGCCGGCTGTCATGACCATTGAAAGAGGCAGGGCATCTGCTGAGGTGCTGGGGAAAACGCTGGATATCGACATTTCGGGCATAAATAAAAGCAGCAAAAGTTGGTTTGCTGCTTATCTTGCGGCTTCTGATGAGATCAGATCTGCGGCATATCTAATTGCGCTCACGTATGGGAAGTAAGCGGATATTGTTGTAGAAGCTGTTCAGCTCTCCGCTGTAGATCAGTGTAGCACCGGGAAAATGTCTGAAATCATCAGGCTTATACAGGCAGAACGGCTTTTCAAGTTCGATACCGATCTTATCCATAGTGTACGCTACAAACTGTGAACAGACAAAGCTCTTTTTGCGGTTCCACTCAATATTAAGGTAAACGGCAAGCAGCCCGAGGAGATTGTATGAATAGATATTTCTGTTAGCTGCAAAATGGTCAATAACACGATTGTAGCGTTGTTTCTGTTCATGTGTTACCGTAACACGGTAGATCTCACAGGGGATAGTGCCGAATTTTCCGAGGGTGCCCTCCCCGACTGTTTCCTTGTTGAATGTGGCTGGCAGGGGGAATGGACGATATGTACGGCAGAAACTATACATTTCTGACAGTGTTATGTCTCCTGACAGAGAAACGTGATTGTAAGGCTTTCTTGTGAAAAACTTGAAAAATCTGGCAGGTTTTGTACCCGTCTGAGCAACGATCAGATATATGAATTCCTCCAAAACGTTCCCTCCTAAAAAATTTCTGAGAATATTATATCATAAACACTTGCAAATTTCAAGAGTTTTTGATATAATATTAATGTTAATTTAAATATGCGCCTGTAGCTCAGTGGATAGAGCAGTGGCCTCCGACGCCATGTGCGCAGGTTCGACTCCTGTCAGGCGTACCAATACAAATAACGGTAAATGTCTTTGATTCGTTGTTTGCGTATTGTATTAAAGGTTTTCGCTTAATTGCGAAAGCCTTATTTTTTTGATGAATACCGAACTTATTATCAAAATAGGTAATAGATTGGTAATAATCTAAAAGACTTAAAATAGACTTCTGTTGCTTATTTAAATACATTATAGGTAATAAAAGGTGATAATATGAATGAGCGACGTCAAAAAGGTAACGGCTGTATATCTCAACGCAAAGACGGTAAATGGACAGCGAGAATTGATTTAGGAAAAGACGAGAACGGCAATAGAAAAATTAAGGCATTCCATATAATTAAAAAATAAAAATATTTATTTCTGCTTAGACAATCGATATGGCAACGTTGTATAATAAGTGAAAAAGGAACTCATATATTTACAAAGGAGGAAAAATGGATAACGGTGAAAGTAGCTACCTCCGTTTCCGGAATGGTGATGATTCCGCTTTTGGCGACCTTGTAAGAGAATATAATGACGGCTTTATATTATTCCTTAACACTATCTTGAATGATATCCATATTTCTGAAGAAGCCGCTGACGATACATTTATGAAATTGTTCGTTGACAGACCAGTTTACAGGAGTAACTATTCATTTAAAACGTGGCTGTATACCATAGGCAGAAATACGGCTCTGAATTATCTGAAAAAACTTAAACGTCATAAGTATTCTCCATTGGAAGATTTCTGCTATTTTTCCGATAATATTGACATCGAGGCAGAATATATACAGGGCGAACGGAATACCATCATATACCAATGCATCAAGGCTTTGAAAGAAGAGTATTCACGGGTACTGTTCCTCACTTATTTTGAGGAATTCTCCACCACGGAAACAGCAAAAGTCATGGGAAAGTCAAACAGGCAGACGACTCAGTTACTTTACTGTGCCAAAAAAGCTTTGAAGGATGAATTGGAAAGAAGGGGACAAAATGGACAGATTTGATAATCATACTGAATATATAATGAAACGTGGAAAAATGATTTTAGCCGAAAGAAAACGCAGAGCAAAGATGATAAAGCGTTTCTCCCTGAGCGGCGCAGGAGTTATTGCGGCGGCGATAGTCGGTATATTCACACTGCATAGCGCTCCATCAGCTCCGGAAAGGATCCCTGTCGTATCAGAGGTGATCTCAACCACATCAGGCTATGTTTCGGACACTGTCACAACTGTTCCGGCAACTGCTCAGACAAAGGCGGCTAAAACCACAGTTGCCACCACACCCACAACTGTCAAGGCAAAAGAAGTAAAAACTAACATTTCCCGGTCAGAAATGACCGCCACTGATACAACTTCGCAGGCAACGCAAACAATTATTGTAGTTTCTGCCGAAAGGGCTACTGAGTCTTCACATTCTGCCCCCACCTCAACATCTCAAAGCAGTACTGCCACAGTAACCCGATCAGAACCTTTTAAATCATTACCTATGTCAGGAACTGCTTCAGACACAACAACATCAGAAATTACGACAGAACATGGTTCCCCGAGCAAAGGCGGCGATATTATTTTGTGCAGCAGCATTGAATGGAATGGTTTTACTTATTATGACAATGATCTGGCTAATGTGTCAGCATATACACAGGACAGATATATTGGCAAGGTCAGTGATTTTGTGGGGGTATACAGTACAGATTTTAAATATAGGGTTTCTCCCACTGACAACGTATATACAGTTAAAGAAACATATGATGTTTTATTTGTGGTAAAAGCTGATTTAAATTCTCCATATGGAGATATAATAGTTATGTGCAACTCTGACTGGTCAATTAAAAAATATGAATCAGACTTACTAACACCGGAGCATAACGAAGCTCATGAAGAGAGTACGAATACAAATTTATGATTATGTCGGTAATTGCAGAAGAAATATGCCATCTCATCTACATAAAAAAACTTAATCTGATAAAGGAGGTCAGGCCAATGCCGCAATATGCTTTATCATAATAGTAAATATGTCTGATGCTGTGTATATTGAACAGCATATGTAAAAGAAGGTGTTTTTATGAAAAAAATAATTACAATTTTATCTTTTTGGGCTGTTACTTTTCAAATGAATCCTGTTTATTGCAATGCCGAGGACAATCTTCTGAATTACACCGAACTTGTCAAATTAACAGATGAAGAAATGGCTGAGAAATACGATTTGTTACCATATCATTATGGTGATGATTCAGTTTCTGATGATATCAAATTCAAGGAATATCTGAATCAACCTATTGACGGTTTTATTGGCGATAATTATGAATCAGTATCTTATTCAGCATATTTAAAATTTATAAACGGCCAAAACATTCCTTATATTGCTTTTTCTGTTGACAGATATACAAAACTTGATACCAGCCTGACGGCTGAAGATTTCGGATACCCAAAGGAATGGAAAATAACAGCATATGACGGAGTATTTAACACAGATACAGGATACCCTCGTCAGTTCCATGAATACAGGATAGAAATACCTGTTGATATTATTGCTGATTTTGAAGAATACGTCCGTCTCGAAAAGTCATTCATTTTTAACGAATATAATTATCAAGAAGATAATCCGTATGCTATCAAAACATTTTTTGATATTGATCATCAGTTTGTATCGTATGGCGGTAATGTATCAAATCTTTATGGCGATGCTAACTGTGACTTTGAAGTAGATATGTCCGATGCTGTTCTCATTATGCAGTCTCTGGCAAATCCGAGTAAATACAGCATTACAGCACAGGGCAATTTCAATGCTGACACAGACGGCGACGGTATCACAAGCGGTGACGCACTTGCTATCCAGAAGAAGTTGTTGAAACTCGACTGACATATTCTCCATACTCCAAATATAGAGAAAGCCCCCGATAATTTTCGGGGGCTTTCTCAGCTTCCTCAGTTGTTATTTACGATATAGATGGGGTGTAACAATTCTGTACCGTTTTCAAAATCAGTTATCGATCTACAGCTTATAATGGTTTCGTTTCGATCGTTTCCATTTGATATATGCAGGTTTTCAGGCAGATTCTTTATCCTTATCTTATATACTTTTTTTCCAGTGTCAGTCAACAGATCATCATTTTCATATTCGTAGCTCAGCCCTTCAAGATGCATTATTTCCGTATCGGAGGTGTTCCACCTTGTGATGACATTGCCGCTGTCTGCGTCATATACTTCGCAGTCAAGGTCTTTCAGCGGCATTCTGTTATTATAATCTTCTATGGAAATGTCTAACGAGTAAGTACCTTTAAGCGGGATATCAGTACTTTTTTTCCTCGGCTCGCCATTCCAGAGAATTATATCCCTTACTATATCATTATAAAATGATTTTCCCAATCCGATTCTGATCTTGTCGCTCTGATGGAAATTATAGCCATACGGAAGCTTATCGGATGCAACGTAATATGCATATTCGTTTATAGTTCCTGTTAAATAGGAATAAGTGAATTCAGAAGTAGATGAGGTATTCCATTCGGCAAGTAAAACAGGTTCTCCGTCAATGATAGGATGCCCGTCATATGCCTTCTTCTGTTTGACCTCATACAGCCTCATATTTATCCCGGGAACGTTCTGATAAGTATGCTCTTCGACTACTCTGCAAGTTATATCGTAAGAAAAAACTATATCCGTAGTAGGTGCAGTAGTCGTAGTAGGTCTTGTATAGGTAGTGGGAGGGATATATACAGTGGTTCCTGTAGTGCCGCCTGTTGTGGATACGGTAGTTCTTGGCTGCGGAGGAACAAAAGGAGTTGTTACGATAGGTCTTGCAGTAGAAGAAGTAGTCTTTATCGTGGAATACGGCGCAGTTGTCACGGTAACTTTAGTTGTTGTGCGTGTTGGAGGAATTACAGGTACGGTCGTTATTATCCTTGTAGTGGATGTTTTTGCCGTCACGTATGATGTGGATGTCACTGCTTTTTCAGTTGATGCGGAGGTCGTCTGTGTGGTGAAATTATTTTTAGTCGTTGCGGATTCTGAGATCGATTCTGAAGAAACATCTGTATTCACTGTAACTGTTGAGGAAGGCGATGTTTCCGATGCGGAAGTATTATCATATTCAGAAGAAGTAACTGCTGTTTCTGTCGTCGCATCTGCTGTTGTTATCGAAGATGCTGCTGTTTCGGAATATTCGGATGACTGCTGTGTGGTTTCGGGAGTTTCGCTTATCACAGGGATATCACTATGTTCAAGAGACGGCTTTATTTCTCTGCTGTGCCATACACCGATACCGACTATAGCCGCAGCGCAAAGTCCCGACGCAGTTATGGATATACGCTTAATAAGTATGGCACGTCTCTTTTTGCGCTCAAGAATGGCATCGACTTCCTTAGTGACGATCTCTGCCATCTGCTTATAGTCCATCATAATCATATCCCTCCTTTTCAAGTTGTTTTTTCAGCGCACCTTTGGCGTTGTACAGCAGATCGATGACCTGCTTTTTTGATTTTTTCATTATCTTAGCCGTTTCATTGTGATCGAAGCCTTCAAAGTATATCAGATACAGCACCTGACTGTAATCCGGTTTCAGCTTGTTTATGGTCCTTCTCAGCTTTATCCTTTCCTCGTCCCTTATGTAGCTTTGTTCGATACTTTCTTCTGAGGAAAGGTCATAGGCATCTTCCAGCGGAACTTCACAGACTCGTTTTATACGTCGTCGGTGGTCGAGAGCGATATGCCGTCCAATTGCATAAAGCCACGTTTTGAAAGCTCCCTCGCCTTTGAATTTCGGCTGTTCTGTGAAAAGAGTTATAAACGTATCTATAGCCAGTTCTTCGGATCTCTGCATATCCCCGACTATACTGAAAAGGTAGAAAATAAGGCCATCCTTGTAATCACGGATGATCTCTTCGATCGCATTTTTATCTCCTGAGAGAAAACGGCTGTAGCATTCAGCACCGTTTTTCATAAACTCCTCCTATTAATGGAATAGTATCCTTTTAGGCAACACCGCACAAAGCTTGTGCTGAAGATGCCTTTACTATTCTTCTATTAATTAGTCGCATTTTCGGATGTCTCAATCGAAGGTCAGCAAAAATTTTGTCATTATATCCAATGTGGAGATAGTATATATGGACATTATAGCATATTTTTTGTAAATTGAAAAGTTTTTCTCGGAAAACTTCGATTCTGTCCGCCGAATTTGCGACTAAGTAATGAAGGCAGGAAAAAGATCGCATTCCCGCTCATTATCAAGATGCTTCACGATCCGTAAGGATATCTGCACAGCGAAGCACCATTCCACATCTAAAAGGAGGTTTTATTATGAAAAAAACAAGATTATTGGCTTCATTTCTTTCATTGGCATTAGGATTGACATCGTTTTCAGCTGCGCCTGTTACAATATCAGCTGAGACAGTTGAAACAGCCGTGACACAGACAACTACATCAGCTGAGACAGTTGAAACAGCCGTGACACAGACAACTACATCCACAGAGGCCGAAGGTTTAGCACCGGTAATCCACGATATTGACACAGCCCGTGAAAAATTCGAGAAGTACATTGAAGAGACTGACATTGATGCAAACATTGCCGAAGAAGGCAAGTATCCACAGTATGACGGCAAAATTGTTATTGAGTGCGAACCTGATACCGATGCCTATGCGAGGATTTTCAAGTTTGCAGATGAGAATATGATACTTCATGAACTTTTTGAAACTGTGATAAAATTTGATACAAGCAAAACAGTCAATTACACTGTATCTTTCAGATTCGTTGATGAACAAACAGGTGAAAACATCGAGAACATTCATGCAAAGCTTTACAGGTACAACAATAAACTTGAACCTAATGAAGATGAGCCCGGTTCTTATTTTATTACGAGAGACAGAGATGTTGAACCCGTATTGATAGCTGAATGGAACAGTACGGAGACACCTGTATTTACCTCTGAAACGATAACAAGTTATTTAGCACAGTATGGTTATCTGGTTATCACAGATAAACTTCCCGAAGGCTATAATTTCTACGGAAAAGATCACGCTGAATCTGGTTGCAGCGGTGCAATAGGAAACGGTAATCACTCTATGGATATCAGAATAAGTAAAGGCGAACCTACTCCCGAAACTGTAGATATTCCGCTTGAAGGAACTTTTTCTCTTGATGTCAGAGTTGTAGACCAAAATCGAAATATACCTCTTAAAGGAATGAAATGTGAAGTTTTTGAAAAATATTCGGGTGAGGTCGTTGCTGAATGGAATACATCTGATACTGAGGTAATGCATATTGAAGGTCTTGAATATAAGTTTGAAGGCAACAAAATATTGGAGGATTTCGGAAAGAAGATCTATCAGTTCAGAATAACAAATCTTCCCGAAAACTATATCTACTATGGATATCAGGAGGACAGTCTTACACTTTGCGGAGTATACATTGACGAATTTGCTGAGGGCAATGAATTGTCAGCTACAGCTTACCTGATAGATCAGTCTCCTGATGCACCTGAGATAAAATATACCACATCGGCTGTTTCTCAGGTAAGTACTACTACTACTACTTCTGTAACTTCAACAGTCAAAGATACCACTAAGGGAAAGGGCGATGCCAACTGTGACGGAAATGTTGATATGTCTGACGCTGTACTTATCATGCAGTCTATCGCAAATCCATCAAAGTACAAGCTTACCGAAGAAGGCAAGGCAAATGCGGATATGAACGGCGACGGTATCACAAGCGGAGATGCTCTTGCTATCCAGAAGAAGCTGCTGCATCTTGATGATATCGCAGAAATAAAGTGCGAAACAATAATGGATTGGTATTCTTTAGGTCACTCTATCAGTGATTTTTATAATAAAGGTTATAAACCGGCTGTAATTACAAATCCGGATGAACTGAAAGAATATATTGAACAGGCTATTCCGGAAGAGAATATTTCGTCTTATCTTGAAAAATATAATGACAGCTTTTTCAAGGATAATGTAATGCTTATTTACGCTCTGCAGCAGACTATGGGTATGAACCCGGCATATGCATTTGTAGATACGGAGGTCCTTGATGATCAGATAAAAATCTACTACAAGAGTGCTATACAATGGGGACATCCGCATCCGATGTTTGAATCAATATGTTTCGCTCAGGTGATCGTTCCTAAAACTGCATATAACGGTCAGACAGTCAACTGGGAGTTTGTGGAGAGTTAGTGTGTTTTTTTCAGAAAAAAGCTGCTTAAACTTGAATGATGATATTTACTTCTCCATACTCCAAATCAAAACCACCACTTCAGTGGTGGTTTTGATTTTATGAATACCGAACTTTATTATCAAAATAGGTAATAGATTGGTAATATTCTAAAAGGCTTAAAATAGACTTCTGTTGCTTATTTATAAAGAAAGATTACAACTGTATCAGTGTCAGAGGGAAATTAATATGTCTGTACAAAAGATATTGATCTGAAGGAGTATTTGTCGAGCAAGATAAAAGTGTTCAAGGGACAGAAGACAGATGTGTGCTTGAAATGTAAAAGCAAGCATATGAAAGCTATCCTCGATTACTTTGGACATGAAATAAAAACAGCAAATGCTGAAAAAGGATACTTTAATGCGATAATTGAGATAGAACTGAGTCCGACATTTTTTGCATGGATATTTCAGTTTGAAGGCGATATCATCATTCGGTCTCCTCAGAAAGCGATAGATGATCCTATAAAAAACAGCGGAAATAATTATTGAGGTACATATATGAAATAGCACAATATAATAAAATGACTTGCAAAACGAAATAAATTGTGCTATAATATGTTAGTAGACTCTAACTGATATGTGCTTTATATTCATTTAATATAAAAGCATCAGAAATAAATTGTAGGTGAACAGTGGTGAATATTTACATTATCATAGGTGTGATCGGCATTATCAGCGGTATCCTTTGTGCTCAGGCAGATGCACCGCTTGCCTGGTCAGGCAGGAAAGAAGACGCTCTGGACTCAAACAAGTCTTCGGCATTTTGACAAGGCGTTCTGGAACATACCTGACCACATGGTCCCTTGCGGAGCTTATCTCAGAAAAGAATGTGCATTTTGGAATACTGCTGAAGAAATGAAAGGAAAAAATATGAAAAAGATACGTTCATTATCAAAGGCTAAAATTGATGAAATATCCACACTTATCGGTGCTTCCTTCTGGGACTGGCCCTATGAGGAGGGCGAGGGCGGTCTGAAGCCGTTCTTCCCGTCAAAAGAGGCAATGACTGAATATATGAAGTCCTTCGTTATCGCAGGCATCGAAAGCGGAACTTTTTACAGTACCGACAACGGTGAGGGCTACATTCTCATCACCGACACCAACGGAAATCACCCGAATTTCGGGAGCATCGTCCGCATGGCGAAGCGAATGAAGAACGCTCTGGGCGGCTGGGGAAAGCTGTTTTCCTTTCTGAAACAAGCTAACAGCGGCAGCACAGGAAAGCCTCTTGAGATACAGATGAAGAAGCAGAAAAAGCCCTATGTGAAGGTGGAAATGCTCATCGTCACCGAGAAATATCAGGGTCAGGGCTACATGAGAAAGCTCATGGAATTCGCCTACAGAATGGCAGACAAAAACGGCTGCCCTTGTATTCTGGACACCGACGCAAAGGGCAAGTGCGACCGCTATGTTCATCTGGGAATGAAACTGGTACAGACCCGTGAAGCGGCAGGCTGCAAGATCTATGACCTGATGTACAGCAAGGGAGAACAGGAGAGAATCGCATGAACTGGTCAAGAACGATACTGGACGGAATCGTCATGTGCGTTATTTTCAACGCAGTTGTGGGAATGTTTTTCTTCGTGTTCCCACAGGCATACAGCACGATGTTTCCGAGAGGCATAAATAAAGCGGCAAGGCCATACGTCGAGAAGTCGGATGTCGTGAAAATGTACTTCGTCCTCATACCGCTTTACCTGCTGATATTCCTTTATATGGCAGTCAGCGCACATATGGCAGGTGTCAGCGGCTTCAAGGCTATGTTCTGGACAGGCTACACAGAGATGATGTTCGTAAACGCAGGAGACTTCTTTCTCCTCGACGTGCTTGCACGAATATACGTCAAGGACAAGGGGCTCATCAAAGGCGCTGAAAACCACCCTGACTGGGAGTGGAAGGGCTGGTGGAAGCTGGCTGTTCCCGAACACGGTCTTGCCTGGCCTGTACTGGTGTGTCCGCTGACCGGACTTATCGTTGCAGGTTTTGCCGCATTGATGTGAGCTAATGACGCATCAATAATCATCAGAAAAGATGTTACCTGCGCTGTTTTTCATAATATGAAAGGAGTAAATATGTATCTGGTTTTCTCAATTTCAGGACTTATCGGCGGTCTGCTGCTGACTATGAAACTTGCCAAAAATGGAGGTAATAAGTGTGAGATTTGACAGGAATGACAAAGTTGTGAAAGCACCTGACGGCTTTGAAAGTCCGCTGTACAGGCTGACGAAAAAGGTCGTAAAGGCGATGAAAATGAAGGAGAGCCTTGTTGGAACAAAGGAAGAAGTTCTTGCAAAGGCGGCGAAAATGAATGCGAAAAACCGACATTTCTCCTTGCCGACCGACAACAAGGCTCACTACACCGATCACATGATACAGGGACAGTATCACTGCCTTGAGATCAACATTGAAAAGAAAAGGCGGAAGAATGCTGTGCTGTTCGTCTTCGGCGGAGGAATGATCCTCGGCTCTGACAGCGGAGATGTAGGGCTTTCCGGAAAAATAGGCGGAATAACGGGCTCTGATGTGTGGTTCCCGTACTATCCCATGTGCCACGAACATGATATGCTGGAAAACGTAAAAATGATATTTGAGTGCTATGAGAAGATGCTCAGATACTACAAGCCTGAAAACATTGTATTTCTGGGATTTTCTTCCGGTGCGGCACTTCTTCTCGACGTTATCACATACATAAACGAACTGAATGACGGCGGAGAAAGCTTCCCGATGCCCGGACTGCTGATACCGATCTCTCCGGGAAGCGTCCCTGTCACAGATGACGAGAAAGCTGCAATTGCCAGACTTGACAAAAGAGACATAATGATACCTGCGGAGTATATGTATACTGCCCGTGAGGTCATGTGTCACGGCAGAGAAGTCCCCGAAAAATACCTTGCAACCGCTCATGGTGATTTCAGAAATGCTCCCATGACACACTTCTATTACGGAACAGCGGAGACTCTGTACGCCTTTGCTCCGAGCTATGCGGAGAGCTATCGGAAAGCAGGTGCAAAGTGCATTATCCATGTGGGTAAAGGAATGCACCACTGCTATGCTATACAATATTTTATTCCCGGCTGTAAACCGGCATTTAATGAAGTGATGCAGTTGATAAGGAATTATTTCAGAAAAGGGGCAAATATATGAGTTTTACAGACAATTTTGGAAATCCGAAAGGACTTCTCGGTCGAATGATGCTTGTCAGCATGGATAAGGAGCATCTTCCTATGGCACAGTGGGCTTTGGAGCGAATAAAGATTCCCGGAAACGGCAAGGTCGCAGACCTGGGATGCGGCAGCGGTTACAACATCAGGCGAATGCTGGAAATGAGTGCAAAGGCGAAGTTCATAGGTCTGGATATATCCGATGAGAGCGTAAAAAAGGCACAGAAAGTAAACAAAGAAGAACTCGGAAAGCGGGTAAAGATAATCAAAGGCAGTGCTGAAAAGCTGCCGTTTAAGGATAACAGTATTGATCTTATCACTGCTTTTGAAACAGTCTTCTTCTGGAAAAAGCCCGAAAAAGCATTCAGGGAGATCTACCGTTCACTGGTAAAGGACGGCTGCTTTGCGGTCATCAATAATTACGGAGATCCGAATGTGGATTGGGAAAAGAAAGCCCCCTGCATGACCAGATATACGGCAGAGCAGATCGCTGATATGCTGAAAGCAGCAGGATTTTCTGATATATCAATAAGTAAAAAGGAAAACCTGTTTTTAGTAATAGGATATAAAAGATAAAGGATCATAGCTCTAACAGTATAAAATCAAATAATAGGAGATGTTTATATGACTGCAAAAGAATACAAAAACCTTACCATGAGCGAGTTCACAAAGGCGGCTGAAATCTATGAATCGGACAATGCCGGAGTCTACAATATGTGCAAAAAGGACTATCCCGATGTGCTTGCGGAGCTTGAAAAGGAGCCTTTCAACGATCTTCTGGACTGCGGCTGCGGAACAGGCCCAATGCTGACTCTGCTCCATGAAAAGTATCCGGAGAAGCATTACACGGGAATTGACCTGACACCGAAAATGATAGAGGTCGCCAAGCGCAAGGCTCTGAAAAATGTGGAGCTTGTGGTGGGAGACTGCGAAAATCTGCCCTTTGAGGCAAATTCCTTCGATGTGGTGATCTGCTGTGAGAGCTTCCACCACTACCCAAACCCACAGGACTTTTTTAACAGCGTGAGCCGTGTGCTTCGTCCCGGCGGAAGGCTTGTGCTTCGTGATATGACTATGAATTCCGCAGCAGTGCGCTGGTTCTGCAACACGATTGAGATGCCCCTTGCCCACCTCATCGGAAAGGGCGATGTGCGGATCTATGGCAGAGAGGACATCAGGGAGCTGAGTAAAAATGCAGGACTTCACATGGAGTCCTTTGAGAAACGTGGCTTCTGCCGCCTGCACTGCGTTGTAAGAAAGCCGGAATGAGGAGGAAAATAACAGTAACAGATATGATGCATAAAAGCGTCGGGAAGCAGGCAGTTGCTTTCCGGCGCTTTTTTATGTCAGCATCATTCGTTTTACTTTTTTTGAAAAAAATCTGAAAAAGTGGTTGACAAAACAATGGATATGTGGTAAGATAACATTGTTACGTAACACTGTTATCTTGTGAGGTGGATCTATGGATAATGAAAATGAAAGCCGTGAAAAGCTCATTATATGCGCAAAAAAAGAGTTTATGGAAAAAGGCTTTGAAAAGGCTTCTCTGCGGGCGATATGCTCTGCGGCAGGCCTGACAACAGGAGCGATATACTTCTTTTTCAAGGACAAAAACGGTCTGTTCGGTGCAGTTGTCGATGAACCGCTGCAACGTCTCATTAATGCAATAGAACAGCACTTTTCAGAGGATATGGAAACAGATATTACTGAATTTCAGCACACCTCCGGCGACCATGATGAGTTTGCCGAGATGATGATCTCAGCATTATACGCCGACCGTGACGCTATGCTTATCCTGCTTGAAAAGTCATCAGGCTCACGGTATGAAGGGATCGTCGACCGTTTTGTGGAGATGATAGAGAAGCATAATATGGCTCTTGCGAATTATTATCTTGCGGCGTTTCCGGATAAATGCGTGAATGAATATATGCTGCACTGGTTTTCTCATGTGCAGATAAACGCATTTGTGCATCTTTTGACTCACGTCGAGGAAAAGGAAAGTGCTGTCAAGGAGATAAAACCGGTCATGGATATGCTCGTTGAAACATGGCTGAAATATGTTATAGAATAACATAAAGCGGGGAGGGAACTCCCGTTGCTTTTGATTATGTGTTAGCGAATGCTTACAATTGGAGGGATATAAATGTATCTTCAGGTGAAAGACGTTAAGAAAAGCTATGGTAAGGATACAAGCTACATTCAGGTGCTGAAAGGAGTTTCCACGGGGCTTGAAAGAGGACAGATGTGTGTTATCCAAGGCACAAGCGGCTCGGGAAAATCCACGCTCCTTAACTGTATCGGCGGACTTGATACTATGGATTCGGGTTCGATAACAGTTGACGGGACCGAAATCTTCGGGATGAAGCCTGCACAGCTTTCGGATTATCGGCGTGATAACCTTGGTTTTATCTTTCAGTTCTATAATCTTGTACCCAATCTGACTGTCAGGGAGAATATACAGATATGCCGGTATATAGCCGAAAAGCCTCTTGATATAGACGAGCTTCTCGAAACTCTCGGGCTTACAGAGCATCAGAATAAATTCCCTGCACAGCTTTCGGGCGGACAACAGCAGAGATGTGCTATTGCAAGAGCACTTGTAAAGAATCCAAAGCTGCTTCTGTGTGATGAGCCCACAGGTGCGCTGGATTCAAAAACCAGCCGTGATATACTTGTTCTTCTTGAGAAAATAAATGAAAAATACGGTTACTTACCCCTTTTTAGATAGATTACTCACAAATAATTCCATAAAAAATATGGCTTCATAAGGTCATTATCATAAAGGACGGACTTGTGAAAAAGGAATATGAGAATGAAAAGAGAGTTCCTGCCGCATAACTGGAGGACTTATAATGAATAAGATACTCAGCAAACGCCTTCTGCGTGATCTCAGAACGAATTTCGGAAGATATGCCGCACTGCTTCTCCTTATAGTGATGGGGATATATCTTGTAGTTTCGATATTCGGTTCTGCGGAGATGATAATACAGGGAACTGAAAACCACAAGTCGGTGAATATGGTGGAGGACGGTCAGTTTACGGTGTTTGTGCCGCTTTCTGATGAGAATATATCCGAGCTGACAGCTGACGGGACGCAGATAGAGCCGATGTTCTCTCTTGACCTTAAAACAAAAGAGAATGAAACTCTCCGTATGTTCAGGAACAGGGAGATCATCGACCTCATACAGCTTGACGAAGGAGAGCTTGCTGCAAAAAACGGCGAAGCTGTCATTGAAAAGGGATATGCCTCCGCACATAATATCCATATCGGTGATACGGCCATAGCAGGCGGAACAAGCTTTACTGTCACCGGAATAGGCTCTGTCCCGGATTATGATATGTGTATTGCCAATTTCAGTGATACTGCCGTTGAAAGGAGCTCTTTCGGACTGTTGTTCACAACCGCTGAGCAATATGATGAACTGAGATCGGCAGGCGGACTCAATGCGGAGGAATACACCTATGCCTACCGTCTGGGAAATACTACAAATGATGAACTAAAAGAGAAGATAAGGGACATAAAGATAACTCCCGAATCGGTCGGGGATAAGTATTTCCGTGAAACGATCGAAGAAATACTTGATGAACGCAATGAGATAGAAAACGGAGTAAGCAAGCTCAATGATGGAGCAAAGGAACTTTCTGAAGGTCTTGATGATCTCAGCAGCCATAGTTCGGAACTGCGTGATGCGGCAGATAAGCTGTTCGAGGGATATCTTGCACAGGCGAATACATCGCTTGCAGCAGCGGGACAGAATATCGTTCTGACTGAGGAGAACTATCACGATACTCTTGAAAAGCTGACGGCTGCCACACATTCGGAACAGTTTTCAGCTCTGATGAAGAGTCTTGATGATATATCCGGATTCAGGAATGGGATATCCGAATATACAGAGGGAGCGGATTCGGCAGCTGAGGGCTCTGAGGAGCTTTCTGACGGCGGTTAGGAACTCAAAGACAGAACAGACCGGCTTCTTGACCAAATATTTGATGTAAATTTCGAAAACCTGACTTCATTCGTAACTGCCGAAGATAACATCCGTATAGATGGCGCAGCAGGAGATATGGTAATGGATAAGAATACAGGTCTTATCGCAGGTGGTATCGTTCTTGCACTGTTTGCCTATGTTATATCAGTATTCGTAGTTCATCAGATAGAGCAGGAACAGAGCGTTATCGGAGCTTTGTATGCACTGGGCGTAAAGAAGAAAAACCTTATGCTTCACTATATCACAATGCCTACCCTTATCGCTTTTATAGCAGGCGGGATAGGAGCAGCTCTGGGATTTTCACCGCTGGGAGTCGGTACACAGGTTCAGGATTCGTACAGCTATTTCTCTATTCCCGAATTCAAAACGGTATATCCGCCTTATCTTATCGCTTATGCGGTGATCCTTCCGCCTGCAATATGTGCTGCTGTAAACGCTTTTGTGATAAATAAAAAGCTCTCAAGGACAGCTCTTTCTCTTATGAAGAACGAGCAGTCAGCAGGCAGTTATAAGCAGTTCACACTTAAAACAAAGAGCTTCCCAAGGCTGTTTGCTATACGTCAGTTAGTCAGGGAATCACGTTCTGCGGTGACGATGATCTGCGGGATGCTTGTTTCGATAATGGTCGTTATGCTGGGACTTGACTGCTATGTGATGTGCTGCAATGTCAGGGACTATACTGTCAGCGACACAAAGTACAAATACCAGTATCTGTATAAGTACCCTGAGAAAACAGTCCCGGACGGCGGAGAGGCTGCGTATATCGAAACTCTCAGTACAGATTGTATGGGATATACACTTGATGTGACTGTTATCGGCATTGACGGTAAAAGCAAATATTTCGATGCTGAACCGAAAAAAGGCAAGAATAAGGCTGTTATCAACTCGTCACTGGTGGAGCGTTACGGCTACAAAGTAGGCGACAGAGTTGTGTTCAGCGACTCGGCGGCAGACGCAGATCACAGCTTTACCGTGACCGGTATCAGCGAATATTCCGTTGGTTTTACGTTATTCATGGACATTGGAAGTATGCGTGAGCTTTTCGGAAAGGACGAGGACTACTTCAATACAGTTTACTCAGATAAGAGGCTGGATATTGACGAGGGCAGACTGTACTCGGTCACAACAAAGGAAGACGTAGAGAGAAGTGCAAGCGTATTTGTAAAGCTGATGTTCTCACTTGTGGTAACATTGATCGCCGCAGGAACAGTGGTATTCTGCGTAGTGATGTATCTTATGCTGGGGGTCATGATAGACAGGTCAGCAATGGGCATATCTCTAATCAAAATATTCGGCTATCGTCCGAAGGAGATACGGTCGCTGTATTTGAACGGAAATCTTTTTGTAGTTGCAGTAGGAGCAGCAATAGCCGTGCCTCTTGCGAAAAAGGCTATGGATCTGATATTCCCGAGCTTTATCCCTAATGTTGCCTGCGCTATGAAACTTTCTTTTCCGTGGTATCTATATGTAATAATATACTTTGCTATCATTCTTGTTTATGCAGTCATCAACAGCCTGCTTATAAGAAAGATCAGGAAAATATCCCCTGCGGAGATACTAAAAAACAGAGAATAAATATGGAAAAGAGCACTTTTTAAGGTGCATACTGAAGGATTCGCCTATCGTCATTCTGGACGAAGCTACCGCAAGTGTGGACGCTGACAATGAAAGCTATATCCAGCAGGCTATCTCCGAACTGTGCAAGGGAAAAACGCTCCTTGTTATCGCCCACAGGCTGAACACTATCGCTCATGCTGACAGGATAATGGTGGTAAAAGACGGTCAGATAGCGGAAGCGGGTGACCACGGCAGTCTCATGGCTAAGGACGGCATATACCGCTCAATGGTGACTAAACGTGCTGTCAGCACAGGCTGGAAGAATTAGACTTTGAACGCTGCGGAATACAACGACATACTGGTCTGAAAGCTGATCGAATACATAAAAGTCAACAGTAAAACTGAAATAAAGATAATCTTCATAAGAGAAAGCCTGAATGATTATATAAAGAAAAACAGCCTGTCTGATCCGATGTCAGACAGGCTGTAATTATATCAAACTGTAAAGCTGTTGAATATGACAGCGTTATCGGTCATTTGTGGTTATGAAGTACCGGCATAATCAGCGCTTGTCATAGCGACCTCAGCGCCGTAAGGACTATAGGCATCCGCCTTAACCACAATGAGTACATCTTTGCTTTCTTTGGTCGTATAAACACTGTCATCCGGATTTATACGGTAATTGACGGTGTCTTTGTATGCTCCCTTGAAATCGCTGACTTTTCCTATATAAGCATCTTTGGTATAATTTCCCGTATCAACAGAATCATTGTCATGATAGGTCAAGCCGTTCCATTCAAGTGAACTTACGAATATGCACCATAACTGTTCTGTTTCGCTTATATTATTTGAATTACCGTCCTTCACCCAGTTTACAGGCTGGCCGTGATATGCTGTTTTCGGCACAGTCACCTGTGCGATACATAATGACATTACAGATGCAGCAGGCTGATCATAACCTATAGTGCCTTTCAGAGATATATTGAATTCTTTATCTGACAGATCGATGTTGGAGAATTCATATCCCACATCTGTTCCTGCCCCCTGATTAACGGAGTTGATAAGCAGTACATTTTCATCGAAAAAGCTGTCGCTGTATTTTTTTTGATAGCTGTCGATACTTTTCTGCGGTGCGACTGTTGCGATATATTCCTTTAATTCGTCAGTATTAGTGATAACTGCTGATTTGCCGTTACCCATGCATATATCATATACTCCTGAAGGAAGATCGTCCATATACCAGTCTATAGTTTGGGTGTAATATATATCAGCAGCATCATTCAGACCGAGCAGTTTCTTCTGGATAGCAAGAGCGTCTCCGCTTGTAATACCATTTCCGTCAGCATCTGCATTCTTTTTACCCTGTTCGGTAAGCTTGTACTTTGAAGGATTGGCAATGGTCTGCATGATCAGAACTGCATCTGAAATATCAACATCTCCGCTTACATTAGCGTCACCGTATAATACACTGTCAGTATTGGTAATACCTGCATTTGAAGTCATAGCGGTTACTAAGACGCTGTTCTCATCTATGCCGTACAGATACATAAATAAGTTTATCTTCCTTTGATATTCGTCTCCGAACGGATCAAGTATCACCCAGACCATATCCTTGCTCTTGTGAGGAGCAATCTTTGTGTAACCGTTTATGCCCTGCTGATTTATGAAATCATCGAGTGCCATACGGATATCCTCAAGCTCGGTGGGAGCAGTTTCAGGCGGATCAACCTCAAAGTCGGGAAGCGTGTATTCAAGTCTTTCTGCACGGTAGCCCTTTTCGGCAACAAATGATTTTATCATTTCGATATCCTCTTTCTCCACGCAGACAACCGTGATAACATCGCCTGAGTAAGTATATCCCCTGATATTGTTTTCCTCCATGAACTGAGCTACATCACCCTGTATATTCATAAGGCTTTCTTCGCCTGCGCAGAGCCTGATCCCTTTGTCAGGTCCCAGAGGTGTGATATCGGTATAGAAAGCGCCTTTGCCCTCGGTTTCAATGAAATTCTTCACTGTCTGTACATCACTGTCGCTCATAACATCAACGATGATCTTTTCGCTTTCTTTAAATCCGTCGGTATACACCTTACCGCTGATATTATTTTCATTCATGAAGGCTTTTACTTTTGATTTAAAGCTGTCGATATAATTGGGTTTAAGGATGACAAATCCTTTTGTTCGCCCCGTTGTCGTGTCGATAACAGTATTCAGATAAGGAATATCGTTTTGTATCAGGTATTCCTCTGTTTTTTTCATCTCTTCATCCTGGTCGGCATAAAACAGCACGTGGAGACAGTCTTTGCCTTCGGAAATGGGAGCGATATATGTCTGAGCGCTGATGTGGTTTTCATTCATAAAGGCTTCTATGTCCGATCTTATGCTGTCAAGATAATCTGTCCGAACTGCGGATGTCTGTGTTTCTGCGGCAGCTGTCACCGCCATATTCGGAACAAAAACAGTCCCTGCACACATCAGAGCTGTAATAGCTGCGATAAATCTTCTTTTTTTCATAAAATTCACTCCTTTTCGATAACGTAAAAATAATACTTGTCACTGTCCTCAAACCTGATCGCTATAGCTTCGCTTTCGGGATAGTCCTTTAATCTGTACGCTTTTGCCTTGCAGTTGTGTTCGGTTTCATTGTCATAGCCTGTCATTTCTATCTCGTCAATATAATCTCCCAGCATATCTTCGGGAACTTCCTTTTCTGCCGAGATATATTTTTTGTCCTCGATGACAGCTTCCGTGTACTGCTTTTCAACGGGGAGATCCTCCCAGCTGACGGATGCAGGTGTGACATTCACCTGAGTTTCATTTGTTGACGGATGATCATGACTTGCTCCTGTAACACTTTGCTCAGAAGTATCATTATGTGAGCCTGTTTCACTTGTTGGTGCAAAGGTCACAACAGCTTTCGTTTTTGTAACTTCCGTTACAGTAATCCTTGTCTGTGATGTTGCAGCAGGTCTTGTCCTTGCGTCATTGGTATCATCCGTTCTTTCGGCTGATACTTCTGTATCTGCTCCATCATTTTCTTCGGCTATCTCTGTTGTTACTGCGGAAGTAACAGATGTATTTTCACGGACGGATGTATATGTTTTGCTTTCAGTTGTTCTTTCGGCTTTGCCGGATGTAGTCTTAGCGGCGGCTGTATGTGATGCGGGAGATGTGGTAGTGATCTCCGATACCGATGTATCCTCTGCCAGCGAAATATCTGGACGCTTATTTCTTTCGGGGGCAATATGCCTTACTCCGAGAAATATTCCGCCCATCACGCAGGCAGCCGCAGCAGCGGTAACAGCTTTTCTCGCCATAATTATTCTCTTTTTTCTTTTATCGATCAAGGCATCCCGTATCTGAAATACAGAGTCTGCCATTTCTTTAGAAGTCTTCATATTGAAAACCTGCCTTTTCCAGTATGGATTTTAATGACTTTTTGCTTCTGTAAACCAGATCACCGATCTGACGCTTTGATCTGTGCATGATACTTGCTATCTCCTCTGTATCGAGGTCTTCAAAGTACATAAGGTACAGCACCTGAAAATAGTCGGGATTCAGCTTTTTCATAGCTTCATGAAGATCAATATTCCGCTGTGTTTTCAGGTATTCCTTTTCCAGATCCGTACCGTCGGAAAGCGTTATATGATCTTCTATCGGCTGATCAGACATTCTCGATCTGTAGCGCTTCACATAATTGTAGGCTATATTTCTTGCTATGGTAAAAAGCCATGTCTTGAACGAAGCTTTCGGATCAAACTTAGGTTTTTTCACAGCGATCTTCACGAATGTCTCCTGCACGATATCCTCTGTTTCAGAAATATCCTTCGCTATACCGCAGATATAAAGCGTTAGTCCATTATAGTAGATATCAATGATCTCTCTCAGTCCATTATCATCACCATCAAGGAAACGGCGGTAGCGATCCGCATCGTTGCCCATTGATTACCTCCTTGTTGAATGCAAATTTGCTTTCTGTATATTAAACACAGCAAGACGTGATTTTTCGCACCCACAAAAAAATTTTTTCAGCTTTGTTAGTAATTATAGCAGATATTCTTTTCGGTTACAAGATGTAAGGCAACACCGCACAAAACTTGTGCTGAATATGCGCCGACAGATTTTTCGTCAGATTGTATAGAAATTCCGCAGGCATACTGACGTATGTCAAGGGATTTCTGTGCAAGATGACGGAAAATATGTCCGCAGATTAAGTGCAAAGCCGTCAGGCGGGCTTTGTGCGGTGTTGCCTTAATATGTAAACACGGGGGACAGTTTCGGTTGAAAAAGCAGCGTTTGAGCAATAATATAACAAATTAAAAATAGTGACATTCATATTTAATATAAGAAATATAATTCCTCGGCATTTTAAATTATCGATGGCTATATTAAATGCTGGAATTTGTAGAAGAATACAAAAAATATTTTAACCAGTGTTGTCATAGACAAATGATTCGATCTGTGGTAAAATAAATATATGTAATGTATATAAAGAGAGAATGCGGCAGGTTTTGGCCTGCAGAGAATGATTATATTTATTTAGGGAGGGGATTGCTCCATGCCTTTCACAGGATCGGTATGAGGGCAGCGGTTCAGGAGAATACAATGGATAAGAACGAGAGAAACATATTTGAAAGCATCGTCAGCGATATGTCAGACGGTGTTTTCGTAATTGGATTTGACGGAAAAATAAGTCTCTGCAATAAAGCGGCCGCTGATGCGCTGAATACTGATAATAATGCGCTTATCGGAAAAAGCGTGGCGATGCTGATGGATGAGTTTGAAGAAAACGACGAATTCTTTGAACTCCTTCTTGATGCCGTTTACACGAGAAGCAAGGTCATCAAGACCGTACCGTTCCGTACTGACGGTCAGATGAGATATCTGAGGGTCACGACTTCTTTCCTCATCAAGGAAAGTGAAAAAATAGCGCTTATGGCTGTTATCAGCGATAACACCGACCCTGTCGAGCTTTTCATACGCAACAAGAGGCTGGCAAATCAGGTCATCGGGCTGATGAATTCCTTTGTGGAGGTCATGGTCACCGAGACAGAGGAGAGGTCAGCTTACAACGCCGACCATACCAAAAATATGGTAAGATTCGCCACTCGCTATCTGGAATGGCTGAACAGGCAGGGCAGACTTACGGAGTTTACCATGGAGAATACTGCTCCGTTCATAATGAGTATCTGGCTGCACGACATCGGAAAACTGCTGATACCTCCTGAGATAATGGATAAGCCTACACGTCTCGGCGAATGTATGAAGGACGTTTCGCACCGTATAGAGATCACAAAGCTGATGCTGAAAATGGAAATGATGAGCTGCCCCGATGAAAAGGAACAGCTTCAGGCAAGGCTTGAGGAGATATCCGAAGCAAATGATCTCATAACAGAGTGCAATACCATCGGCTTCCTCGATGATAAGAGGAGAGAAAGACTGAAAAAAATATCGGAGCTGAAATGCATCACGGCTGAGGGGGAGGAGATACCCATATTCACGGAGTATGAGCTGGAATCCATTACCGTGGTGAAAGGAACTCTCACGAAAAATGAGCGTAAAGTCGTGGAATCGCACGTTAACTTTACCCGTGATCTGCTGGCTAAAATGGAATTCAGAGGCGATTACAGAAACGTCCCCATGTGGGCGGCGGGACACCATGAAATGCTGGACGGCTCAGGTTATCCTGACGGGATATCGGGCGCAGATATACCGTGGGAGACAAGGCTGCTCACGATCATAGATATATATGAAGCTCTCACAGCCAAGGACAGACCGTACAAGCCGCCCGTTTCTTCTGAGAAGGCCTTTGCTATCCTGCGTGAGATGAGCGATAACGGAAAGCTTGACAGAGATATACTTGCCAGCTTCTGCGAAAGCGATGCGTGGCGTGACTGATCAAAGAGAAAGGATAATTAACATGGATATTAAAATGAATTCAGCTTCAGAAACTCTTACCCTTGAGATCAAAGGCAGGATCGATACAAAATCCGCTCCTCAGCTTGAAGAAATAATCGGCAGTTCCCTTGATGGAGTCAGGCTCCTTGTAATGGATTTTGAAGGCGTGGAATATGTTTCTTCCGCCGGTCTGAGAGTTCTTCTCATTGCGCAGAAGGCTATGAACAGACAGGGCGATATGAAAGTCAGAAATGTAAATCCGGATATTATGGAGATATTTGAAGTGACAGGCTTCTCCGATATCCTTACGATAGAATAGTGCGTTTCCCGAAAGGAAGGTATGTATGAAAGAACTGGATATCGAAGCTGTTGTTGACAATCTCAGTCAGGTACTGGAGTTTGTGGACGAACAGCTTGAAAGTACAGGTTGTTCTATGAAGATCCTCATGCAGATAGATATTGCTGTTGAGGAGATATTCGTCAATATCGCAAGGTATGCTTATGACCCTGCTACAGGACCGGCTAAACTGAGGGTAGAGGTAAAGCCCGATGGTTCTGCGGTCACTATCACCTTCATCGACCACGGTGTTCCCTATGATCCGCTGGCAAAGGCTGATCCTGATACTACTCTCTCAGCAGATGAGCGTCAGGTAGGCGGTCTGGGAATTTTCCTGGTAAAGAAAAGTATGGATGACATAAAATATGAGTATATAGACGGAAGCAACATTCTTACTATTATAAAAGGGCTGTCATAAAAAAATAAAGACAGATCTGTTATTTTCGTCATGAGTATGAAGAAGGATTGTTAGAAAATGAATATTAAAGGTTCTGGACGGTATCGTGGCAGGATAACGGCTTCGTTGACCGCTATGGCTCTGGTCTGTACGGGCGTATCAGGTCAGATCACAGCTTCGGCGGAAAAAGATGCCGTACTTGCTGTTGATCCGTCAGGAAAGGAAAAAAGCTATTCGGCTGTTCTTTATGATAATACCAACGGTCTCCCCACATCCGAGGCCAATGATATCATTGAGACGCCCGATGGCTTTTTATGGATGGGAAGCTACAGCGGACTTGTCCGCTATGACGGAAACAGCTTTGAACGAGTTGATTCCACTACAGGCGTTACCAGCGTTGTCGATCTTTTTGTGGACAGCAAAGAGCGCCTGTGGATCGGCACAAATGACAGCGGTGCCGTTGTGATGGAGAACGGCAGATACGTGAGATTCAGCAAGTCTGACGGCCTGAGATCACTGTCTGTACGCAGCATTACCGAGGACAGCAGAGGAAATATCTATCTTGCGACTACAAGAGGAGTTGTGCTGGTGGATAAAGATTTGCAGGTGCAGGCTGTCGATTATCCTGAGCTGGATGATGAGTACATAAGGTCTGTTGATACGGGTGCTGACGATGTGGTCTACGGCGTAACTATCGAAGGCGATGTTTTCACCATGAAAAACGGCAGTGTCACCGATTTCCGCACTTCAGAGGAACTGGGGATCGATGACATTTATTCGATCATGCCTGACCCTGATGCTCCCGGATATTTGTATATCGGAAACAAGCATTCCGAGATATATTACGGCTCTATAGAAAGCGGATTCAGCAGTGATGATGTCACGGATGTTTCTCCGCTGAGCTATATCAACTATATGGATATGATCGACGGCGACCTGTGGGTATGTGCTGACAATGGTATAGGCTACATAAACAGCGAAAACGGCAGCGTAAGGCAGATAGAAAATATCCCCATGAATACCTCCGTTGACAGTATGACTACGGACTATCAGGGAAATCTCTGGTTCGTTTCGTCCAATCAGGGCGTTATGAAGATAGTCCCCAATCAGTTCAACGATATCTATGAGAAGTACGGGCTTACAAGGGAAGTGGTGTACACCACCTGTATGTACGAAGACAAGCTTTTCATAGGCACCAAAAACAGCGGCCTTACTGTTCTGGACGGAAACGGCATCGTTAAAAAAATGCCGCTGAAAAGCTCGGTTTCGGCATCGGGAGAGAAATTCGATGACACCGACCTTATCTCCATGCTGAAGGATGTGAGGATACGCTCGATCATCCGTGACAGCAGGAACAGACTGTGGATATCCACTTACGGCGAAAATGCGCTGATACGCTATGACAACGGCGATGTTGTCAAGTTCACCACAGCTGACGGGCTCCCCTCAGAGCGTATCAAGGCTGTGTATGAATGTGATGACGGAACTGTTTTTGTGGCTTCAACAGGCGGCGCATCGGTGATCAGGGATGATAAAGTGGAGAAGGTCTATGACGAGAGCGCCGGAATTGACAATACCGAAGTGCTCACAGTCTGTGAGGGATTCAGCAATGACATGATAATCGGTTCTGACGGCGACGGAATGTACGTTGTCAGCGGCGATTCGGTGCGCCATCTCGGCATTGATTCGGGACTTGGCTCGGAAGTGGTCATGAGAGTGAAAAAGGATATCAGCAGGGATATCCTGTGGATTGTGACCAGCAACTCCATAGCATATATGGATAAGGATTACAAAATTACGACGATAAAGAAATTTCCTTACTCCAACAATTTCGACCTCTACGAAAACAGCAGGGGAGATATGTGGATACTCAGCAGCAACGGACTCTATGTAGTACCTGTTGAGCAGATGCTCGCAAACGGCGATATAAAGCCTGTTTACTACGGCAGAGACAACGGTCTGTCATGCATAACCACTTCCAATTCATACAGTGAACTCACAGCGGACGGCGACCTCTACATCGCAGGCACTACGGGCGTTGTAAAGGCGAATATCGAGAAGCCGCTGGAGGATGTTGAGGATATCAAGCTTTCCATCCCTTATCTGGAATCGGACGGTGAGATAATCTACCCCGATGATAACGGAGTTTTCCATGTGCCGTCGGATTCTATGAAGCTGACGGTCAACAGCTTTGTCTACAACTATTCACTGGTGAATCCGCAGGTCACCTATCAGCTTGAAGGCTTTGACAGCAGCAGCATGACCATAAAGCGAAGCGACCTCGCTCCCATAGATTACACCAATCTCAACGGCGGAAGCTATCACTTCACTATTCGTATTTCCGATTCGCTGGGAAATAACAGCAACGAGCTTTCGGTAAGGATAGTCAAGGAGAAGAAGCTTTATGAGCAGATGTGGTTCAGGATAGGCGTACTGCTTCTGCTGGCTGCGCTTATCGCACTTGCGGCTATACTCTACATCCGCCACAGGACCAAGGTCTTCCTCAAGAAGGAAAAGGAAAACAAAATGCTTATCAGAGAGATGGTCGAGGCTTTCGCTAAGGTCATCGATATGAAGGACAAGTATACCAACGGCCATTCTACCCGTGTGGCTGAGTATACCGCTATGCTGACCCGTGAGCTTGGCTATGATGAGGAAACAGTGGAGAATTACTATAACATTGCTCTCCTCCATGATATCGGAAAAGTCGGCATCCCTCCCGAAGTGCTCAATAAACCCGGAAAGCTGACCGACACAGAGTTCAATGTGATCAAATCCCATTCGGCTCTGGGCTATAACGCTCTGAAGGATATCAGTATCATGCCTGAGCTTGCAGTCGGAGCAGGCGCTCATCATGAACGCCCCGACGGAAAAGGCTATCCTAAGGGCGCAAAAGGTGACGATATCCCCCGTGTTGCTCAGATAATAGCTGTGGCTGATACATTTGATGCCATGTACTCCGACCGTCCTTACCGTAAGCGAATGAAATTCGACAAGGCAGTTTCCATCGTCAGGGAGGCTCGTGGCACTCAGCTGATGGAAGATGTCGTGGACGCTTTCCTGAGGCTGGTGGAGAAAGGCGAATTCCGTGCCGCTGATGATGACGGCGGCGGAAGTACCGATGATATAGACAATATCCGTAAAAACTATAAGGAATAGAGTTTACTCTTTTCGGTGAAAATTTACAAATACTTCATAATTTATCAGCAATTTTTTGACAGATGTGCAGTGGATATTATGGTATAATATGAGTGTATACATGAAATTATATCGTGTGTACACTCATTTACTATCTGTACATAAAAATATACGGATAGTGGATATGGAGGTATAACAGGTGTTTACGTGGAATTTTCAATATATTTCTAAGGCAAGACTTGAAGAAGCTTTCAATCAGCTGATGCTTGACCCGAAACGTGGAGACATACTTATCCGTATACATACAGCTATACACCTGGAGGAAGAGGCTGTTGACCTTGCAAGATTCATAGCCCAGCTTGTTCCGGGCGCACATATCTTCGGCACAAGTACCTCTGCTGTTATCAGCTGGGGAAAGATATCACCGAACCAGTGCGTAATTTCAGTTACGCAGATGAATTCCGGCAGAGTCAGAACTGCACTTCTGCCTACATTTGATGACAAGGATCTGCCAATACCTCCCGGGACCCTTTGTCAGAATGTGAAGGATGCTGTGTATGACAGCGATACCAAGCTGATGCTGACTTTCCTGACGGGCAAGTATCTGGATGTATTCAGCTTTGTCGAACTGTGCAATGATTATTTCCCCGATGTGCAGATGGTAGGCGGCCTTGCAAATACATTTGAGATAAGTCGGAAGGAATTTCTGGCTTCGGGATTCGTTTTCAACGAAAACGGCTGGACCAATAAAGGCATTATCGTTGCATCTGTCGGCGGAAACAATCTGGAGTGCTACAGTTCCTATGCTACGGGAGTTCAGGTCATCGGCGACGAAATGGAAGTGACCGATACTTTCGGCACCTGCATCCTCTCCCTTGACGGTAAGGATGCCGCTGAGGAGTATCGCATCGGTGTAGGCGAAATGCTGAAAAACAAGCCGGAGCTTTGTAATCTGTTTCCCTATGTTTATGCGGAAAGCGACGATGTGCCCGTGCTCATAAGTTTCACCGACGACAAGAGCATAAGCGACATCTTCAACGACAGACTGCCCATAAACAGGAAGTTTTATGCTGACCATCCCGGTATAAACAAGCACAAGGTCAGGGAGTACATAAACGCCAATCATAACATCACAGTGGGCAAGAAGCTGAAAAGAGGCTTTATCTACGATAAGCGGATAATCTCGGATAACCGTGCTCTTTTCCGCCGTATCGAGAATTTCGAGAAGGCTGAAACGCTGTTCGGCTATAACTGCGTTGCCCGTGCACTGATATATTCCAACTGCATAAAGTGGGAGCTTTCCGCTTACGAGAATACCAATATATGCGGATGCGTCACAGAAGGCGAGATAGCTTACGTCAACGGCAGAAATACCTTTACCAACTGCACTTTCGTTGTCTCTGTATTAGGTGAGGAGCCTGCAACTCAGGAGTACAACCCCTATGCGTTCTCACATACGGATTCACTTGTTGCGGATAACCGTGAGCTTATCAACTACCTTTATGACGTAGAAGAGCAGCTTTCAAACAGCGACCATCCCGATTCTGCGGAATCTCTGAAAGCATTCGTCCGTGACTGCGAACTGAAGCTTCTCTACACGGATAACGACGATATCCCCAATGCGGCGGCTATGAATATGGACATAAAGCTTAAGGGATATGACCGTATCTGCATGATAAATGTTTTCGATACCACCAGCATGGAGACTGTTTTCTCCAAGCATATGATAGACCTTACCTATAAAAACTACATAACCAACTGCATGACATTTGCAAAGCAGAAAAATTACACCATGTACCTTATAGATAAATGGCAGATCGCAGTTGGCGCTCCGTCTTACATGGTGGCGCTTTCTGATTTCGTCAGCGATATGGAGGCGCTCCAGAGGATAATGTTTGAATCTTCGGAGGAGTACATTGCTATCGTCCCCATGTTCTGTGTTATGGACGACTGTACTGTTGACAATGTTGAACCTGTGTATTACTCCGCAAGAGTGGAAATGATGCAGAAAAACATACAGTTCTATGTGCGTGACACCAAGTTCGGACAGCTTGATGAGGAGAGCATACGTCAGCGTTTCCATATGGTGAACGTGATAAACTATGCTATCTCCCATGATAAGGTGATCCCATACTATCAGGGGATCCATGACAACAACACAGAGCATATCCATCACTATGAATCGCTGATGCGCGTTGAGGATGAAAACGGAACGATCTACTATCCCGGAAGCTTCCTTGATGTGGCAAGATCATACGGCCTGCTGTACGATTCGCTTTCGGCTGCAATGATCAGAAAGGTCTTTGAAAAATTCAGGAATGCAGAGGGAAAAAGCGTCAGCATAAACCTGAGTATCAGAGATATCAAGAACCGTGAACTGGTGGACTATATTTTTGAATTCCTGTCCATGGTAAGGCATCCTGAGAATTTCGTGTTCGAGATACTTGAGAATGAGGATATAGACGATTATGACGAGCTTATCACTTTTGTTGACAGGATACACGATCTCGGTGCACTTATCTCCATCGATGATTTCGGCAGCGGTTTCTCGAATCTGCTCCATTTAGCCAATATCCACTCGGACTATCTGAAAATAGACGGTTCTATCATCAGAAAGTGCTGTGAGGACAAGGAATCAGAAAACCTTATTGCTCTTATCTCGGGCTGGAAACAGCTGATAGGCAGGGATATAAGGATAATTGCCGAATTCGTGGAAAATGAGGCGATACAGTCAAAGCTTCTGGCTTATGACATTGATTTTTCCCAGGGATATCTTTTCTCTGTGCCAAGCCCGGAAATTGAAGGGCTTCCCTGAGAATAAACAGAGGTGGTCACCTGATGATAAAAAAGAATTCAAAGCCGAGAGTTATCGGAATAATCCTTGAAGAGATAGGTACTGATTTCTCGAAGGAACTGATACAGGGCGTGGCTGATGCTGTTCCTGATGACAGGAGCGTCCGTCTTATTGTAATTGCAGGAAAATATATTGATCCCGAGGTGGATTCTGTCAATATGCTTGCCTATAAAGCAATGTATAATTCTATATTCAGACTGGATGAGCTGTGCGATATAGACGGTCTTATCATACACCTCGGCAGCATGAGCAGCCGCAGGAAAAAAGTCATAAAAACAGGCTATTCCGAGAAATTCCAGAAGATACCAAAGGTCTTCATAGCCTCTGATATCGAGGGCGAGACTATAATAAACTATGACAATGAGAAAGGCATACGTGAGGCTGTTGACTGCCTTGTGAATGCGAATGACCTCACAAGGGTGTGTATGCTTGGCGGACGTGACGACAATATAGATGCAAGGGCGAGAAAACAGATATTCATCCGATGCCTTCAGGAAAACGGCGTGGCTTTTTGCGATAAGAATTACGAAAGAACCGATATGACCGAAAACTGCGTAGCTGAGGCTCTGAGGCTTCTTGAGCGGAATCCCGGAGTTCAGGCGATATTCTGCGTCAACGATTCCGTTGCAAAGGGACTCTATGAAGCTATGGCACAGAAGGATCTTGTGCCGGGCAGGGATATCCTTGTTTTCGGTTTTGACAATACCTTTATGGCGGGAGCGATGGTGCCTCCGCTGACTTCGATAGGTGCTGACAGCTGTACCCTCGGTCAGAGAGCGCTTGAAGTGCTTCTGGCTAAGCTTGACGGCAGAAATGCCGGTACCGAACTGGTGCCGACGAGACTTTACGGCAGAGAATCCATGAGCTATGATATGTATGATTATACTACGATAGAATTGCTCAATGTGAATCCTCAGTTCATTTACAGAATGTTTGACGACTGTTTCTACAGATATCATAACAGCAGGCTGAAACGTGAAGAAGTAGATCTGAAAAGGCTTTACTATGAATTTATTTTCAGAATGCTCCAGGCCATGAAACACCGCTATATGGGTGTTGAAGAGTTTTACGCTCTTGGACATATGATAGATGTTTTCTTCGACAAGGGCGCTATGAATTATACAGACGCCATAAAGCTTGTCAAGTGCATAGAAAAATTACAGGCGGCAATGAATTCGCAGCAAAGATCTCCTGCGTCAAATATAAGGATAAACCGCTTGTTTCAGCGGATGAAGGACAGAGCTATCTATTCGCTTTCGGGGCAGAAAACCGCAGAGCATGATCTGCACTACGAAAATGTAAGAATGATGCACGACTTTATGGTCGTGTCGTCCTCATACGGAGTTCATGGTGATCGCAGGCCTGACCTTGTTTGCAGAAATATCGACAAGCTCGGCCTTACCCACGCCATACTGTATCTGCTGGATGAGCCGCTGAAGTATGACATTACAAGCAGAGTTGTATTTCCCGAGCATATCAGGATGAAGTGCATACTCAGGGATAACGAGCTTTATCTGCTGCCGAAAGAGAGACAGAAATGTCACGTCAGCGAAATGTTTACGAGAAATGAGTTTTCTCTCAAATGCAAGGGCTATGCAGCACTTCCTGTTTTTTATGATGATATGCTGTACGGAGTGCTGATGTGCGGCCTTGTGAATAACATATGCGACAGAGGAGAATACATTGCCCTTCAGCTCGGAAGAGCGATCTATCTCGAAAGACTTCGTGAACAGATCAACTGAAAAGACATCTTCACCATTCCCACAATTATATTTTGAAAAGGAGCAGGAACAGTCTGCTCCTTTTTCATTTTATTAATGTATATAGTATACAGGTTTTTATATATGGGTATATTATTACTCACGGTAAAATTAAATGATGGGTACAAACCGCTTTGTTATGCAAAACTACCAAAAACAGTCGGGAAAATTAGGCAGCCGAAAATAATTTGTTTACAAATGGTATATTGAAATGAGAGGGATTAAGTGTTAAAATTAATCCATATTATATATGAGTGTTATACGCATATATGATATGACAAAATAGGTCGATCTATTGTTGTTTCCGCTATGATACAGGGATCATTAATTAAGGGGAAGGGCCTTGTAATAACGGTGACGATAATAGTGAACACGAAGGGAGTGGTATGATGAGTAGACCCAAACAACTCTACAAGAGGATATTGAGCATTATGCTTAGTTTCCTCCTTACTATGGCGTATCTGCCGTCGGGCACAGTGCTTTGGTCAGGGCTTGAAGCATCAGCGGCTATCAGTTCTGCTGATATTTCAACTGACGGCGGAACTACTTACACGAATTCATCTGATTTCCACGCTGATGCGGGATTATTCTCAGATGAATCATGTTCAAATCCCATAACCGCAGGAGCAATGGTTTCAAACAATCAAAAGATATATGTCTATTTTGATTGGGAAATGGCTCCGACTTTTACTTCAAAGGATCCATTTACGATTCGCTTTGATCCCGGATTCAATAATGCGTTAATGGACAGCCAAGAACCCAAAACCGCACATTCTGATGAGTGTGACGCTACTTACCGCTTTGAGGGCGGATTAGTATATATTGATGTTATACCTAAAGGTGATAACAACGCGGATTTTAAAGGTTCAGGCCGAATCAATGCAACATTAGACGCTGCCGCAATAGGTGATGAATCTGAATTCAGTCTGGCATATATGGGTGAGACAATTAATCTCCAACAGCCCGTTCAAGCTGAAACCTGCGAAATCAGAAAGCAGTTTGTAGGAAATGAAACAAAGGAAAATGGTACCTATGCCAAGTTCAAGGTAACCATCAGCAACGTTTCAAAGGACAAAGGCGAAGTATACGTTAAAGATTTCTTCCCCAAAAACAGTATATTTGCTTATGACAGTAATTCACAGTCATCAGTACTTGCTGATCTCCAGTGCAACGGCTCACCCGTTACCATTTCAAATGAAATGTTCTCAGAGGACGCTGACGGAAATGTAGTTATGAAGTTCCCGAATATTGCAGACCTTTCCAAAGGCGATACCGTTGAGTACACTTACAGTCTGAAAATGGATCAGGCTAAAATGCTCGAATATGCTTCCGGTCAGAATTACAGCACCAATAACTCTGTAGATCTTTTAAGTGCTGAAAGCAATGAGAGCGTAAAGTCCAATTTCGATACCACTGCAAGCGTAAATATCGATGTCCCGGTATTGAATAAAACAGGTGATACCGATAAGGAAGCCAAGGAAATAACCTGGACTATCAAGGTTGAGCCTAAGATCTTTGAAAGCAATGATACATCATCATGGTATGTTGTCGATATTCCCGGCAACAACCTTACAGCTGATGAGGTTATCGCAGCTGTAGGTTCAGCTGCAACAACTGAAGGTGCTAATGTAAAGATACCTTTCTCAGAATTCACAAAGCAGACTGACGGAAGCTATACTCTTACATATAAGACACCGATCCCTGCAGAGCTTCTTTCATCTCCTGTAAACTCAAGTGTCAGCAATAGTTTTGAGATGCATTTCGGAACTAATGTTGTGAACGGAAATTCAAGCTGGGCTCCCGTTGAGAGCGTTGTTCCCGAAGGAGAACATGAGGTAACAAAGGTTGTTGATCATGTTGAGAACGGCGTTATCTACTGGAAGATCAATATTAGAATCCCTGATATTGACGGCCTTGAGTACATCAATGTCGATGACAACTGGTACAGTACTTATATTGGCGGAACAAATGTAAACGGCGATATCACACTGGCAACAGATTTTGACGGCTTACAGTTCCAGCTTGACGGTACAGATATACCTGCTGCTGATATCAAAGCAGTATCTACAGCTATTGAGGCCAATGCCGGAGGAAAAAAGGTCGGATTCACTATCAATGATAAGACCTTCCTTACTGAAAACAGAGGCAAGACTCTCAGTGTTATAATTCCTGCCGAGATGCTTGGTGAGGAAACTGATGTATACGGCAACCAGGCAACTATCAAGTATCATTACGCTGAAGGTGACATTTCAAAGCAGACTGAGGCAATAAAGAAGCCTCAGATATCTCTGAAGAAGTGCACATCAAACTCTCCTACATTTAATTATAATCAGAGCAATGACAAAAATCATACTTTATTCTGGATGCTCAGAATAAATAATGAAAAGGATTACGAAGCCGGTCAGGTCATCACAGTTAAGGATACACTTCCGGCTGGTTATCACTTCGTAGACAACAGCGCTCTTTACGGCGGATTTACTGATCCGAACGATCAGAATAATGATAACAGCGGTTATTTACAATGGACATATGAGGGACATAATAGTGACAAAACAGAACACGTTACTTTAGGCAGTGTTCCTGCAACAGCTGTGGATAATACCGTAGAGTTTACCATTACTCTTGACGAAGAAACAGCCAAGAAGCTCAATGATGACCTCGGTCATAAGATAGTTCTTGGTTATGCTCTTGAAATGGACGACGATTATGCTGTTAAGTTCGATTTCGCAGGTGAGAGCAGAAAGTTCTCCAATTCTGCTGAGGTAAGCTTAAATGGTGAAAAGCAGTCTGCGGCTAAATCAGTAGCTGACGTATCACCAACCGGCGGTTTCGTTAAAAAGGAACATAACGTAGATAAGGCTAACAAGAAAGCCAATTTTAAGATCACTGCTAACCCCGGCGGCAGAAAGATATCAAGCGACGGCAAGATCATCGTTGATGACTGGATCGGCGGCGATATGGAATATCTGGAGCCTATCGTTATCAATGGCGAAGAATACGTATTTACCGATCTTGACAACAACGAGAATGACAAGCTGTACGCTCATCTTAAATCAGCTGCTGACGGTACTGTTCTGGAGGGTGCATCCATTATCAGAGCAGGTACAGGTAAAAAGCTTTCACTTTCTCTTGAAGATGAAAAAGAATATATAATTCAGTATTCAACTTCTTATAATGTCGTTAAGCCGATGGTAAAGTTCAATGATCAGGAAGCAAATGCACGTTACAGCAATACAGCTGTAATCCGCAATTCTGACGGTGACTCAACTTCTATTGTTGACGCTATCAGATCAGAGGAGTATCATGATACATTTGCTATAGCAGCTGACGGCGGTCAGAAGAAGGGTTATATCATCTTCAATTTCGAGAAGAGCTGGAATGATAATAACACAAGCAAGTCAGGCAGACCTGATACTATCAAGATCCAGGTGGAGAAAGAAGATCTTGTAGATACTTCCGCTCCTAAGGAAACATTTATTGAGACTATCAAGCTCAATGAGAATGCTGTTGAACAGGACGGCAAGTGGGTATTCGCTCTCAAACTTCGTGCTTACGAGATGGAAGGTGCTACCCTCACTCATAAGTATAAGTATACTATGAAGGAAGTTCCGCTTGAAGATTACACAACAGCATGGGACAGCACAACACTTGCAGAAGGTGTTACTGTTTCAGACGCCACCATCAAGGCTAAGGGCGGCGAGATCTCAAACAATAAGTTTACAAATACAAGAAAAAACACTGAATCCATCAAGATTAGCAAGATGGATATCACAGGACAGAAAAATGTAAAGGGAGCTACTCTCCAGATAATCTCAGATGATGAGACCATCAACTGGAATGCTGCTCTCAACGGCAACAGCGATGTTGTTCCCGTAACTAATGAAGACGGTAAGACTATTGGTATCCAGTGGACTTCAGACGGCACTGAGAAGGAGATCAAGTATCTCGCAAGCGGCAATTACACATTCCGTGAATTCGGCGGCGCTTTCAAGTCAGGTGCTACTGAGTACTCAATAGTTACAAGCAATCTTAACTTCAAGATCTCAGAAGGTAAAGTCGTTGACAGCGAGGTAAGCTCTGATGCTCTCAAATCCGCAGCTGATGCTTCGGCAGAGTCAGGTTATTACCTCTACGACGGCGGCCAGAACAAGATCACAGTATGTGACGCAGAAGCTCAGATAACTGACGTTACTATCAGCAAGCAGGATATCGCAGGAAGTGACGAGCTCCCCGGTGCTAAGCTCCAGCTTATATGCAAGGGCTATGACTGGTCTGACATTCTCGCTTCAGACAGCAATATCAAACTCAATGATGACGGAAGCGGAATCACATGGACTTCAGGCGCCGCAGCCAAGAATTTCACTCTCAAGACAGGTACATATGTACTTCAGGAAAGCGGAGCTCCCGAGGGATACGCTTACGCAGAGAGTATAGAATTCACAGTTACCAACGATCATAAGGTAAAGATCAATGGAGCAGAGCTTACAGATACCACAGTTGTCATGAAGGACAAGGCTGCCGGTATATCTATAAGCAAGAGAGACGCAGGCGGAGTGGAACTCGAGAATGCAGAGCTTGAACTCTACCGTACAACAGATGCGGACGGCACTGCTCTCGAAGAAGAAGTACTCGTAAAGAAATGGACTTCCGGCAAGACACCTACTGCTATAAGCGAAGGTATCATCACAGGAGCTTCATACAGACTTCACGAGGATGCAGCACCTGCCGGCTACAAGAAGGCTACAGATATCACTTTCAAGGTTGACAAGTACAGCAACATCAAGGATATCACAGGCGGCGAAATCGATGAAACTACCGGTGCAGTAGTTATGACAGATATGGCTGCTGACAAGGGTCAGGCTGTTATCTCAAAGACCAGCGATGATTCTTCAGAACTCATCGGCGGAGCAGAACTTGAAGTTTACAAGGCTGCTGACATCGGAACTGACGGCAAACCTGTTGAAGGTGCTGTTGCAGTAGCTAAGTGGACATCAGAAAAAGACAAGACCAAGCTTATCGGTGATCTTGAACTCGGCGATTATGTACTTATCGAGACTAAGGTCCCTGATGGATACATTAAGGCAGCCAATGTTAAATTCACAGTTACTTCTGAACCCGTTGAGGTAATAATGGCTGACCAGCCAACAGTTGTTGAAATATCCAAGACTGACATCACAGGCGGTGAAGAGATAGCTGACGCAGAGCTTCAGGTTCTCGACAAGGACGGTAATGTTATTGATTCATGGAAATCAACAGCAGGCCAGACGCATACCATCAAAGGTAAGCTTAAAGCAGGCGAGACCTATACTCTCCACGAAGAAGGCGCTCCCGCAGGCTATACATATGCAGAGGATGCTAAATTCACTGTTAATGCTGACGGTACACCTACATCAGTCGAAATGAAGGACGATATAACTAAGGTCACTATCTCCAAGCAGGATATCACAGGCGATAAGGAGATAGCAGGCGCTAAGCTCCAGGTTATCGACAAGAACGGCGAAGTTGTTGATTCATGGACTTCGGAAGAAGGCGAATCACATGAGATCAACGGCAAGCTTATTGCAGGCGAGACCTACACTCTCCATGAGGAAGGCGCTCCTGACGGCTATGCTTATGCATCAGACGTTACATTTACAGTTAATAAAACCGGCGCAACTCCTAAGGTAGTGATGAAGGACGATGTAACTAAGGTCACTATCTCCAAGCAGGATATCACAACAGAAAAGGAGATACCCGGTGCTCAGCTTCAGGTTATCGATGATAAGGGCGTAGTTGTTGAAGAATGGACTTCAACAGAAACTCCTCATCAGATAAACGGCAAGCTCATAGCAGGCAAGACCTACACTCTCCATGAAGAAGGTGCACCTGACAATTATGCTTATGCATCAGATGTTAAATTTACTGTTGATGAAAATGGTGAAGTCACATCTGTAGTGATGAAGGATGAAGCAACAAAGATAACTGTTTCCAAGACTGATATAACATCAGGCAAGGAGATCGCAGATGCTGAAATAATCATCTACGACGATAAGGGTGCAGTTGTTGATTCATGGAAATCCGAAGCAGACAATTCTCATGATATTGTCGGCAAACTGACTATAGGCAAGGAGTACACATTCCACGAGAAAGCTGCTCCCGAGGGATACGAAGTTATTTCGGATATCAAATTCTCACTCACTAAGGAAGGCAAGATCAATATTATCTCCACCGTAACAAACGGTGAAGCAGCACCTTCAGCTGACGGCAAGACTCTCATCGTAAAGGATATAAAGAGCAAGGTCATCAGCATAAACAAGACAGTCCTTGGCGGAACTCCCGTTGACAACGCTTCATTCGTTCTCTCATCCGAGGACAGCACAGTCAACCTGAAGAGTGTCAAGGTAAAGGTCGGCGAAGATACATTCACAGCTGAAGCTCCTGATTACAAGTCTGTCAGCTTCACAGGAAATGCATCTGACATCACAGGCCTCAAGAAGGGCACTTACTCACTGAAGGAAGAAGCCGCTCCTGACGGATACAAGGTAGTATCTGTATTCACATTCGATATCGACGAAAATGGCGATGTTACTAATGTAAAGGTTTCAACCGAAGGCGATAAGGTCGAGGAAAAGGATAATGTAATCACTATCACAGACGATATCTCTGATATCTCTATCACAAAGTATGACGTTACAGACGGCAAGACTGAACTCAAGGGCGCAGAACTCTCCATCACAAGCGAAAGCAATGTTGACTGGGCAGCAGTAGCCGAGAAGTCAGACGCAGCTGTAACAGTTAATGAAGAAGGAAACGGAATCAAGTGGACATCAGGCGATGAAGCAGTCCACGTCAAGGGTCTCCCTGACGGAGTATACAAGCTCCACGAAGAAGGCAAGGACGGAACTGTCAAGATCGGCGATCAGGATTATTACGTGATCGAATCTGATGTTGAGTTCACAGTAGAAAATGGTATCATCGTCAAGAAGGGCGAGACAACTCTTTACAATTCCGAGACAGGTACCAAGAACTACGAAACTAATGACGAAGCAACAAGAACAGCATTTGTAACAGGCGACAGCGTTATCGAAGTTAACAATGCGAAGGTTCCTGAAGCCAAGAAGATCACTGTCAACAAGAAGATAGTATCTGACAGCGAAGAAGGAACAGCTGCTTCAGCAACATTCAGACTCTATGCTGAGGATGAAGCAAACCTTGAAGGTCTCACATTCGGCGGCGTTGAAAAGAAGGCTGAAACAGACGCAGAGTCAGGCAAGAAGTACATCGAGTTCACAGGCGCAAGCACTGATATCACAGGTCTGAAGGACGGCAAGTACACATTAGAAGAAACAGTTGCTCCGGATGGATTTACAGTAGTATCAGAATTCACATTTGAAGTGAGCGGCGACAAGGTAACAAAGCTCGATGCAAACACTACAGGCAATCAGAAGGTCGAAAAGTCAGAGAATGGCGAATCGATCACAATCACCGATGATATCTCAGTGATCACCCTTGACAAGAAGGGCCTCGGCACTGACGACAAGAAGGTAGAAGAGATAACATCAGGCACAGCGAAGTTCACTCTTACAGCACTGGATGAAAACGCAACACTTGAAGGCGTGGTATTCGGTGAAGGTGAAACAGCTGTAACAGGCGCAGAGGGACAGAAGTCCATCGAGATCGAAGGTCTCTCAACAAAGATGACAGGTCTGAAGGACGGCAAGTACTCATTAGAGGAAACAGCAGCTCCCGACGGCTACACAACAGTAACAAAGTTCACATTTGAGGTCGAGAACGGCGTTGTAAAGAAGGGCAGCGTTTCAACTGAAACAACAGGCGAGACAAAGCTTGCAGACGACGGCAAGACAATTATCGTGCTCGATAAGCAGTCAAAGGTCGAGATCTCAAAGGAAGCTCTTGGCGCAGGTGAGAAGCTTGCTGCTGACAACAAGGCAACATTCACACTTACAGGAGCAGATTTCAGCGGAGTAACTATCGACGGAGCAGCTGTAACAGCAGAAGCAAACGCCGAAACAGGACTCTCCACAGTGACATTCCAGAGCAATGATGCAATATTCAGAGGCCTCAAGGATGGCACATACACACTCGAGGAAACAGCAGCACCAACAGGCTACGAAAAGATCGAGATCGCACCTGAGGGTGAGGTCGTAAGATCATCATTCACATTCGAGATCAAAGACGGCAAGCTTGTAGACGGAACAGTGAAAGCTGTAACAACAGGCGAAGTTGAGATCAAGGATGGCAAGGTTATCGTAAAGGACGCTAAGAAGAAGTCAACTATCACAATTGATAAGAAGATAGCTTCAGGCGGAAATGCAGAAGAGAATCCATCAGCAGAAGCAACATTCGAGCTGAGAGCAAAGGATTCAGACAAGAACCTCAAGGGCGTAACAGTAGGCGAGGGCGAGAACGCAAAGAAGCTCACTGAGAATGACAAGTCAGTAGAGTTCACAGGTTCATCCACACCTATCACAGGCCTCGAAGAGGGTACATACGTCCTCAAGGAAACAGTAGCTCCCGACGGATACACAGTAGTATCCGAGTTCGAGTTCACAGTTGACAAGGACGGCAAGGTAACAGCAGTCAAGGCTGAAACAACAGGTGACCAGAAGGTAGAGAAGTCAGAGAACGGCGAATCTATCATTATCACAGATGATATCTCAGATATCGTTATCGATAAGAAGGCACTTGGTGCAAAGGAGATCCCTGCTGCTGACGGTAAGGCCAAGTTCACACTTACAGTTCTCGACGAGGGCAAGACTCTCGACGGAGTAAGCGTAAACGGCGGAGCTGCACTTGAAGGCGGAATCACAACATATGATTTCGACGGCAACAGCGCAGACTTCAAGGGACTGAAGGACGGTACATACTCACTGGCTGAGACAGCCGCACCTGAGGGATACGAAACAGTATCAACATTCACATTCAATATCGAGAACGGCGAAGTAGTCAAGGACAGCATAAGCGCAGTAACAAACGGCAATGCATACGTTGACGAAGACGGACATCTCGTAGTAGAAGACAAGCAGAAGAACACCATCACCATCGACAAGAAGACTATCACAGGCGGAAACGTTCCCGAGGCATCAGGCAAGGCAACATTCGTGCTTACAGCAGATGACGAAGACGGAACACTGGCAGGTGTAGTTGTAAACGACGGTGAGAACAGCAAGAAGGTTTCAGAGGGCAAGTCTGTAGAGTTCACAAGCAACAGCGCAGAGCTGAAGGGCCTGAAGAACGGTACATACACACTCGAAGAAACAACAGCACCTGACGGATTCTTAGTAGTAAGCAAGTTCCAGTTCACAGTAACAGACGGACAGGTAGCACTGGTAACAGCAGATACCACAGGTCATTACGAAGTAAACGAGAACGGCACAGGCATCATCGTAAAGGATGATATGTCAACAGTAGAGTTCGATAAGGGCACACTTGGCGGCGAGCCTCTTGCAGAAGGCAACATCGCAAAGTTCAAGCTTTATGCAGAAGACGGTCAGTCATTCGACGGAGTCAAGGTCAAGGGCGAAGATGCCGTTGCTAAGACAACAGAGGGCGAGACCAAGAAGGATTATGTTGAGTTCGACGGCAACAACGCAGTATTCAACGGCCTGAGAGACGGCAAGTACTCATTAGAGGAAACAGCAGCTCCTGACGGATACACAACAGTAACAACATTCACCTTTGAAGTAAAGGACGGACACGTTGTAAAGGATAGTGTAAAGGTCGAGACAGACGGCGAAGTAGCAGTTGAAGGCGACAAGATCACAGTCAAGGATGCAAAGTCGGTAGTAGTTATCGACAAGAAGGCACTTGGCGCAAAGGAGATCCCTGAGGAAGCAGGCAAGGCAGAGTTCACACTCACAGCAAAGGATACAGACTTTGACGGAGTAGTGGTAAACGATGCAGAGACAGCTCTCACAGCAGAGGATAAGGAAGTAACATTCCCCGGCAACAGTGCTAAGTTCACAGGCCTGAAGGATGGTACATACACTCTGGTAGAGAAGACAGCACCTGAGGGATACGAAACAGTAACAACATTTGACTTTACAGTCGAGAACGGCGAAGTAGTCAAGGACAGCATAACAGCTGTAACAACAGGCGATGCTTACGTAGACGAAAACGGCCATCTCGTAGTAGAGGACAAGCAGAAGGATACCATCACACTTGATAAGAAGACCATCACAGGCGACAACGTTCCCGCAGCAGCAGGCGAAGCAACATTCGTACTTACAGCTGAGGATGAGGACGGAAGCCTTGACGGAGTAACTATCAACGATGGCAAGACCAAGACAGATGCCAGCGGAAAGACAGCAGAGATCACAAGCAACAGCGCAGAGATCGCAGGTCTGAAGAACGGCAGATATTCACTGGAAGAAACAACAGCTCCACAGGGCTTTGAGGTAGTAAGCAAGTTCACATTTACAGTAGAGGACGGAAAGGTAACTCTTGAAAAGGCAGATACAACAGGTCACTACGAAGTAAACGAGGACGGCACAGGAATCATCGTAAAGGATGATTACAGTGAACTCACAGTCGGCAAGAGCGACATCACAGGAGAAAAGGAAGTCGAGGGCGCAAAGCTTGAGATCAGAAATCCTGCGATAGACTGGACAAGCATAATCGCTGCAAACGTAAGCGAAGCAGTGGATGAGCTCAACAAGATCACAGCGATCGAAGAAGAAGGCAAGACAGTAGGAATCCAGTGGACATCAGGAAAGACAGCCCAGATCGTAAAGGGACTTCTTGACGGAAAGTACACACTGAAGGAAACAGGCGATGATTTCGAGTCAGATGGAGTAACATACACCATCGTAACATCAGAGCTTGAATTTGAGATCAAGGGCGGAAAACTTGTCGATGCAAAGGGAGAAGCAGTGAAGACAGAGGCAGACGCTGAGTCAGAAGAAGGCTACTTCACAGCAGACAAGGACAATAACAAGATCGTAGTCAACGATGCTGAGGCAACAACGACAACAACAACCACTACAACGACTACAACTACAACGACTACTACCACAACCACAACAACAGGTGGTCCTACAACAACTACAACAACTGAGGATACCACCACAACAACAACCACAACTACAACAACAACCACAACAACCACCACAACAACTACAACAACAACAACTACTACTACAACCACAACAACAACTACAACAACAACAACTACTACTACAACCACAACAACAACAACTACTACTACTACAACCACAACCACAACAACAACCACAACAACAACCACAACTACAACCGCTCCTGTAACTGCAAAGGTCAACATCAACAAGGTCGATGCAGGCGGAGAGGAAGTACCGGGAGCAGAGCTTACCCTTACAGGTACAGATGCTGACGGTAACAAGATCACATTCACTGACGACCAGATCAAGGCAGGCGAAGGTGCAAAGGTCAAGAACAGCACAGGCGATGCACTGGTATGGATCTCAGGAAATGCACCTACAGTAGTAACCCTCGAAGACGGCGACTACGTGCTTCACGAAGTAGCAGCTCCAAACGGTTATGAAAAGGCAACAGACATCAAGTTCACAGTTAAGGATGGCAAGGCAAGTGCTGAGAAGATCGACATGGTCGATGAGATCATCACTACTACATCCACAACTACAACAACAACCACTACTACTACAACTACAACTACAACAACAACCACAACTACTACAACAACTACAACAACAACTACAACCGCTCCTGTAACTGCAAAGGTCAACATCAACAAGGTCGATGCAGGCGGAGAGGAAGTACCGGGAGCAGAACTTACCCTTACAGGTACAGATGCTGACGGTAACAAGATCACATTCACTGATGACCAGATCAAGGCAGGCGAAGGTGCAAAGGTCAAGAACAGCACAGGCGATGCACTTGTATGGATCTCAGGAAATGCACCTACAGTAGTAACCCTCGAAGACGGCGACTACGTGCTTCACGAAGTAGCAGCTCCAAACGGTTATGAAAAGGCAACAGACATCAAGTTCACAGTTAAGGATGGCAAGGCAAGTGCTGAGAAGATCGACATGGTCGATGAGATCATCACTACTACATCCACAACTACAACAACAACCACTACTACTACAACTACAACTACAACAACAACCACAACTACTACAACAACTACAACAACAACTACAACCGCTCCTGTAACTGCAAAGGTCAACATCAACAAGGTCGATGCAGGCGGAGAGGAAGTACCGGGAGCAGAGCTTACCCTGACAGGTACAGATGCTGACGGTAAAAAGATCACATTCACTGACGATCAGATCAAGGCAGGCGAAGGTGCAAAGGTTAAGAATAGCACAGGCGATGCACTTGTATGGATCTCAGGAAATGCACCTACAGTAGTATCCCTCGAAGACGGCGACTACGTGCTCCACGAAGTAGCAGCTCCGAATGGCTACGAAAAGGCAACAGACATCAAGTTCACAGTTAAGGATGGCAAGGCAAGTGCTGAGAAGATCGACATGGTTGATGAGATCATCACTACTACATCCACAACTACAACAACAACCACTACTACTACAACTACAACTACTACAACAACTACAACAACAACCTCTACTACAACAACTACAACAACTACAACAACAACTACCACCACCACTACTACTACTACTACTACCACAACAACCGCTCCTGTAACTGCAAAGGTCAACATCAATAAGGTCGATGCAGGCGGAGAGGAAGTGCCGGGAGCAGAGCTTACCCTGACAGGTACAGATGCTGACGGTAACAAGATCACATTCACTGACGACCAGATCAAGGCAGGCGAAGGTGCAAAGGTCAAGAACAGCACAGGCGATGCACTTGTATGGATCTCAGGAAATGCACCTACAGTAGTAACACTCGAAGACGGCGACTACGTGCTCCACGAAGTAGCAGCTCCGAATGGCTACGAAAAGGCAACAGACATCAAGTTCACAGTTAAGGATGGCAAGGCAAGTGCTGAGAAGATCGACATGGTCGATGAGATCATCACTACTACATCCACAACTACAACAACAACCACAACAACAACAACTACTACTACAACAACTACAACAACAACCACTACTACTACCACCACTACAACTACAACAACAACTACTACTACCGCTCCTGTAACTGCAAAGGTCAACATCAACAAGGTCGATGCAGGCGGAGAGGAAGTACCGGGAGCAGAGCTTACCCTCACAGGTACAGATGCAAACGGTAACAAGATCACATTCACTGATGATCAGATCAAGGCAGGCGAAGGTGCTGAGATTAAGAACAGCACAGGCGATGCACTGGTATGGATCTCAGGAAATGCACCTACAGTAGTAACCCTCGAAGACGGCGACTACGTGCTTCACGAAGTAGCAGCTCCAAATGGCTACGAAAAAGCAACAGACATCAAGTTCACAGTTAAGGATGGCAAGGCAAGTGCTGAGAAGATCGACATGGTCGATGAGATCATCACTACTACATCCACAACTACAACAACCACTACTACTACCACCACAACAACTACAACCACTACTACAACAACTACTACAACAACTACCACAACAACCGCTCCTGTAACTGCAAAGGTCAACATCAACAAGGTCGATGCAGGCGGAGAGGAAGTACCGGGAGCAGAACTTACCCTGACAGGTACAGATGCTGACGGTAACAAGATCACATTCACTGATGATCAGATCAAGGCAGGCGAAGGTGCTGAGATTAAGAACAGCACAGGCGATGCACTGGTATGGATCTCAGGAAATGCACCTACAGTAGTAACCCTTGAAGACGGCGACTACGTGCTTCACGAAGTAGCAGCTCCAAACGGTTATGAAAAGGCAACAGACATCCCATTCACAATCAAGGATGGCGTAGTAAGTGTTGGCGAGAACATCGACATGGTCGATGAGATCATCACTACAACAACAACCACTACTACTACAACTACAACTACCACAACAACTACAACCACAACAACTACAACTACAACAACCACTACAACCACAACTACAACAACTACAACAACCGCTCCTGTAACTGCAAAGGTCAACATCAACAAGGTCGATGCAGGCGGAGAGGAAGTACCGGGAGCAGAGCTTACCCTGACAGGTACAGATGCAAACGGCAACAAGATCACATTCACTGACGACCAGATCAAGGCAGGCGAAGGTGCTGAGATTAAGAACAGCACAGGCGATGCACTGGTATGGATCTCAGGAAATGCACCTACAGTAGTAACCCTCGAAGACGGCGACTACGTACTCCACGAAGAAGCTGCTCCTAACGGTTACTTAAAGGCAACAGACATCACATTCACAATCAAGGATGGCGTAGTAAGTGTTGGCGAGAACATCGACATGGTCGATGAGCGCATCACAACAACATCTACTACAACAACCACAACAACTACTACCACAACAACTACTACAACTACCACAGAAACAACATCTACAACTACAACAACCGAAACAACAACCACAACAACTCAGATCGCTACAGCAGTAGTTAAGATCGACAAGCAGGATGTTTACAGCAAGGAAGTTCCCGGCGCTGAGCTCACACTCAGAGGCAATGACAAGGACGGCAATGTTGTAACATTCAACGAGGGCTCAGTAGATGTAGCAGAGGATGCTAAGCTCGTTAAGGGCAGCGGCGATTCGCTCATCTGGATCTCAGGTTCAGCTCCTACAACAGTAGAGCTCACAGACGGTACTTATGTACTCCACGAGATTGCAGCTCCTACAGGCTATGAAGTAGCAACAGATATCACATTCGTTATCGACGACGGCCAGGTGGTTTCAGTCGATGGACAGGCTTCTTCTACAGAGGTCATCGTAATGATTGATGAAGCTTCACCTGTAACAACAACTACAACAACAGTAACCGAGACACAGGAAACAACTACTGTAATTGCTACCTGCGAAGTCAATATCGATAAGCAGGACGTTTACAGCAAGGAAGTTCCCGGCGCTCAGCTTACTCTCACAGGTAAGGACAGCGAAGGCAACACGATCACTTTCACAGGTGATGTTGTTGATCTCGGAACAGACGCAGTTCTCGTAAGAGGCGGCGGAGAAGATCTTAGCTGGATCTCAGGCAACGGTCCTACAACTGTTAAACTGACTGACGGTACTTATGTACTTCACGAGGTTGCAGCTCCTACAGGATATGAGGTTGCTACAGACATCACATTCGTTATCGAAAACGGCAATGTAGTATCAGTAGACGGCGAAGCTACATCTGATCATACGATCGTTATGGTCGATGAGGCTATCGAAACTACAACAGCTACTACAACAACTGTTACAAGCCAGCTGAATGAAGAAATAACAACTACTACAAGAGGCGGCCTGATCGACGGTGGCGACGTAGATGGCTCAACAACTTCTACTGAGACAACCACAACTACAACTGAGACAACAGCTACAACAGAAGCTGAAACATCAGTAACAACAACTGCACAGGCATCTTCCGGCAGCGGTTCCAAGTCTTCAGGCGGCTCAAGCAGCAAGAGCAGCAAGAGCACAGCTAACTCACCTAAGACAGGTGTTAAGGGCGTTGGAGCAGTAATGGCAGTACTTGCACTCGCAAGCGCAGGCGCATACGTTGCACGTTCAAGAAAGCATGATGATCAGTGATCTCAGATCAGCTGATCCACGCAGTTAAGAATAACGGCTCCCATTCCGGGAGCCGTTTCTTTTTTGTGAAAACACTTGTCAAAAATGAATATGTGTGGTATAATGAATTAAGTGTGAACAGGTATCACATAAACTATCTTTATCCGTGAAGCTATGGCTTCTGCGGAATTATTCCAATGATCTACGGAGGTGTATTATGAGTTCTGACCCTTGCGGGAGTTTGTTGAATATCCCTTGATCCGGCGGACGCTCATGCTCTCTGACCTTCGCCGGAAATAACGGCGAAAGGAGCTGTCTGTATCACATACAGGCAATAATAAAAATGATCAGTTTTTTCACTTCGGAAAACGGCGTTCTGAAAGAGCTTGAAGCTCCCGTTGCAGGATGCTGGATATCTGTTGTTGACCCCAACCCGGAAGAGGTAAGGGAGCTTATCGAGGACTACGGACTCGACAACGGCTTCGTAAGGTCATCAATAGATGAGGAGGAGTCGTCACGTATCGAGCGTGAGGACGACCAGACCCTTGTCATCATCGATACCCCTGTATCATCTGTGGACGATGACAAGACCAAGAACTTCTACACTATGCCGATGGGCATAATCATCACAGAAGAATACGTTTTCACCATCTCCATCAAGGAGACACAGATAATCAAAGAGGCAATGCGAGGCGGAATACGAAATCTCAGACCTGCATTCAAGACCAGATTCGTGCTCCAGATGCTTCTGCGGATTGCGGCGCTGTTCCTCAATTATCTGAAGCAGATAGATAAGATATCATCCGCAGCAGAACAGGAACTCCATGACGCAATGAAGAACGAGCTTCTCATGCAGCTGCTTGCCCTTGAGAAATCGCTGGTATACTTCTCGACTTCACTGAAGGCGAACGAAGCGACCATTGAAAAGATATTCCGTGGCAGAGTTATAAAGCTTTACGACGAGGATCAGGATCTTCTTGAAGATGTTCTCATCGAAATGAAGCAGGCCATTGAGATGGCAAGTATTTACACGGGTATCCTTTCCAGTATGATGGATGGTTTCTCATCGGTGATCTCCAACAATCTGAATATGGTAATGTGGCGATTGACGATAGTGACCATACTCATGGAGATACCGAACATCATATTTGCGTTCTACGGAATCAACTGTCCCGACGTGCCGATGAACTACACATGGTTCGCCATATCCCTTGCCATAGCGCTTATGGCAATAGCGGCATTCATCCTCCTCAAATGGAAAAAGAAATAGTGGGGACGCCCCCGCCGCTGAGCGAGCGGCGGCGCCTGTCACGATTCGCTCGTAAACTCGCTTACTCTGTACATTAAGCATAATCTGCTTTCGCACACTGATACTTCTTGTTTGAGGTGAATATAAATTTGTAGGGGCTGCCTTTGGCGGCCCTTCAGTTTGTCATAAAAGTCATTTTTGAGATCGGTTATATCAAGGGCGCTCGGAAAGCGCCCCCTACAAATCGGCTATTTTACGTTGAATTATGTAGGGGCGAGTTCCGCTCGCCCGCATATTTTAGAAAAACATCAGCTTTTTTGACACTCTGAGGGGTTGCTTTTGGCGCCCCTTTTTATGCATCCTCAAATCAGACAGCCTGCTCTGCAAAAAAATCCCCCGGATCAACGATATATCATTGACACGAAAATAAATTTATGCTAAAATATATAGTGAGGCAGTTTATATCAAAATACTGCAATTTCAATAAATCTGCCCCGATCCATTTGTACAATCATACGAAGTTTCGCTCAGCGAGTAAAAAAGTGCCCCGTTTTAAGCATTTATTTATAAGGGGGATTATTATCCGAAAGAAGATGCGGTCTTTGGAGGGAAGTGATAGCCTTGATCGAGCATGAAACTTGCGAAAATATCATACAGACATACTACAAAGAGATCTACAGCTACTGCTTCGCAAAGCTCAGTTATAAGCAACATCCCGCCGAGGATTGTACTCAGGAGGTCTTCGTTATATTTTTCTCAAAGCATGAGAAACTCAGCAGTACCGATAATATAAGGCTATGGCTTTATCGTACCGCCGATAACGTGATGAAGGCTTATATCCGTAAGAATTTCGGCCATGAAGTCAGTATCGAGGATAACCCCGAGGTGTATAATATCCCCGCTGAAAGCAGCTTCCCCGATGATTCGGCTGAAGATCCTTTTGAGGTGCTTACAGAGGATGAAAAGAAGCTCCTCGAAGCATACTATGACACCGATTACGGACAGCGAAGCGCCGCTGCAAAGAAAATGGGCATTTCTCTTGCAGCCATGTATCAGAGAGTACATAAGATCAAAAAGAAACTGAGAAAAGATCATGATAACTGATGATGCGCCGTCCCTTCGGCCGCCATCGGTTAATACACATAGTGTGAGAGCGGCTGAGGTAATGCACTGCCGCAGCTGCATCGTATGGAAAAGGAGTGATGTTCGGATGAAAGACACAGATAGTATTATTCCGAATGAACTGTCTGATGAGGTAATGCTCAGCGACCTTCAGCAAATGCTGGATGAAGAGCTTGCTAAACCTGAAAACGAGAGGGATCTGGATGCTGTTCGTGATATCACAGCTGCTATAGTTGAGCTTTCGGATGTGAAGATACCTTCACCGCCGTCAGTTGACGATATCATGAATAAGGCCGCAGAAAAGAAGAGCAAGAAGATCGGACATATAAGAAGATGGGTAACTGCACTGAGTGCCTGCTTCGTGGCCGGTATCGCTCTCAACTGCTACACCCTCGCAACCTATGGCGAAAATATTATTGAGGCTGTCCTGAGAAGAACAAGGAGCGGATTTACTGTCGACCTCTCCCGTATGCCTCACAATGACGAAAGGGAGCCTGTAAAGCCTCCCAGGGATGACCCGAAACCAACAGGTACTGCATGGTATGATCCGCTTCTGCCATGGCTCTCGATAACCACTGAAACAACGGCTGCTCCTGTGACTACCGAGACCACACCGGACAATAGCGGAGGCACTGCTCCGAATAAAATGGTGGATTATATCGCAGACAGTATCATAGAGGGATGCAGCGAACACGGAATCGTTCCGTTTGTGCCCTCTGAACTTCCATCGGAAATGGCTTATAACGGATTCTTTGAACTGAAGGAATCCCACTACGAAGCCATGGAGGATTCCGAGGATATGGACTTTGTCTTCGATAACGGAAACAGACAGCTTTTCAAGATAACACTTGAGAAGTACAAGTCCGAGAAGGAGCTTCCCGAGGTGCTTATCCCCAGTGATAATACAGATTATCTCGAAGGAGAGGAGAGAGGTACTCATGTATATGCCTTCCCTAACCGAAACAGGGTAACGGCAGTATTCGTGCATGAGAATATCACTTACACTATCACAGGATACAACATTTCCGCTGACGCCATAATGAAGCTGGCTTACAGCTTCGTACCGTCCGACCCGGACATTAAGTGAGGGCAGCGGAATGAGATGGAAATTATTTACGGCAGCAGCTCTCGGAGCTGTGCTGATGTGCGCTCCCACGGGAGGGAACGTCTATGCAGCGGATTATACCGTTTATGAGGAGTATGAAAAGGCAATAGGCCTTATTGAGAAGTGTACGCTGACCTGTAATGCAACAGAGGACGGTGTTATATATATAACGGCAAAAACTCAGGTTTCTTCCGCAATGGAGGAAGTCGGATACAAGAATATAACCATACAGCACAGCGATGACGGTGAGAACTGGACCGATGAGCAAGTGCTCAGCGACCTGACTAAAAGCAATGTGAGATACTACAATATCAACAATCTCAAAGTCAAGGTCAATGGAACAGGCTATTACCGTGTGGTATGTGTCCATTACGCAAAAGGCGTACCTTTCGGAGAGGATACGACACAGATACAGACTGCTATCAATACCTCAGCCGCTTCGTATCTGAAACCGCCTTCAACACCTGTTACTACGGCAAAGGCAACAACTTCTTCATCAACAACGTCCGCAAGGACAACTGCCACATCTGCAAAGAATACGTCATCAACGACACGTTCGGGAAGCAGCACGGCAGCAGCTTCGGGCAGTGCAGCAAGCACAACTTCCGCCGCAGCAACTACGGCTAAAAGCGGCAGCTCAGGAAGTCAGGCACCGAAAACAGATTCACCTTCAACAGGTTCAAAAGCTCCGCTGGGAGCAGCAGTAATGCTGATAGGCTCAGGTGCGGCAGCGTGGACTATGAGAAGAAAAGAGCAATAATAATAAAAGCCATAATATCCGGGCGGATGTTATGGCTTTTTCATTGTATCAGATAACAAAAAGGCGAACCCGAATGATTCGAGTTCGCCTTAATATTTATAATTCCGAATTCCGCATTCCGAATTCCGAATTATTAATGATTCGCAAGCGAATCATTAATACATTCCGCCGGCAGGCATTGCAGGAGCAGCAGGAGCGTCTTCCTTGATGTCAGCAACAAGGCTCTCTGTTGTAAGAACCATTGAAGCAACAGAAGCAGCGTTCTGGAGTGCGCTTCTTGTAACCTTAGTAGGATCAACGATACCTGCAGGGATCATGTCTGTGTAAACCTCGTTGTATGCATCGAAGCCGTAGCCTACCTTGCGTGAACGGATGATCTTGTCAACGATAACGCTTCCTTCAAGACCTGCGTTCTCAGCGATCTGACGTACAGGAGCTTCGAGAGCCTTGAGAATGATCTTAGCGCCTGTCTTCTCGTCACCTTCCAGTGTAGGAACGAGCTTGATAACAGCAGGGATAGCATTTACGAATGCTGTACCGCCGCCTGCTACGATACCCTCTTCAACAGCAGCCTTTGTAGCAGCGAGAGCGTCCTCGATACGGAGCTTCTTTTCCTTCATTTCGATCTCGGTAGCAGCGCCGACCTTGATAACAGCAACACCGCCTGCAAGCTTAGCAAGTCTCTCCTGGAGCTTCTCACGGTCGAAGTCAGAAGTTGTATTCTCGATAGCGGCTCTGATCTGAGCAACTCTTGACTTGATAGCTTCCTTGTCGCCTGCGCCGTCAACAATGATAGTGTTCTCCTTCTGGATAACTACCTGCTTAGCCTGACCGAGCTGTGAAAGCTGAGTCTCGCTGAGTTCAAGGCCAAGCTCGGATGAGATGACCTCACCGCCTGTGAGAACTGCGATATCCTTCAGCATTTCCTTACGTCTGTCGCCAAAGCCGGGAGCCTTAACAGCAGCAACCTTGAATGTGCCACGGAGGTTGTTGAGGATGATAGTTGTAAGAGCCTCGCCCTCAACGTCTTCAGCAATGATAACGAGCTTCTTGCCCATCTTTACGATTTGCTCAAGAAGCGGGAGGATCTCCTGGATAGATGAGATCTTCTTGTCTGTGATAAGAACGTAAGCGTCATCGTAAACAGCTTCCATCTTGTCAGCATCTGTAACCATGTAAGGTGAGATGTAGCCTCTGTCGAACTGCATACCCTCAACTACTTCGCTGTAAGTCTCGGCAGTCTTGCTTTCTTCGATAGTGATAACTCCGTCAGAAGTTACCTTTTCCATAGCCTCAGCGATGAGCTTACCAACGTTCTCGTCAGCAGAAGAAACAGTACCTACTCTTGCGATATCCTCGCTGCCCTGAACAGCCTTTGAGTTGTCAACGATAGCCTTTACAGCAGCGTCAACAGCCTTTGCGATACCCTTCTTGAGAACCATCGGGTTAGCGCCTGCTGCGATATTCTTCATACCTTCACGAACGATAGTCTGAGCGAGGAGAGTAGCAGTAGTTGTACCGTCACCGGCAGCATCGTTAGTCTTTGTAGCAACTTCCTTGACGAGCTGAGCGCCCATGTTCTCGAAAGCGTCCTCAAGCTCGATATCCTTAGCGATAGTAACACCGTCGTTAGTGATGAGGGGAGCGCCGAACTTCTTGTCGAGGACAACGTTTCTGCCCTTAGGACCCATTGTTATTCTTACTGTATCAGCAAGCTTGTCGATACCTGCCTGAAGTGCTTTTCTTGCGTCTTCGCCGTACTTTATATCCTTAGCCATGATAAAATCTCCTTTGAATCAATTCTTAACTCGTAATGCGTAATGCGTAATTAAATGTGTTCGCATACGCTCACGAATTTTAATATTTAGATACATCGCCGTAAGGCGATACCATAATTACGAATTCCGAATTACGAATTACGCATTATTTAACGATTGCGAGTATGTCTTCCATTCTTACGATGATATACTCCTCACCGTCGAGCTTAACGTTAGTACCTGAGTACTTGGAAATGAGGACCTTATCGCCCTTCTTTACTTCCATCTTAACATCTGATGTGCCGGGGCCTACCTCGATTACCTCAGCGAATTCGGGCTTTTCCTTAGCGGAGCCTGTGAGGATGATGCCGCTCTGAGTGGTCTCCTCAGCTTCAGCCATTTTTACGACAACTCTGTCCTGTAATGGTTTGATAGTCATAATATATACCTCCTGAATAATAATAATAAACGAAAATGATTTTTAGCACTCTCTTTCTTTGAGTGCTAACTATATTTTACCATCTTTTTAAGATAAATCAAGTCTATTCTTCAAACTTTCACAAACTTTGGCGATATGCACAGTTTAAATGCAAAATGTTGAAATGTTGAACGGAATGTTGAAGAATTGATCATCTTATGTTGTCACGGTCAGTTCTATATATTATTATGCAGTCCGTTTTTAGTGAAGAACACAGCTGTCTGATAAAAACGGAGCAATATAATAGTATTTGTATTACGGGCACTCCTGAAAAGGCTATTGATGTCTATACCCATTGACAAATATATATCAAATTTCCTTAATGTATATACCACTTAGGGTCAGAAATGCCGAAAAACCGTTGTTGCATAATGCTAACCGCAATTTATGCATATTTTTCCGTAATATTGCTATTCCGAAAAAATCCGCCGTTTTTCGGGAAACTGCTATTGACACGTTGACAAAAATCAGATATAATAGTATTTGAGGAACATTCGGCTTTTGCCGACAGTTTCAATGCCGTTTCCGGCTCTTTCTAAGTTAATATTATTAGGAGGTATTATAAAATGTCATTAACAAAGAACCCTAACGTTTTAAAGTGGGTAGAAGAGATGGTTGCTCTCTGTAAGCCCGATAAGGTAGTATGGATCGACGGTTCAAAGGAACAGCTCGATGCTCTTACAGAAGAAGTTACTTCTCTCCCTGACGACAGCTGGGACAAAATGTACAAGCTCAATCAGGAAAAGTATCCTAACTGCCTCTACCACAGAACACGTGCTAACGACGTTGCCCGTGTTGAGGACAGAACATTCATCTGCTCAAAGGAAAAGTCAGGCGCAGGCCCGACAAACAACTGGATGGCTCCCGATGAGATGAAGGCTCTCCTTACACCTATGTACGACGGCGTTATGAAGGGCAGAACCATGTATGTTATCCCTTACTCAATGGGTCCTATCGGTTCTCCTCTTGCTAAGGTAGGTGTAGAGGTTACTGACTCTATCTACGTTGTTCTCAACATGAACATCATGACAAGAATGGGTAAGCAGGCATTCGAGAATCTCGGTGATACTTCCGACGATTTCGTAAGAGGTCTCCACTCAAAGGCTGACGTTGATCCTGAGAAGAGATACATCGTTCAGTTCCCGGAGGAAAATACAATCTGGTCGATCAACTCTGCTTACGGCGGAAACGTTCTCCTCGGCAAGAAGTGCTTCGCACTCCGTATCGCTTCATTCCAGGGTAAGAACGAGGCCTGGATGGCTGAGCATATGCTCATCCTCGGCGTTAAGAAGCCAAACGGCGATGTTAAGTACATCACAGCTGCATTCCCATCAGCTTGCGGTAAGACAAACCTGGCTATGCTCATCCCACCGGAGGGATACAAGAAGGACGGCTATGAAGTATTCACAGTCGGCGACGATATCGCTTGGATGAAGCCCGGCAAGGACGGCAGACTCTACGCTATCAACCCTGAGAACGGTTTCTTCGGTGTTGCTCCCGGAACAAACGCTAAGTCAAACTACAACGCTCTCGCTTGCACAAAGGAAGGCGCTATCTTCACAAACGTTGCTCTCGACAACAGCGACAATACTCCTTGGTGGGAGAAGCTCACTGAGAATCCTCCAAAGGATGCTACAGAGTGGAAGGGTGAGAAGGTAGACGGCGAAGCTTACACAGCTGCAGGCAACAAGCTTGCACATCCAAACTCAAGATTCACAGCTCCTGCAAAGAACTGCCCATGCATCTCACCTGAGTTCAACAATCCTGAGGGCGTTCCTGTATCAGCTATCATCTTCGGCGGCCGTCGTGCTACAACTGCTCCTCTCGTATATCAGTCATTCGACTGGACACACGGTACATACATCGGATCAGCTGTATCTTCTGAGACAACTGCTGCTGCAACAGGCGCAGTAGGCGTACTCCGTCACGATCCTATGGCTATGAAGCCATTCATCGGCTACAACGTAGGTGACTACTGGGCACACTGGCTCGAAATGGGCGCAAGACTCGGCAGCAAGGCTCCTAAGATCTTCAACGTTAACTGGTTCAGAACAGACGACGAAGGCAACTTCCTCTGGCCTGGTTTCGGCGACAACATGAGAGTTCTCGACTGGATCATCAAGAGAGTTGAGGGCGAAGTTGACGCTGTTGAGACTCCTATCGGATTCCTTCCTAAGAAGGAAGACATCAACCTCAAGGGTATCGAGGACGAGGTTTCTCCATCTGCTCTGGATATGCTCCTTACAGTTGATAAGGAAGAGTGGAAGAAGGAGATCGCTGAGATGAGAAGATACTATGACGAGGACATCAAGGCTAAGGGCGGTAACATCCCACAGGCACTTTACGATGAACTCGACATGATCGAGGCTAACCTTAACAAGTAATTTCAGCCATTGGCGAAATTCAGAATATCTGAAAAGGCTGCTGTACTCCTGTACGGCAGCCTTTTGTCGCTGAGCGAGCGACGGCGCATTTCACGATTCGCTTGCTGCGCTCGCTTGCTTTGTACGTTTAGCATAATCTGCTTTCGCACGACGGAACTTCTTGTAAATTCTATTCATGTAATATTTGTAGGGGCCGCCTTTGGCGGTCCTTTGATTTTATTCACAGCTCAGTTTTGCAGGGAACGCCGCCCCCGGCGTTCCACAAGGTTAAAATTGATTGTAGGGGCGCTTTCCGAGCGCCCGTTGTTGGCCGACATTTAATTAAATGCGGGTATTATTTTGTAGGGGCGCACACTGTGCGCCCTTAGCTTGTTTAAAAACCTGTTTCGGGACGCCGGGTGATTCCCCACAGTGTGGGGAAATGTCACGCAGTGACAAAGGGGCTGGGCGCGTGTCAAGTGCGGCGTCCCCTACAAAAATATTCTCGGAGAATAGGCGTATTGTAGGGGCGGACGCCCTCGTCCGCCCGATAATTCCACATTAAATCTGCCTTTATTGACAGACTGGGGCGCACACTGTGCGCCCTTTTAGTCTGACGAAAAATTCGTCATCATGCACAGTTCAATGGCGGATGCGAGTGGAATATTTGACTGAACATACAATATTTAAAGCGATACTTTAAATTCTTATTGACACGCTTTAATTTCGGTGCTATAATATAGCCATCAGCTGATAAAACTTTAAAAACTTAAACTGAGGCTTTAAAAAAGGAGATGCTGTTATGAACAAAATGATATCCGAAAAACTTCAGAAACGTACCTATGCAGACACTGTGCTGAGCTGTATCTTTTGCTTTCTGGCTGTTGCGTGTGCGGCCTGGCAGTTTGTAAACTTCCTTATCCACCCGAAAGAAAAAGAGTTTCTTACCAACAGCCTTTGCACATTGGTGATATTCGCTGAGTTGGGGCTTCTTGCGCTGATACTCCTTGAGATCCGCAAAACAGGCAAACCCTTTTCAAAGAAGATAATAAATAAGCTTCGTGCGATGGCGGTTATTTTGTTCGTCGGCGGACTTATCCCGTCTTGTGTGACTTCCGCAGTTTCCGAGAGCGTGGTCAATGTGAAGTTTTCCTTTGATATGCGAAACATACTTACAATTGGCATCGGAGTAATAATCGGCATATTATCCGAGGTCTTCGTGTACGGACTCGGCCTTCAGGAAGATAACGACTCGATTGCGTAAGGCGGTGCGGAATGGCTATAATAATCAGACTTGACAGAATAATGGCTGACCGCAAGATGTCGCTGAATGAGCTTGCCGAAAAAGTAGGCATGACAAACGTCAATCTCTCCAATCTCAAAACGGGTAAGATGAAGGGCATACGCTTCGAGACGATGAATGCCATATGCGAAGCGCTTGAATGTCAGCCCGGTGATCTCTTTGAGCACGTTAATAAATAGCAAACCTGCTTATTCTGCGGTGTATACAAAAAAGCGGCCACATAATGTGACCGCTTATTTTTTATTCCTTTTTGCCATCATCCTCAGCAGGCTTCGGGAATTTGATGCCTACCTTCAGATTGATCGGATCGTCGGCGCCGTAGTAAGCCTTGGCTGAATCAACGACCTCGTTCATTTTGGCATTGACACGCTTGAGGTATGGGAAAACAGTCTTCTCGAACTGATCAAGCTCCTGAGGCGACATATGCTCCTCGCACACCTTGAACTGGGTGCTAAGGTAGTTGTTGATGCCGGTGAAGATAATGGAAGATGCCGCATTAGCCTCCATGAGCTGGCATATGCTTGCGATAAGGGCAGAGTAGAGGTAGTAGATCATCGACAGCTCATAGTAATCGCCGAATGAAGGCAGTATCTTCAGTATATTGGTAACATTTGAAGTGAAAGCGTCGAATTTTTCGATGACCTCGTCGGTGATATCGTAGTTGTCGATGAGTTCCTTTATACCCATGTTTTCAGCGGCTCTGATAAAGCCGAGAGTATGATCGGCGAACGGCTCCCTCTCGAACATCTTATCAGCGATGACAATGGGGAATTCGTCAGGACTGCCGCTCATTACAGCAAGGAAGCTGAGGAGGTACATCAGGTCCAGCTTGAAGTCGATGACCAGCGAGTGGCGGCCTGCGACTGTAAGCCATTCCTGATCCACTTCGATGAGGTTATGCTTGATAAGCTCATACATTTCGGCACACTGGCTGAGAGTGGGCCTGAGAGATTCGGGGAACTCATAATTCTTGTAATCCATATTTGCATTCATGTCCATGTTTTCTTTATTTGCCATAATATTTATCTCCGTTAAAAAAATTTATTACAAGCTCAGTGCAAAAGCTTGACTTTTATTCAGATTATATCATGAATCGGCAAAAATGTCAATAGCAATTGTCGAATCAGCTTATACGTCCAAAAAATAACGCCTGCGGAAGCTGCCGGAGGATATTTTTGAAATGTGAAAAGTTTATGAAATCCCTTGAAATTTTCGGCCTGAACTGCTATTATTAATATGATTGTGGCAGAAGCCATGCATGAAAAAAGGAAGGATCGACATAATGGAAAAGATAATAAAAGCGTGTGTATCCATATTGCCCAAGCCATTACAGAACATTTACTACAAGTACGAGGAAAAGTGGCTTTACCTGTTTTTCGGCGTACTGACTACAGTTGTAAGCTTTGCTTCGGCAGGACTTGCAAAATTCGTCCTTGAACACGCAGGAGGCTACAGTGCCGGAGATGTAAGCAATATCAGTACTGTATTTTCATGGGTATGTGCAGTTACATTCGCCTACATCACAAACAAGCTGTGGGTATTTGAGTCCAACGCAAAGGGTTTGAAGAATATCATCGCTGAGGGCGGAAAATTCTACGGCGGCAGAGTATTCACACTGCTGGTTGAGTGGGTCATCATGAATATCGGCTTTGCAAAGATTGGCATCAACTACTGGGTAGTAAAGATTGCCGCAAATGTTATAGTGCTGATACTCAATTATGTTATCAGCAAGATATTCGTTTTCCGCAAGAAAAACGGAGAAGCAGAGCAGAATGGCTGACACAATTAAAATAGGAAGAGTCTGCATAAAAAAGACTGCGGCAGTCGCTCCTATGGCGGGAGTTGCTGACAGGGCGTACAGGCTGATGTGCAAGAAGTACGGAGCTGCTTACGTTGTCAGCGAAATGGTCTCTGCAAAGGGCATATGCTACAGCGACAGGAAGACGGCTTCGCTCTGCACTGTCACCGCTGAGGAAAGACCTATGGCAGTCCAGCTTTTCGGCAGTGAACCTGAGTTCATGGCTGAGGCTGTGAAGATAGTGCTGGAGTATGAGCCTGATATAATCGATATAAACATGGGCTGTCCGGTGCCGAAGGTTGTGAATACAGGCGCAGGTTCGGCACTTATGAAGGATGTGCCCCTTGCGGCTAAGATAACCGAAGCGGCTGTGAAAGCGGCAGGGGATGTTCCTGTTACAGTGAAACACCGTGCAGGCTGGCATTACGGCGAGCCAAATGCAGTTGAAATGGCGAAGGCTCTTGAAGCCTCCGGAGCTGCGGCTGTGGCTGTGCACGGAAGAAGCCGTGACCAGTACTACTCAGGGCAGTCCCACAATGATATCATCCGTGATGTGAAGCAGGCTGTGAGTATCCCCGTCATCGGAAACGGCGATATTACCGATGCGGATTCATGCATGAGGATGTATGAAGAGACCGGCTGTGACCTTGTGATGATAGGAAGGGGAAGCTACGGCAATCCCTTTATTTTCCGTGAGATAGAAGCACGTCTCGGCGGTGAGGATTATACTCCTCCGTCCCTTGAGGAAAAGATGAGGGTGATGCTTGAGCACATCCGCCTTATTCTTCAGCTCAGTGAGAAAAATGAAGAACTTGCCATACATGAGGCGAGGAAACACGCAGCGTGGTACATGAACGGCTACTACGGCTCAGCCAAGTTCCGTGGCCGCTGTTATATGCTTTCATCCTATGCGGAGGCGGAGGCGCTGGCAGAGGAATTCATACAGCTTCAGAAGTCACGGGAATAAACAGAATGTATTCACTCGCTATACAAAGGGGACAAAAAGTCCTGGGGTGTGCATAATGCACAATTACAGCGTCAAAACTTTGTATGGATGAACAAATGTTAACGAAAAATATTGACAACACCCGATAAACGGCGTAAATACGTTGTTTGAACGTGAAAGATTTAAGGCGTGATCTTAAAACAGGGTGTAATTATACATAAGATTGATACAATTGGTAATTGCAAAACGGAAAATTTTGTGATATAATTAAAGCAGAAGAAAAGGGATTTTTGTGAGTATTTTCACACCTTTCTTCAAAAAAAGGAGAATATAATGGATCTTAAAACAATGCGCACATTTTCAGCGGCCGTTCTTTCAGTGGCTATGGGAGCTTCATTCTTCGGATGCAGCAGCTCTCACATCGTGGAAAGCGGAACTGAAGAGGCGCTCAGCACTACAACATCTACTGAGGCAACTACTACAGCCGAACCAACTACAGAGCCTGTCCCTGAGGATAAGGTCGCTCACGTTGTGGCAGTCGGTGATAATCTGATACACTACTCCGTTTACAAGAACGCCGAAGCTTATGCAGGCGGTAACGGATACGACTTCAGACCGATCTACAAGGAAGTGAAGTACCTTGTGGAATCAGCAGATGTGGCTGTTATCAATCAGGAGACAGTAATTTCTGAAAGCAATGAGATATGCGGCGCTAACAACGGCGTTCTCATCTTCAATTCTCCGCCTGAGGTCGCTGATGCAGTGATAGACTGCGGATTCGACGTCATCACTATGGCAAATAACCACCTTCTGGATATGGGCGCTGACGGCCTTGAGGAATCCATCAGATTCTGGAATAAAAAGGCTGAGGAAAACGACCTTACCGTGCTTGGTGCTTATTTAAATGAGGAAGATTCCGAAAATATCCGTATACGTGAAGTAAACGGCATAAAGATCGCCTTCCTCGCATACGCTGAACATCTCAACGGCTTCTCGATCCCCGAAGGTTCGCCGCTCAGGGTTATACTCAACTCTGAAGAAGACGTGATCGAAAGACAGATCAAGAAAGCCAAGGAAATGGCCGATGCAGTTGTCGTTTCCGCTCACTGGGGCGCAGAGGATACCAACATAGTATCCGATGACAGAAAAGAGCTTGCAAAGAAGATGGTTGACTGGGGCGCAGATATGATCCTGGGAGGCCACACTCATACAGCTCAGACCATGGAGTGGATCACCCGTGACGACGGCACAAAGGGCTTCGTTTACTACTCAATGGGCAACTTCGTATGTGCACAGACCGATAACTTCAACGTGATCGGTGAAATGCCTGATTTTGACATTGTTGTGGACGGCGAGACTGATGAGGTCAGACTTGAAAATGTGAAGTGTATCCCAACCATCGTTCACTACGATGACGGGGCATTTTCCAACATCAGGATATACCCCTACAGCAAGTATACTGCGGAACTCGCCAACTCCCACGGACTGCCTTATGCATTCCCGATGGGCACCTATCCCGAGTTCAACTGGGACATTGTAAACAGCATTATTGAGGAGAATATTCCTGCTGAATTCAGAGAGCTGGAAAAATAATTCAACTTATTCAAAAAGAGTTAAATAACAGCTTTATACAGCAGTTTTCAGTGAATTCTTTCATTGTGCAAACCGTGCAAAAAATCATTTTGCCGTTTATATAAAATACCAAAAACAGTATAAACCTATTTACTTTTTTTTATCGCTGATATATAATGAAATCATGAATAAATATGGATATGGGATCAAGTATCTCATCACGGCAGTGTGAACAAGGTCTTTAAGCTGTTGACCGCTGTCGTCAGAGTATGCACGACCGCAGATCCGCAGCTTTCCGTGAGCCCTGAACATAGCGGCTTTACGGGAAAAAGCGCACAGGTCACAGCCTCTGCTCTGTCTGACGTTCATGAGATCCATGCGGTCAGCGTCTCGGCGGCTTTTGTGTGCCGCTGTTCAAGACAAGATATAATAAAAGGGGCAGCCGTTCCTTTGTTATATAACATTAATGAAGAAGGAGGAAAAATCAATGAAGACAAACAAGGTAATCGTCGGAGCCATCGCTGCTACGATGCTTTCACTTTCACTCAGCTCACTTGCTCCGGCATTCGCTGCAGGCGAAACAGTGCAGATATCCGCCAGCAATGCGGAGGCAAAGGCAGGTGATCAGTTCGAGGTGAAGGTATCTTTGGCTGATGTTCCAAGTACCGGAATCCAGGGTATCGACTTTGCTGTTACTTACGACAACACAGTAGTGACAATCGACAAGATCACAGTAGGGGAGATTGCTGACACGAAGGCAGCTTCCAGTGATCAGACTGCATCACTTCTGCCCACATTCGATGTATCTATACAGAACAGTGAGGGCTATAGCAGTGTTATCTGGTCTACAGCAGTAGAAGATTCATCATACTGGATCAGCAAGGACGGTGTATTATGTACAATCACAGGTACAGTATCAAGCAATGCTAAGCCTGGTGCAGAATCACCTATCAAGCTTGAAGCAGTCAAGCGTGAGACATATGTCGGCTCCGGTACAGACAACAGCAGTATCAGTGCAGGTTATTCTGCAAACGATAAGGCTGTAAAGTACACAGTCAAGGCAACAAACGGTAAGATATCTGTTCCTTCAGCAGAAGTAACAACCACCAAGGCTCCCGATCAGGCTACTCTGAGAGGCGATGCAAACTGCAATGGTACTGTAGAAATGTCTGATGCAGTTCTCATCATGCAGTTCCAGGCTAACCCAAGTGCGTACGGACTCACCGGCAGCAATGCAACGCACATCACAGATAAGGGTATGGCTAACGCTGACGTTATCGGCGGTACTAACGGAAAAGGCGGAGACGGCGTAACAGTTAACGACGCACTCCAGATCCAGAAGTTCCTGCTTACTCTCATCACAGAACTTTGATCCGAGATTATCTGATTTGTCCCCCTTACAAAGGAATACAAACCCAATTAATGTATTAAATTAATAGGCTTAAAAACCTAAAGAAAGGAATTATTACAAATGAAAAAGTTTATTTCTGCAGTCACATCATTGGCTATGACTGTAACAATGGCTAGCTCAATTGCTCCTTCAGTAAGCGCAGCTGATGCATCCAAGGGCTTTGCTATCAAGGCTTATGCAGAAGCTGGTTCTAAGTACGACGCAATGGGCAGCAAGGTAACTGTTTCTAAGGACGATATCGCTGCTGGCGATGTTGTTGTACCTGTTGCTGTTTACCTCGACGAGGCTACAAATGATTCAGAGGCTGTTTCAGTATCTGTAAAGCTCGTTTCTGACAGCGCAGACGTTAAGAACGTAACATTCAAGAGAGTTATCCCTACTGATGATTACTTTACAACAGCAAAGGAATACACAGCAGGCGACAAGACTTTCTCATCAACAAGAGCTGTTATCTTCGCTGGCGAAGTAAGCAGAAGAGGTTCTTTCACACCTGCTGGTAGCTGGGAGATCGCTGCTGATACTTCTCAGAAGGAAGCTGGCGCAGATAACGCATATATCGGTTGCTCATGGACAAACAACGGTTCAGCTTATGAATTCACAGGTTCTAAGTCCACTGATCACCCATTCTTTGTATTCGACGTAACTCTTCCTAAGGGAACAGCTGCTGGCGATTACAAGCTCGAATTCTGTAGATATAACACAGATACTTCAGGACAGCACAACAACCCAACTCCTATGATCGAGACTAAGGCTGGCAGATTCAATGAGGATCTCAAGAACCTTAACCTTGAGGAAATGACAATCACAGTTGAGGGTTCAAATGCAACTACATCCGAGACAACAACAGCTAAGCCTGTTGAGACAACAACTGCTGCTCCTACAACAACAGTTAAGCCTGCTGAGACAACAACTGCTGCTACAACATCAGCTCAGCCTGTTGCTAATGCAGACGTAATCTTCGACTTCGGTAACTACGAAGCTAAGGCTGGCGAAGAGGTTCAGGTAGACGTAACAGTAGATTCCAAGAACAAGGCAATCTCTGCTATGGACGTTGTATTCGCAATCGACTCACCTCTTACAATCGATGAGATCGACAAGGAATCACTTGCATTCAAGACAACAGCTATGACAAACATGGCTATCCTCGGTGCAAACTTCAAGTCACTCGACGACAAGGGCGAGCCACTCGTACCTACAAAGGATCCTGTATTCACATTATATGTAACAGTTCCTGCTACAACACCTGATGGTGTATACAATGTAGGCTTCGGCAAGAAGTGCGAAGTACATAAGAGCAACGATGGTTCTAAGTACTCATCAACAGCTATCAACGGTAAGATCAAGGTTGGTAACCCTGTTGATGATCCAACAACATCTGCTACAACAGCTCCACAGCCTGCTACAACAACAACATCTGCTACAACAGCTTCACAGCCTACTTCAACAACAACTCAGCCTGTTGCTAATGCAGACGTAATCTTCGACTTCGGTAACTACGAAGCTAAGGCTGGCGAAGAGGTTCAGGTAGACGTAACAGTAGATTCAAAGAACAAGGCAATCTCTGCTATGGACGTTGTATTCGCAATCGACTCACCTCTTACAATCGATGAGATCGACAAGGAATCACTTGCATTCAAGACAACAGCTATGACAAACATCGCTATCCTTGGTGCAAACTTCAAGTCACTCGACGACAAGGGCGAACCACTCGTACCTACAAAGGATCCTGTATTCACATTATATGTAACAGTTCCTGCTACAACACCTGATGGTGTATACAATGTAGGCTTCGGCAACAAGTGCGAAGTACACAAGAGCAACGATGGTTCTAAGTACTCATCTACAGCTATCAACGGTAAGATCAAGGTTGGTAACCCTGTTGATGATCCAACAACATCTGCTACAACAGCTTCACAGCCTGTTACAACAACATCTTCCACAACAGCTTCACAGCCTGCAGAAACAACAACTACAGTTTCAACTCCAAGCGGCAACACACTCAAGCCAGTATGGGGCGATGTAAACTGCGACGGTGACGTAAACGTAGCTGACGTTGTTCTCCTTAACAAGTGGCTCAACAACAATGCTGATTACGCTATGACAGATCAGGGCAAGGTTAACGCTGACTGCTTCAATCCTCAGGATGCTAACGGCGGCGCTGTAGATGCTTCTAAGGTTGACCTTACAAAGGCTGACTCTGACGCTATCATCAAGAGCGTAGTTCACCTCATCACACTCCCTGCTAAGGGCTAATTCAAAAGCAACATAACTTCAGTAAACTAAATAGAGCATTATGCTCGGAAAGGAAATGCACTGATGAAGAAACTGCTTTCTGCAGTCACATCCGCTGTCATGAGTACATCACTCATGACAGGTGCATTTGCTTCGTCAGTTAGCGCTGCGGGCAGCTATGCTGCTGCGCAGCCTAACGTTAGTATGGGCGGAGTGCTGGATGTTGCTGCGAATAAGACAGCTGGTGAGGATGTAGTCTTCGATTTCGGTAAATGGACAGCTAATGCAGGCGAAACCATTGATGTTGACGTTTTTGTTGACACTCAGGGTAAAGCCGTTTCTGCTATGGATGTCAGATTCCAGATCGATTCACCTCTTAAGATCACTGCGATGGAAAAAGAGGCACCTGCATTCAACACAACAGCAATGGTAAACCTTTCTAATCTGGGTCTTAACTTTAAATCACTCAGCGATAAGGGCGAACCTCTTACACCGATAAACAATGAGCCTGTTTTCATGTTAGCGGTTGAGGTTCCTGCAAATACACCTTCCGGTGATTATAAAATCGGTTTCGGTGACAAGTGTGAGGTTCACAAGAGCAACGATGGTTCCAAGTATTCAACTGCTGCAATCAACGGCGTGATCACTGTTAAGGGAACTAACGATACTCCTTCGACCACTGCTTCTACCAGCAAAAATACAAACACTTCAAATACAACTGTTTCATCACAGACACCTTCAACTCCTACACAGACAAGTGGTACTCCTTCCGCTCCTTCAAAGGACGGCGAGGTTATGTTCGATTTCCAGAACTATACCGCTAAGGCCGGAGATGAGGTAGTAGTTGATGTTTTAGTTGATACTCAGGGCAAGCCTGTTTCAGCTATGGACGTTAAGTTCAAGGTTGATTCACCGCTCAAGATCTCTGAAATCGACAAGGAGTCACTTGCATTCAATACAACAGCTATGACAAACATGGCTATCCTTGGTGCAAACTTCAAGTCACTCGACGATAAGGGTGAGCCACTCGTTCCTAAGGCTGGTGCTGCTGTATTCACTCTTTATGTTGACGTTCCTGCCAATACTCCTGACGGAACATATTATGTAGGCTTCAACGGAAAGAACGAAGTACACAAGAGCAACGATGGTTCACAGTACACAGTAGGATACAAGAACGGTGCTATCACTGTCGGCAATCCTACAACAGGTTCAGGCTCACAGCCTACACCTACAACTCAGACATCCTCCAAGACACCTACAAATACTACAACAACAGCTCCTGTAGCTAACGCTGATGTAGTATTCGATTTCCAGAATTACACTGCTAAGGCTGGAGACGAGGTTACAGTTGATGTTTTAGTTGATTCAAAGAACAAGCCAATCTCAGCTATGGACGTTAAGTTCAAGGTTGATTCACCTCTTACAATCGAGGAGATCGACAAGGAGTCACTTGCATTCAATACAACAGTCATGACAAACATGGCTATCCTTGGTGCAAACTTCAAGTCACTCGACGATAAGGGCGAACCGCTCGTTCCTAAGGACGGCGCTGCTGTATTCACACTTTACGTTAATGTTCCTGCTAATACTCCTGACGGAACATATTATGTAGGCTTCAACGGAAAGAACGAAGTACACAAGAGCAACGACGGTTCACAGTTCACTGTTGCTTCAAAGAACGGTGCTATCACAGTTGGTACTCCTAATGAGGAGGGCTCAACAACACCTAAGGCAACAACTGACAATCCTACAACCACAGTTACAACAAACAAGCCTGCAGAGAGCGGCGAAGCAGTATTTGACTTCGGTAACTACACAGCTAAGCCCGGCGATGAGGTTGCTGTTGACGTAACAGTTGACACAGCCGGCGGCAAGGTTTGCGCTATGGACGTAGTATTCAAGATCGATTCACCTCTTCAGATAGTTGATATCGATAAGGAATCACAGGCATTCAAGACTACAGCAATGACAAATCTTGCTGTTCTTGGTGAAAACTTCAAGTCACTCGACGATAAGGGCGAGCCACTCGTTCCTACAAGTGACCCTGTATTTACATTCTATGTAAAGGTACCTGAAAACACAGAAGACGGTGTTTATAATGTAGGCTTCGGCAACAAGCACGAAGTTGTAAAGGATAACTCCAACGCTCAGTACAAGGTATCTACTAAGAATGGTAAGATCACAGTTGCTAATCCACAGGCTGCAACAACTACTGCAAATCAGTCAAGCACAACTGCATCTGCTACAACTAAGGCTACATCAGCTACATCTGCAGAAGTTACAACAACAAAGAATGTAACACCTGCTACAGGCTCAGCTGAATGGGTTATCCCAACAGTAAATGCTAAGCCCGGCGAAAAGGTAACAATGGACGTTGTTGTAAAGAATTCTGCTATCGAGGTTGCTGGTGCACAGTTCAACATCAAGCAGACAGCTCCTATCGCTTACGGTTCAGCTGCATCAGGTGATGCTTACGCTGCAATCGTTCCAAACGAGACAGAGCAGTACTATGCATTCGGCGAAGGCATCGGCAAGGGCATCAAGGCTGCTGACGGAGCAAAGATCATCACTCTTACATTCAATGTTCCTGCTGATTGCGCTAAGGGAACATATCCTGTAAAGTGGTCCAATGCATTCATCACTGATACAAACGGTAACAAGATCACTGATAAGATCACTCTTACAGATGGTGCTATCGTTGTTGGTGATACACCTGTAGTTGCTGAAGGCACAGCAGAGTGGGTAATTCCTACAGTAAATGCTAAGCCCGGCGAAAAGGTAACAATGAACGTAGTAGTTAAGGATTCAGCTGTTGAGGTTGCTGGTGCACAGTTCAACATCAAGCAGACAGCTCCTATCACATACGGTTCATCAACATCAGGCGATGCATACGCTGCAATCGTTCCAAACGAGACAGAGCAGTACTATGCATTCGGCGAAGGCATCGGCAAGGGCATCAAGGCTGCTGACGGTGCAACAATCATCACTCTTACATTCAATGTTCCTGCTGATTGCACTAAGGGAACATATCCTGTAAAGTGGTCCAACGCATTCATCACTGATACAAACGGTAACAAGATCACTGATAAGATCACTCTTACAGATGGTGCTATCGTTGTTGGTGATACACCTGTAACTGAGGACGGCAAGGCTGAGTGGGTAATTCCTACAGTTAATGCTGAACCCGGCGACAAGGTAACAATGAATGTAATCGTTAAGGATTCAGCTGCTGAGGTTGCTGGTGCACAGTTCAACATCAAGCAGACAGCTCCTATCACATACGGTTCATCAACATCAGGCGATGCATACGCTGCAATCGTTCCAAACGAGACAGAGCAGTACTATGCATTCGGCGAAGGCATCGGCAAGGGCGTAAAGGCTGCTGAAGGTGCTACAATCATCACTCTTACATTCAATGTTCCTGCTGATTGTGCAGACGGAACATATCCTGTAAAGTGGTCCAACGCATTCATTACCGATACAAACGGTAAGAAGATCACAGATAACATCACTCTTACAGATGGTGCTATCATTGTTGGCAAGGTTACAACAGCTTCTACAGAAGCAAACAACACAACAACTTCAACTACTAAGGTAACAGAAGTAGATACTGATACAACTTTACAATCAACAGTTTCTTCAACTGAGAGCACAGATGCGACAAATACAACAACCGCTACAACTATTGTAACTTCTCCAAGACCTACAGATATCGTTCTCCCTGAGGGTGGTATTGCTTGGCAGGCAGGTACAACAGAGGCTAAGCCCGGCGATGTTGTAACAATCGACATCAAGATCGTTGATACTGAAGGCGTTAAGCTTCCTGTAGCCGGCGCTTCATTCACAGTTGTAAATGAGGGCGATATCCAGGCAACAGACGTATCAAAGGATGAAAACGGTTATAACAGCAGTGTTATCTACAACCCAACAACTCACGAATTTGCTTTCGCTGAGGGCACAGGTAAGAATGTTGCTTCAGAAGACGGCAAGATCGTAGCTACAATCACATACAAGATCGCTGATAACTGCGCTCCCGGCGAGTACAAGGTTGATCTTGGCGGCCTCAAGGTATTTGATACCACAGGCAAGGACATCACAAGCTTAGTAGCTCCTTATGATGGACTTATCAAGGTAGTTGGTGATCCTGTTGATTCAACAACTACAACAACAACAGTAACAGGTTCAGATACACCTGATACTACAACAACAACTACTACAACAGTAACAGGCTCTGATACACCTGATACTACAACAACCACAACAGTAACAGGTTCAAACACACCTGATACTACAACAACCACAACAGTAACAGGTTCAGATACACCTGATACTACAACAACCACAACAGTAACAGGTTCAAACACACCTGATACTACAACAACTACAACAGTAACAGGTTCAAATACACCTGATACTACAACAACTACAACAGTAACAGGTTCAAACACACCTGATACTACAACAACTACAACAGTAACAGGTTCAAACACACCTGATCCTGTAACAACTTCAACAACAGCTACAGGCGTTCAGCCGGGAACATCTACTACAACTTCTGCTAAGGGTTCAGTAAAATGGGTCGGCGAGACAGTTGAGGCTACACCTGGCGAAACTGTAAAGGTTAAGTTCGTTATCGAAGATGACGGTTCTGGCCTCCCAGTTGCTGGTGCACAGTTCACAATCAAGTCACCTGTAGGCGTTGGTAAGGTAGACGACGGATTCACAAACTTCTACGGAGCTTCAATAGTTGCTAACCCAACTGAAGGTCAGTACGCATTTGCTAACCCTGTCGGCGCTGGTATCAAGTCTGAAAACGGCAAGACCGTAATCGAGCTTGAGTACACAATCCCTGCTGATTGCACACCTGGCGAGTATGCAGTTGATATCGATAACCTCAAGGTATTCGATACAAACGGTAATGATATCACAGACCTTGTAACCGGTAAGGATGGTAAGATCATCGTTAAGACTCCTGATTCAACTACTACAACTACAACTACAGGAACCGGAACAGATGAGACTACAACTACAACAACAGTAACAGGCTCTGATACACCTGATACTACAACAACTACAACAGTAACAGGTTCAAACACACCTGATACTACAACAACTACAACAGTAACAGGTTCAGATACACCTGATACTACAACAACTACAACAGTAACAGGCTCTAATACACCTGATACTACAACAACTACAACAGTAACAGGTTCAAATACACCTGATACTACAACAACTACAACAGTAACAGGTTCAAATACACCTGATACTACAACAACCACAACAGTAACAGGTTCAAATACACCTGATACTACAACAACTACAACAGTAACAGGTTCAAATACACCTGATACTACAACAACTACAACAGTAACAGGTTCAAATACACCTGATACTACAACAACTACAACAGTAACAGGTTCAAACACACCTGATACTACAACATCCACAAGCGCTACAACAAGCGATACAGATACTGGCACAACTACTACATCAACCGGTCCTGTAAATCCTGGTACAGAGCCACACTCTACTACACCTACTACAGCAACAAATTCCGGTGATAATGTATCTGTATACTACACAATCGAGACTGTTGCAGGTTACTACTTCAGCCACGATACAGGCGTACGTGGAAACGGTGAGGCAGGCGGCTTTGATAAGAATCAGGTTGTCAAGATCACTAAGTACACTAAGGATAAGAACGGCAACATCATCGCAATCAACGATCTCGACCTTGCTAATGTAAACTACAATGGTTATACACCTAACAAGGCATACATCGACAGATTCGGTGATCCGGCTCAGAATCCTACAGATCAGACACTCGCTAACTTTGCTGACAACTTCGCATATGATATCCCAGTATATTATGGCGGCGATCAGCTGGTTGACGAAAATGGTCAGCCTCTTACAGTAAAGGCTTACATCGGTGTTAAGGGCGATACAAACCTCGACTTCATCGTAGACGGTCGTGATGCTACAGCTACACTTACTTACTATGCAAGAGTATCTACAGACAACTACACTGAGGCAGATACACCGATCTCACCTGCACCATTCATCACAGGCGCAGATGATCCGCTCGACGATCTGGCTGCATTCCTGTCAGACGTTGACACAAATGAGTGGGATAAGGATAACTGGAAGCTCGCAAGAGAAGACAGAATCCTTGACGGCCGTGACGCTACTAACATTCTCACATACTATGCAAGAGCATCAGCAGGAGATGGCGAGTACGCTGGCTTAGACGCTCAGGAGCTCTGGAATACAGTTGTTCCAAACAGATTCGGTTGATCCTGAATTGACCGTTCCATAAAAAGCAGGCCGCAAGGCCTGCTTTTTTGTGGGAAAAGTTTCTTGTTGACAAGCTGAAAATTATGTGATATATTATTAAATGCAAGGGATAATGATGTAACAAAACGTAATAAATCGTTGAATTATTACTGAGAGTTCTTTTTTTTGAAAAATCTGTTAGACAATTATGATCGTATTGTGTAAAAAGCACAAAAATACTTGAGATTAATCGTCAATAATTTTTGAAAAAAATATACGCTTTTTCTTGACTTATCGCCTTTTGTGTGATAAAATGTAGTTATGAATTTCTGGGGGAGGTTTATGTAATCGTATAAACAGAACCCGAAATTACGCCCGATATCACATCCGCTGAGTACAATAAGCAAATGTGCGTAAAGGGTAGAAAATATGTTAGAGAGGTATAGAACAATGAAGAATTCATTATTCAAGAGAGTTGCTGCAGCAGCTGCTGCTGTACCGCTTGCTCTCACACAGTGCCTGACATTCTCGTCAGTTGCTGCAGAAAATGATGCAGTTCAGATCGTAGGCAACACTGTACAGGATGGAGCAGCTCAGACTGTTTCACTTGAGTCACTTCTGTACATCCCCGCTAATAAGACTGAATCTACATGGAATGTTACTGGTTCTGCTGCACTTGCTAAGATGGTTGGCACAAAAGGATCAATCAACAACGCTAAGATTCTTGACCTTGTAAAGTATGTTCCTGCAAACTACAGAGAGGCTGCTAAGGCTGCTCTCGAAGAGTATGTGCTCGTTAACCCTGTTACATATGAAGTTACAGCAGACAAGAACATCGTATTAAAGGCTACAGTTTCTCAGCCGAACTTCAACGGCAACTGGGCTAACACACCCGGCAAGGCTCTTTCAGATCTTGCAAAGGCTTACAACGCTCCTGAACTCAATGCAGTTGATTTCTCATCTGTAAAGGTTGGCGGCGATCTCGTAGTAACAATCAAGACATCTAAGCTTGATGAGGGTACTACAGTTCCTGTAGAAGTTGTATACAAGACTGCTGACGGCGATATCTACGCTGGTGATTTCGCTAAGTTCGCAAATGACAAGCTCACAGAACTCGAGAACATCGCTAAGAAGGCTATCGAGAACGACGTAGCTGCTCAGTACGCTAAGGAAGCTACAGACAAGTTCCTCGCAAAGACAGCTCTTATCAGAGATAAGATCAACAAGGCTGAAAAGGCTCTGGATCAGGCTCTTACAAAGACAGCTGATTACAAGTCAATCAGCGAGGCAGCAGATGCTGCAAACAAGTTCCTCGCTAAGAAGAACATCAACAAAAAGGTTCCTTCATCAGCTGCTGAAGTAGCTGCTAAGGAAACAGTTAAGAAGTACTACGATGCAGCTGTTAAGAAAGCTTCTGCTAAGGCTGACATCCAGATCACAGTTGAGCAGCTCGGAGCATTCGTTGACAGCCTTACATCAAAGACTCTCACAGACAGCGAAGGCAATGAGTTCGCAACAGCATTCGACATCAACCTCAACAACGGCAAGGCTACACTCGTTGGTGCATTTGAAGATGCTGAGGCTGCTGACGTTCAGAAGTGGGTTGAGAGCAAGGGCTACGCTTACGTAGGTTCTTACAAGAAGCTCACAGGTACTGTTGACTTCACAGGCATCAAGACTGCTGATACAGCTTCTGTAGACGTTCAGATCGAGAGAATTCTCGTAACTGAGACAACTACAACTACTACAACTACAACCGACGACGGTTCTACAACAACTACAACAACCGACGACGGTTCAACAACCACCACAACAACTGACGACGGCTCAACAACAACCACAACTTCTACAACAGACGACGGTTCAACAACATCCACAACTTCAACAACCGATGATGGTTCAACAACAAGCACAACATCAACAACCGATGACGGTTCAACAACATCCACAACTTCAACAACAGACGACGGTTCAACAACAAGCACAACATCAACAACCGATGACGGTTCAACAACATCCACAACTTCAACAACAGACGACGGTTCAACAACAAGCACAACATCAACAACCGATGACGGTTCAACAACATCCACAACTTCAACAACTGGTGACGGTTCAACAACAACTACAACAACTACAACAAACACTGTTACATCAGCTGTAAAGACACAGTATGTTGAGATCGAATCTGTTGACGGCTTCTACTTCAACACAGAAGACAAGTTCGATACAGCTCAGATCAAGAAGGCTGTTCTCCACACAGTTTATAACGAAGGCTACACAGGTGATGACGGCGTGGCTGTAGTTCTCAGAGAATATGAGAGCGAGCCTGTTGATATCACAGCTGAGTTAACATTCGGTGATGCAACACCTGCTAACACATACAAGGCTGTTGAAAACAAGTTCGATTACGAGATCCCTGTTTACTACAACAACGCTACACTCAAGGATGCTGAGGGCAACGATGCTACAGTAACTGTTTACATCGGTCTCAAGGGCGATACAGACCTTAACAACATCGTTGACGGTCGTGACGCTACAGCAACACTTACTTACTACGCTGCAACATCTACAGACGGCAAGGATGCTACAACAGTTGCACTTTCACCAAGCACACTGGTTGGCGGCAACCCTGAGTCAGTATATGATGACTTCTCTGCATTCCTTAGCGATGTTAAGGTAGACGCTGGTAAGGAACTCACAAGATTCGCTAAGAAGGCTGAGAGACTTATCGACGGTAGAGATGCTTCAAGCATACTCACATTCTACACTAAGTCTTCTGTAGATCAGTACAAGGATATGGCTGCTAACGAGCCAAACAAGCTTTGGGATATCGTTACAGGCGATGCTGAAGAAGAATAATTAAGTTTATAATCTGCCGTCGGAAACGGCGGCAGAAAACATAAAAATTACAAATCTATAAATTTAAATTATCTGAAAGGAAAATAAAACAATGAAGAAGAATACTTTAAAGAAAGCTATCTCTGCAGTTGCTGTATCAGCTTTAGCTCTTACAGCTTCAAGTGTTTCCGCTTTCGCACTCACAGACAGAGGAATGACTTACGATCTCGATCCTAAGGATGGATCATCTGCTGCTACAAAGCCAGTTCTCGAAGTAACTAAGAAGGTTTTCGACACAGCTGCTGATGCTGCTGGCCAGACTGTTACAGTTGAATTCAAGGTTAGCGGTGCAGAAGGCAAGTACGCTACAACTGGTTATCACATCTACTGGGATGAGAGACTTGAAGTTGTTGCAACCAAGACAGGTGCATACGCTAAGAAGGGCGCAGCTCTTGAAGATTCAAGCTTAGCTAAGGCTGAGAACAACGGTAACGGTGTTTTCGTTGCTTCAGGTGCTGATGATGATTTTGGTGCTGACGGTGTAATGTGGACTGTTGAACTCAAGGTTCCAGCAGACGCTAAGGCTGGCGATGTATATCCAATCGACGTTGCTTATCAGTGGGATCCTTCAAAGGGTGACCTTTTCACAGATAACAAGGACTCAGCACAGGGCAAGCTGATGCAGGCTTACTTCTTCACACAGGGTATCAAGTCATCTTCTAATCCTTCAACAGATGAGTACCTCGTAAAGGCTAACGCTACATATGCTGATGGTTACATTGCAATCAAGGCTGGTGAGCCTGAGACAACAACTACTACAACAACTACAACTACAACAACTACTACAACTACAACAACAACTACTACAACAACATCTACATCTTCTACAACTACAACAACTGGTTCAACAACATCTGCTAACGCTGAGTCAACAACAGGTGCTGCTCAGTCAACTGGTGCTCAGACAACAACAGCTAAGAGCAACAGCAGCGACAACAAGAAGACTGATTCACCTAAGACTGGTGTAACAGGCGTAGGCGTTGCAGTTGCAGGTCTCGCAGTTGCTGTAGGTACAGCATTTGCTCTCAAGAAGAAGGAAGACTAATTTAAGTCAGCATTCTTTAAAGAACAATAAATAATAAGGGCTCTCCGTAATGGAGAGCCTTTTTTTAGTCTTTTGGCGGCGGAGGAGTGAAGTTGACACCGCCCCAGCTGTCGATATTTCCACGCCGCATCGCACCGAATATCCTGTCCTTGAAGCCTTTGTCCTTGCGCTCCATTTCCTCCAGAAATTCCTTTGTACGCTGACGATTGGTGTGTCCGTCAGCAGGACATACCGACTTCACAATGGGAAGCTGATTCCTCAATGCGGCGCTGCGAATGGCTTTTTCGGGTGCAAATACAAGGGGACGTATCAGGGTTATCTCCTTGCGTGAGAGATAATTGGTAGGCGCAAAACAGCCGATCCTGCCCTCCGTGAAAAGATTCATGATGAAAGTTTCCACAGCGTCGTCGTAGTTGTGACCGAGAGCGATCTTGTTGCAGCCCAGTTTTTTCGTCTCATTGTGCAGCGCTCCACGTCTCATACGTGCACACAAACTGCATGGGTTCGGCTCTTTCCGCACATCGAACACTATCTCACCGATCTGAGTTTCCACAACATGATATTCGATGTCATGTTCAGCGCAGAAGTCAGAAATTGCCGAATAATCGCCCTTTACGCCGCCGAAGCAAGGGTCGAGAGTGAGTCCAGCTATATCATAGTTGATGCCGATAAATCGTCTCAGCAGCGCAAGACCGTACAGCATGACCATACTGTCCTTGCCTCCCGATACACCGACACAAATTCTGTCGCCATCATGAATGAGGTCAAATTCCTGAATCGCTTTTCGCATATGCCCGAGAATTTTCTGCATAATTACCTCCGCTATAAAATAAATTATATAGAAACATATTCATTAAATTATACCACGTATCCAAGAATTTTGCAATTATATATTGCAAAAAACGCTGAAATGTATTATAATAAACCTATAGAAACAAATGAAAGAGAGATAAATATGCCTTTTGATTTAAAAACTTTACTTATCGTCAGCGGTATTATGGTCGCTGCAATTATTATAATCGGACTTTTCCTCTATCTTTTCTTCCGCAGTGCTTTTTACGGCATCAGGGCTTTTTTCATCACTGATAACGGCAAAGCAGGCGAGCATGAAAAGATCCTTGAACCTGTTCACGCTGTCAAGCGCCGCAAGCAGAAAAGTGTATCCGAGCCCCTTGTGGAGGTCTGTACGCTTGTCAGGAAGTCCGACGACCGCCTGAGGATCATCGAAAAAGACGGCACAGAGAAGATAACAGATGCTTATTATGAGCTTATCTTCGACACCCGTAAGCATGAGGAGCTGAGGATAGCTTGTTCTGCTGAGGTGTACGACAAGATACCTTTTGAGAAGGAGGGCGCTCTGACCTACAGGCGCAACACTCTTGTCAAGTTCAAATACTACGAAAAGAAAAAAGAGATCATCATTTCTGATTGACATTCGGGCGGCGATGAAGTCGCCCATATTTATTTCGAGGTGAAAACTATGGTTAATTTCGGCAATGACTGGGATCAGCTGCTGGATGGTGAGTTCGACAAGGAGTATTACTTAAAGCTACGTCAGACCCTCATCAACGAGTACAGGACCCAGACTATCTACCCGAATATGTACGACATATACAACGCAATGAAGCTGACTTCCTACAACGATGTGAAGTGCGTTATCATTGGTCAGGACCCCTACCACGGCGCAGGTCAGGCTCACGGACTTTCTTTTTCAGTGCGCAAAGGTATTGCACCTCCGCCGTCGCTGGTGAATATCTTCAAAGAGATACGTGACGATGTTGGCATTGACAATCTCGGCAAACACGGCGAACTGACTAAATGGGCGGAAAGCGGCGTTCTGCTGCTGAATTCCGTGCTGACAGTCCGTGCCGATCAGGCAAGAAGTCACCGTGGGCTTGGCTGGGAGTACTTTACAACTGACGTTATCAAGCTGCTGAATGAGCGAGAAAAGCCGATGGTTTTCATGCTGTGGGGCGGTGATGCCAAAGCCAAGCAGCAGTTCATCACAAATAAGCAGCATCTTATCCTGAAAGCAGCACATCCCAGTCCGCTTTCTGCATATAACGGATTTTTCGGATGCAGACATTTCTCAAAAGCAAATGCATTTCTCCGTGAACACGGAATGAGTGAAATAGATTGGAGTATAGATTGATATGAGCATAAAAGACCTGTTCCAGAAAAAAACTGTCTTTTCCTTCGAGGTTTTCCCTCCTAAGAAGACAAGTTCCATCGACGTAATTTACAAAACACTTGACGAACTTCACGACCTGAAACCAGACTTCATCAGCGTAACATTCAGCGCAGGCGGCAGCAGCAATAACACATACGCTCTCGATATAGCTTCAAGAATTAAAGAAAACGGCGTAGCACCGATGATACATCTTCCTTGTATCAATTACACAAAGGAAGAGATAACCGAAACTCTTGACCAGATAAAGGCAAGAGGCATCGAGAATATTCTGGCGCTGAGGGGAGATATTAACCCTGACATTCCTCCAAAGAAGGATTTCGCCCATGCCAGCGACCTTATCGAATTTATAAAGGAAAAAGGCGATTTTGACATAGCTGGTGCCTGCTATCCCGAGGTGCATCCCGATGCGGATTCCATAGTTGAGGATCTCCGCAACCTTAAAAAGAAGGTGGACGCAGGTGCTTCACATCTTATTACTCAGCTTTTCTTCGACAATGAAGCGTTCTATGCGTTCAGGGAAAAGGCTGAACTTGCAGGTATCGACGTACCTATCGAAGCAGGAATCATGCCTGTAGTAAACAAGAATCAGATTGAGCGAATGGTAACTACCTGCGGTGCAAGTCTGCCTAATAAGTTTGTGCGCATCATGCAGAAGTATGAGCATAATCCTGAGGCACTCAGAGATGCGGGCATTGCCTACGCAGTCAATCAGATAGTTGATCTTGCAGCAAGCGGAGTTGACGGAATACACCTGTACACCATGAACAATGCCTATGTAGCACGTAAGATCAGCGAAGCTATATCAGGCATTATAGGCGTCTGATGAAGCTTGACCCTGTCTCCATTGAGGAAGCTGCAAGGTATATGGGAGTCAGGGGAGTACCTGATGAGGCGGTATGCGGACTTCTCATCCGTGCTGACGAGATGGTGAGGAATTCGCTCAGCCCTAAGTATGTCTACAGGGAAACATCTGTGGATATCACTGAAAGCGGCGTGAAACTTGAATGCATGAATGTTCCTCTGACGGGAAAGGATATAGCTTCACATCTCAGCGGCTGTACAAAGGCGGTACTGCTGGCGGCTACGCTTTCATCTGAGGCGGATAAGCTTATCCGTCAGTATTCCGTAAGGGACATGGCGTTTTCCCTTGCACTGGACTGTGTGTGCAGCGCCGCAGTTGAACAGGTCTGCGAGAAGGCGGAGGAGGAGATTTTTTCCGCTATAGATGCGCCCTACAGGACGTGGCGGTTCAGTCCCGGCTACGGCGACCTCCCCCTTGAATTGCAGAGCGATGTACTTACCGCACTGAATGCACAGCGAAGAATAGGCCTTACCGTTACCGAGAACAGCCTGCTGATCCCCTCTAAGTCAGTGACAGCTGTGATCGGCATTTCTGATTTCCCTCTCAGAAAAGGCGGAAGCGGATGCGGAGTCTGCAATATGAAGGACAGATGCGCCTTCAGAAAAAGCGGAAGATCGTGCAGAGGCTGAGTATTATTGTTTCGTAACCGCTTTGTATGCGCTTTGTTAACATTGTATATAGTTATATGTGATATATAACTATTTTCTGACTAAAATTCTATGAAATATTGATATTGACACTCCGTGCAATAAAATGTTATAATTAAGATAAGGTAGCTGTTATATTAGTCTACCTAAAACAGGGGATGCGCAGAAACGCTGCGCAAATTTTTCCGGAAGGAGTTTAACTATGAGAAACACACGAATTTTCATATCATCATTGCTTATATCCGCAATGTCGCTGTCTCTTTTATCTTGCAGCAGTTCAAAGGATACATCATCCAGCGTATCGAAAAAGGATCTCGATTCCTCTGTGAGAGAGGAGATCCACGATAATGCCCAGAATAACGATCTCCTTTCGGGAGAACTGGAAAATAAAAAGATCAAATGGCTGTCCGACTGGGATATCAATCCCGACGGCACAGGCAAAAACGTGCCCACAGAGCTTGCTGTGTTCCAGGAGCGCTATGGCGGTGAGATCGAGTTTTACCCGACGACCTACGAGAACCGCTACGACGATCTGGCGCAGTATATTCAGTCCGATGAGGGCATAGACTTCTTCTATGCAGGCAATCTGGACGCTTTCCCCAAGGGCGCTATAAAGCAGATGTTCGCTCCTGTTGACGATTATATCGACTTCAGTCAGCCGCTCTGGGAGGACATACAGGAACTCAACGACAGCTTCATATGGGACGGAAGCCATTACCTCGTCGCTGTTGAAGCTACAGGCGATAACGTTGCTGTTGTGTATAACCGCAAGACTATCGCTGAAGCAGGTCTGGAGGATCCGAAGGACCTCTATGAACGTGGCGAATGGAACTGGGATACTTTCCAGGAGATGATGGAGAAATTCGCAGATCCCGAAAATCAGCACTACGGCATGGACGGCTGGTGGTACGAATTCGGTCTGCTCAACACTACAGGCGTTACACCTGTTTCTATCGAAGACGGAAAGCTGGTCAATAACTTAGGCGACCCGGCTATTGAAAGAGCCGAGAACAGGCTTTATGACCTCTATACAAAGGGCTGTCTCATCAATCTGGCAGACTTCTCATGGAACGTTCAGCCTGCATTCATAGGCGAAGGCAAGACCCTCTTCTATCCTGTCGGCCTCTATGAATTCTACACCGAAAAGAAGCAGTGGACTGCCAAGTACGGCGAGGACGTATTCTTCGTTCCTATGCCTAAGGACCCCGATGCTGATGAGTACTACATCCCGACAGGTATGAATTCATATATGTTCGTCAGCGGCGGTCAGAACCCCGAAGGCGTTGCGAAATACCTCGAATGCAAGCGCTTTACTATGCTTGATGACGCTACAGCTGAACTGGGCAATCAGCAGTTCCGTGAGGACTACGGCTGGACTGACGAAATGGTGGAAATGAAGGACGAAATGAACCGCCTTGCTTCCGAGAATCCCGTTATAGATATATCCAGAGGAATCTCAGAGGACTGCGGAAAGGTTCTCGACGACGGAATGAGAAGCGCCGCAAAGGGTACTCCGTGGAATGAGACATACGATATGATCAACTCGGTTATAGACACATTTGTCAATGAGATCAACGCAGCACCTACATCTGCGGATATTAATTAAGGTTAACATTTAATCAAGGTATTGCAAATGAGCGGAAAATATGATATAATATAATATCATATAAATAAAAAAACAGCGTGAAAACGCAATAGGTATGGATGAATTGAAAGGAGGCTTTTTATGGAAACAGTTCTCGTAACAGGAGGATGCGGTCTCATAGGACAGCACATCGTCTCTGGTCTCCTAAAGAAGGGATTTGCTGTTATATCCCTTGATAAGGAAGAAAACGGCTATAACGACGGCAAGGAAAACTACAGATTCGTTCAGGCATCTATCACTGATAAGGATGCCATCGGTGAGCTGTTTGATAAGAATAAGATCGATATTCTGGTTCATGCAGCTTGTACAGTTGACAATGACCTCGGCCCGATCGTAACGGATGCGGAAGTTAAGGAGTCGGCAACGGTGGATAAGTTCATTTTCCGCTATGCTATGACAGAAAATGTAAGCAAGCTTGTTCTGCTCAGTACCGATCAGGTATACGATTTTCCGAAAAGCCGTGAGCCGATCCGTGAAGATCATGAGCTGAAGATAAGCAGTAACTATGCTGCACTGAAGTATGCTTCCGAAAAAGCGCTTATATCGGAGATGTCACATCATAGAGAGGTAATTTGCTGTATACTGAGATTTTCACCGGTTTATACCCACAATTTCACGGATAACCTCTTATCCAGGATCACCGATCCGAAGGACGGTTCACTGTTCGTATCAGGCAAGGGACAGTACGGCTTCCAGCTTTGCTGTGTCCATAATCTGGTGGATTTTATACTCTGCTTCGCCAAGAATGCGGATGATATGAGCTATGCGGGAATCTATAACGTAAGCGATAAGCTGCTGACAACAGCGGCAGATATTATCAGCTTCATGAGAGAGAACTATAGCTTAGGTGCGGTAGTTCAGAAGTCGCCTAACGCGGCAATGACAAAGCTGAAGGGTATTTTCGGCGGAAATAAGGAAGAGAAGACCAACTACAGGTATCTCGACCTCTCCAAGCTGGAAAATAACAATATGCTGGATAATACCAAGGCTGCCAAGCTTACCAACTTCCGCTGGGATCTCAACAATACCAAGTAATAATATAACTGCCCACCTTAACCGTGGTGCTT
>ACOK01000109.1 GCA_000174895.1 Ruminococcus flavefaciens FD-1
CCTCATCTGGGGGAAAATTAATACTGAAAGTTTTAGGAAGGGAGTTTGAGGGCAGCTCTCCCCCACAGTGTGGGGAGATGTCAGCGCAGCTGACAGAGGGGACCGCCTCCCGTCAGAGGAACCCTTTTTCAAAAGGGTTTCCCTCAATAACCCACATAAAGTTCAGAAATCCTCACTACTCGGAGGGATCTTTTAATTACTCAGCCTCAGGGAGTTTGTCGATGAGTTTGAGCATGAGCTTCTGGATAGCCAGAGCGTCGCTGTTAGTTACGCCGTCGCCCTTGCCTGAGCAGTCTGCATTTGCTCTGCCCTGGTCGGTGAGCTTATACTTTGAAGGATTGGAGATAGACTGCATGATGATTACAGCGTCTGAGATATCAACAATTCCGTCGCAGTTAGCGTCGCCGTAATTGATATCCTTATTTTCTTCGCTTACAGCGGTAGTGGTTGTTGTCGCTGTAGTTGTAGTAGTTTCAGCATCCTCGCCCTTCTTGATGTATGCAGCGGAGATATAAACTCCGTCGGTTGAATCAAGAGCGTCAGCGCCGTTTGCAGCGTACCAAACCTGTCCCTGGAAGTCAGTCTGCTTAACGAGAGCTTCCTTGACAGCAGCTATTATATCCTCGTCCTCAACAGCGTCAGTGCCGAGAGTTACATTGAGGAGATTATCGATAAGGTCAACCTTTACGTCGCCGCTTGCAGTAGCTTCCCACTTAACGTTAGCCCAGTAGTACTTGCCGTCAACAGGGATGCTTACACCGAGACCGCCGTTAGCGTAAGTGCAGTCATCGGGGAGGTCAATTCTCAGGTAAACGGTCTGAGAAGCCTCAGGGAACTTGATATTAACGTTTCCTTCAGCATTGCTAAGCTTTGCAAAGCTTTTGTTGGGGTCAGCCTCTGTGGTAGTTGTTACTCTTGGGGCTGTAGTTGTAGTAGCTGTAGTGGTCTTAGGAGTTGTCTTTGATGGGTCAGGAGGAGTTACATCGCTTCTGCTGTAGAGATTCTCAGGAAGCTCGTCCAGAGTGATGCAGTAATCGCTCTGATACATAGCGATAGTATCTTCCTTGGTATTGAAAGTAGGCTCGGAAAGGAAGTTTGTATCCATAGAACCGCCGTCATACCATGTACAGAAGTAGAGCCAGCCTGCGCCCTCTTCCTGCATTTTCTGAGGATTTGAGAAGCTGTCGTTCTCAGCCATAGAAACCATCTTAGCACCGTTGTACTTATCCATGATACCGTAGAAAGTAGAAGTGAACGGGCTGTCATTGTGGTAGAGTCTTGCGCTGCCTGTAGACCAGTCTGTGCAGCTGTACTTATCGTAGCCGATGATGTCTACATAGTCATCGCCGGGGTACCAGTTTTCGGAAGTAGCGAAGTTATAGCTGTTCCACTCCCAGATGAGGTTGTGGCAGTTGAGGTCTTCTGTGAGCACCTTGTAGGTGTAGATCCAGAGCTGCTTGTAAGCTGCGCTGCCTTCTCTGCCCCACCAGAACCATGAACCTGTCTCACCGCCGCCGCCTTCAGCTTCGTGGAGAGGTCTCCAGATAACAGGGATGCCCTCTGCTTCAAGCTTGTTGAACTCAGCAGCAAGTGTCTTGAGTGCGGTCATGTAGTATTCGTTTTCCTTAGTGCCTTCTGTAGCAGCCTTGGAAGGAGAGAAGTCTGTATCCTTGGCTGTGTATGTAGTATTTGACCAGTCGATCTTTGAACCCAGCTTGAATTTCTCGAAATCCTTAGGAACATTGAGGTGGAATGAAGCAGTAGCAATACCGCCCTTGTTCTTTACCCAGTCGATGACACGCTTTGTGGAACCGTCATCGCTTCCGAAAGCAGGGCAGCAGAAGTTACCGTAATCGAAGCCTCTGATAGCAGGGTAGTGACCTGTGAGATCATTGAGGTACTCGAATTCTGTTTCCAGACCGTGAGGGCCGCCGCTGTAGATCTCCTGCTGGCCTGAGATTATATTTTTGCCGTAAACTTCAGCGAGGTAAGCCATGAGGCTCTGTGTTTCAACAGTAGCCAGCTGATCACTTGGTTTTGTCTGAGTAGCTGTTATCTTTGCGTCTGCCATAGAAGTAACTGTCATATAGTCGAACTGTGACCAGCCCCATGACTTTTCGATGGTGATAGTATTCTCACCGGCCTTGAGCATGATCGCAGGAACTGAGATCTCCTCGTATTCACTGCTCTTAGGGATACCGATAGCTCCCTGAGAATCGCCGTTTACAGTGAGGTTCTGCTGCTTGTCGCCGCCGATACCGAGAGCGTAGAAAGTAAGCTTGTAGGAACCTGCTGTCTCAACGTTGACTTTAAGAGTGATAGTACCGCTGTCAGTCATCTTGAGCATTGAGCCGCCGCTTGCGTTAGCGTCCTCTTCAACAGTGACATCGCCTGTGAACTCAGCGTCTTCAAATTCGTATTTGTTTGCGTCTGCGGCGATAACTGAGCCCATGCCGATAGCAGAGCCGTTAAACACCATAGCTGCTGCCATAACAGCAGCACTTGCTTTTCTGAAAAGTTTTGTTCTCATTTTAATACCCTCCCAAAGTATTATATATGTTTGTGATCACCGCACAATGCTTGCGGTGAAAATGCGCCGTAAAGACGTAAGGCAGTCTTTGTACGATGCTAACTTAATTATAGCTTATTTAAGCTTAAAAATCAAGAGTAAAGCTATCATTTTAGTAGTTTGTACATAAAATTTAGTCATATACACAATGAACAGCAAGCCATCATTGTAAGTCATGCACAAATGGAACTTAAATAAATATTAATTAAGAAAATATATGATAACAGGAGAGTTATTCAGCTAATTATTTCTCTGAAATGAGAAACATCATGCCGCTGAACGGGGGAATGCTTAGTTCCAGTTTTCTTCCCGAGTAGGAATAGCGTGAGGCACCGTCGGGAGTTCTGCCGCTGTACTTCTGATTATCGGAATCGAGAAGCAGCGTCACCTCATATCCGCCGCCTATCTCTACACTGTAGTCGGCCTGATACCAGTCGGAGAAGTTGAGGACAGCGAGAATATCGCCGTCTGCGCTTTTACGCCTTATAGCGTAGATACAGCGGTCAGCGGATCGGCAGTCCTCCCATGCGAAATTGGTAGGATCGTAGTCGTAATGGAGAGCGGTGTGAGTAAGGTAAATGCGGTTCAGTTCCCTGATATACTCACGGAATGAGTCATGCAGGGGATATTTCAGCATATCCCAGTCCTGTTCACGCTTCTCATCCCATTCACGAAGCTGAGCAAATTCGTTGCCCATGAAGTTCAGCTTCTTGCCCGGGTGAGCGATCATGTACATATACAGCGCCCTTGCCTGCGGGAATTTATCGGGGTACTGCCCGTTCATCTTCTGGGATATGGTAGCTTTGCCGTGGACGACTTCATCGTGGGAGAGAGGGAGAATGAAGTGCTCATTATAGAAATAGAGCATGGAGAATGTCAGCTTGTGGTAGTCCCTTGTACGGTACATGGGAGCGCTCTGGAAATATTCAAGGGTGTCGTGCATCCAGCCCAGGTCCCATTTGTAGTCGAATCCCAGACCGCCGTCAAATACCGGAGCTGTCACCTTCGGGTAGGAGGATGAGTCCTCGGCCGCAATGATAGCGGAGGGATGACGAGCCTTCAGTCCGCTGTTCATGGACTTGAGAAAGTCGATAGCTGTGCGGTTCTCACCACGGTATTCCTGACCGTTCCAGTATATCATGTTGCGGATAGCGTCCATGCGGAGACCGTCGAAATGATAGACGCTGAGCCAGTAATTTGCCGCAGACTGGATGAAGGAGCGCACCTCGCCCTTTGAATGCATGAAATTGCGGCTGCCCCATTCGTTGTATGCGGCTTCGTCGTCGGGAAATTCATAAAGCCTTGTGCCGTCGTATTCGGTGAGGGCGTAGTGGTCAACGGCAAAATGAACTGGTACAAAGTCGATGATAACGCCAATTCCTGACCTGTGGCATTTGTCTACAAACTCCATAAGTTCAGCCGGAGTGCCATAGCGTGAGGTAGGGGAGAAGAAGCCTGTGCTCTGGTATCCCCATGATTCGTCGCAGGGATGCTCGTTCAGCGGCATCAGCTCGATGTAATTGTAGCCGTACTCCTTGACGTAAGCGATAAGTTCATCGGCGATCTCAGCGTAGGAGTACCAGCCTTCGTTAGCGATTATCTCATCGCCGCTTGCACCGTCTTCAAGCTCGGCGTGCGGAGCGGATTTTCTCCTCCATGAACCGAGGTGGACTTCGTAGATATTGAGCGCCTTGTCACGGCAGTCCGAACGCTTGCTCAGCCATGAACTGTCGCTGAAACGGTAGTTTTCGATACTGCGGATAACGGAACAGGTCCCGGGACGAACTTCCATTCCGAAGCCGTAAGGGTCGCAGTGGTCGATGAAATTGCCGTTTCTGTCGTATATCCTGTACTTGTAGCGCATACCTTCCTTGGCATCGGGGCATACTGTTTCATAGAAATTGCCGTCAAGCACGGATTTCATGGGGACTTCCTCCCATTTGGTATGGTCGCCTATTACCGATACCTTTGAAGCATTGGGAGCGTAAGTGCGGAAGATCGTACCCTTTGCGGTGAGATGAGCGCCTAAATACTCATAAACCTCAAAGGATTCGCCTTTGTAGAATCCGTAGATGTCCATAGTGTAACTCCTTTTATTGACAGCTGTCTATCATTAAGGTATAATAAAGAGAGGGGAAGAAGCTGTCAAATATATTATTCTACATTAATTATATCGCAGGACAGGACGTTTTACAACATACATTTTTTTACGATAGTCGCATAATAGACACTTGTCAAAAATAGTCGAAAAAGGGAGTGGGGATATGGATCTTCGTACAGAGAAAACCAGACGCAGTATCATAAACGCTTTTCTTGAACTGAGAGCGAAAAAGCCGCTGGAAAAGATAACGGTCAAGGAGCTTTCGGAGAAAGCCGAGATAAACAAGGCGACATTTTATCTGCATTATCACGACATCTATGAGCTGTCGGAAAGCCTTGAACGTGACGTGGTGGATTCCTGCCTCCGCAGTATTCAGCATCCCGAGGCAGTATTCAGCAGTACAAGAACCTTCATAGCGGAACTCAGCGAGGCTTTCGTGGCAAATGAACGGCTGATAAAAATACTGTTTGAGGGCAGCAGGAGCAGCAGTTTCGTGAAACTGCTCGAAGACGGACTAAACGGCATGATAAGCCGAGCCTATCCGGGACATAAACAGAGCATGGAGGACCGCATGATGCTGACGTACCTCATTTACGGCGGCTACTATACCTACTTCAAGTACTGCGACAACGGCATAAAATCGGTGCTTGACATAATCGGAAGGCTGACTGACGGAGTGCTTCAGTATAAGGACGAGGAACAGGAATGATATTATAAAGAAAGGGCTGATCACCATTATGCGGTGGTCAGCCCTGTTCTGATCAGAATTATTTTTTACTCGGGAAGTTCCGAGAGGAGACCAAGCAGATACTTCTGTATAGTCAGAGCGTCCTTGCTTGTGATGCCGTCACCATTGCCTGAAACATCGCCGTTGATTATGCCCTGAGCAGTCATGTGTGTCGGATCAGAGCCGTTTTCACCGAACTTAGCAGGATTTGACTGAGCCTGCATGATGATAACAGCGTCTGAAAGGTCGACTATTCCGTCGCAGTTAGCATCGCCGTAGAGGATGTCGGTTTTTTCGTCGCTATCAAGACGGATATAGGTGTTAGCTCCTTCGTTCTTGAAAACAGCATATATGCCGTTGCCGCTGATGACTTTTGTCTTATCCTTGACATTTACCCAGCCACCGCCGTTTTTGAGGAATGCGTTATCAGTGATCTCTGTTGCGCCCTCACCAAGTTTTATTTCTTTTATGTTGTCGCAGAACTGAATAAACTGAGGAGTATATCTGCTGATCACCATATTGCTTAGATCGATAGATTCAAGGCTGGAGCACTTAAAGAATAATCCGAAATTATCGGTGTCGATTGTAGTTTTTATGCTGCTGAGATCGATAGACTTAATGCTTTCACACTGCGAGAACATAGTGTTTATTTTTTCAACACCTTCTATTTCTGTACCGCTGAAATCTACTGAAGAAAGCTTTGGACAGTTGCCGAACATATTTGACATATTCTTAATACTGTCCGTTGAACAATTACTGAGGTTAACAGTCGTCAACTCAGGACAATAAGAAAACATAGTTGACATATCGGTTACATTGCTCAGATCACAGCCACTCATGTCAACAGATACTAAACTGTCCATACCTGCGAAAGCGTGTGACAGATCCTTAACGCCGCTCAGATCACGGCCACTCATGTCAACAGATACTAAACTTTCCAGAGCTGAGAAGGCGTGTGACATATTCTGAACGCCGCTCAGATCTGCATTTTTCAGGTCAATGGATTCACAATTACTGTATAAATCAATTATGTTTCTGAAATCGTTATCAAAAACAGTTCCTTTTTCTGCGGTTATGCTCTTTACCTTTTCCAGGTCTAAAGAACTATCCTGAATTATCTCAAGAAGCTCAATGTTGCCTTTAAAAGTAAGCTCGCCTGTTTTCTCGTTGAATGAGTAGCTTCTTTCTTCCGCTTTTTCGGCATCCGCAGCATGAGCAACGACAGAGCACACGTCAGGAATTATGGCGTTAAAGCTCATAGCACTTCCGAGCATACAGAGTGATACGCTTGCAGCAGCTGATTTTTTGACTAAATTTTTAAATTTCATTATTAAACCTCCTATATAATTAACAATTTAATATGTTATATTATATATCGTTGCATATAATATGTTTATATTATATCTGCTGCAAAAAGATATGTCAATAATAATGCAAAATCTTTGATAGTTTGGTAACAAAATATACATTTTTTGTGAACGAGGAGTATATTTCACATAAGATTATACACTTCGGTTATGCGCTTGTATAAAAAGCAGTCAAAGCTGATCGCTTTGACTGCTTTAATGTTATATCAGGTTTGGGGAGGTTTATCAATAGGTTTTTTGAAAAAATCATTTTGGTATAGAGGATTTGACTGTATTGCAGTTACACCGCCGCTGCTTTTTGGTGTTTGATTTTTTTCTCTTCGTACATATTTTCGTCCATCTCATTGAGAAAGCTGTCGGCGTCTGAGTTGCCGTCGAAAATGCTTGTACCGATGGAAAACGAAATTGCATAGGGTTTCTTGTTGCTGTTGTTGAATTCGTTTACCGCTGTTCTGAGCGATTTCACAGCGCTGTCGAGTTCGCTTCTGCTGCCGCCGGGGAAGAGGAGTATGAATTCATCGCCTGCAAAACGTATCACTATGACTTTTTCCGAAACTGCACCTATCAGCAGCCTGGCTGTTTCAACGAGGGCGTTGTCGCCTTCGGTATGGCCGAATGTGTCGTTGATGTACTTGAAATGGTCCATATCCAGCATTATACCGCACATACTACTATGGCTGTACATCATCTGGCTCATTATATGGTTGAGGTAATTTCTGTTGTAAAGCTTGGTCAGCGGGTCGATATACGCCAACTCGTTCTGGAGGCTCATATGTATTCCCACAAGTCCTATGGCTACCGAACACCATGCAAGTGAGATCCCGTAAAAGATCATCTGAGCGGTAGTTCCTATGATTATAGGGAGGATGAACATCCATATCGGGAAGAACTTAGGCCTGCCGGTTGCGTTCTTGTATCTTAAACGCATGAGTACGCTTACGGTCAGGTAGAATCCCATGATGATATAATAGGCGTATCCGGCGATCTGCCTCTGATAGAATCCGTCGCTGCCGATGCTGAACAGAAATTCCCCTTTGAGATTTGCCAGCAGTCCCGCCACACCGATAAAGTAGGGGATACACAGCTTAGCGGCGATATCAGCGGTGTGCTGTCTGCTTGAATAGAATCTCAGGTCTACGTACAGACACCACAGAAAGGATGCGGAGATATTATCAAGGTAGAGGAGTGTGTTAAGTGACATGGCGATTTCGTGAGAACCGTTGAAGGTCTTGCCGTCCACGATGAAGGACACCATTTCGAGAATGCATCCTGAAGCGGTCAGTGCAGCCATAAGAGTGAATAATCTGTCACTGAGGAGTCGGCGCTGTCTGACGAGGTGGCTGCTGATCATTAGTACGATCAGTATAATACAGCCGATCGAGTTGGAGAGAATTATAGATTGTATGTTCATTCAGCACCTCCTGACATATAAAATGCATATTACTTTATAAAGCGAATATATTAAGCCATGGTAATATTGTAGCATATTATACACTTTATTTCAATAGAATTAAAGAAAAGTTTACAATTATCACACCACTTTTATAATATTACGTTGCGTATATCTAAATGGCAATTTTACAAAAATCCAGCCCGAACAGACAGAAAAAGGGCACTCAAAAGAGTGCCCTTAAAAATCTGTTATATATTACTTTTCAGGAAGTGCATCTATGATGTGGAGCATGAGCTTCTGAACAGCAAGTGCATCCTTATTAGTAACGCCGTCGCCAACAGCTGAGCAGTCTGCATTGACATTTCCCTGTCCGGTCAGCTTGTACTTTGAAGGATTGGAAATGGACTGCATGATGAGAACTGCATCTGAGATATCAACGATTCCGCTTTCGTTTGCGTCGCCGTATAATACATTTCTGTCACGCTCGTCTTCGCCGCCTTTAGCAGTTGCTGTACTTGTTACAGTTTCCTGTGAAGTGCTGTTAGTAGTATATGATGTTGTAACAGCTGATGTAGTCTCAGTTGTCTTAGGAGGTGCAGCAGGTTCGTCTGTTACTCTTGGAGTTGTAGTAGTTGTTGTCAGCGGAGGATCTGTCTCAGTTACAACAGGCTTAGGATCGCCTGTGCCGCCCAGACCGTCAGCCTTTGTTCCGTCAGGCTCTTCACCGTAGTAAAGCTTGCCGTTTACGTATACAGGAACGTAAGGAGTGATGATGCCGTGTACAGAGCCGTCAGCAGTAGTTGTTGTCTTAGCGCCGAGGATCTCCTTATTGGAGAAGTCGTTGGTTGCATCCCAGCCGCTGCCGTAGTTAGGCATTACCAGAGCGAGAAGGATCTCACACTGCTGCATACCTTCTGAAATAGGGAGTACAGCACGTCCGTCAGGGAGTGTTACCTCGACGTAGTAGATATCGCCGTCGTAGTGCTTTACGCCTGAGATCTCAGCAGGAGTTACGCCTGCGTACATCTTTGATTGGTCACGGTCGCAGCGTACCACAACATCTTCGGGGTTAGCGCCTGCGGCCTTGACTTCGCTGAGATCCATGTAGTAACGGAATGAGATGTTGTCCTGAACTCTTGCAGGCCATGCGGAGTGGTTTGTGATCTTGAAGCTGATGGTCATACCGCTTGATTCAGCGCCCTTTGAAGTGCACTCAACATAGAACTCGGGTCCGTCGTGCTCTTCCTTTGGAGGGAAGTTAGGATCGGTCTTGCCGCCGTACTTGTCTACCATCTTACAGAGCAGAGCAGTGAATCCTGCGTTGTAGTCTGTAGCAACCTCGTTGTTGATGTAGTTCTGACGGTCGTCCTCGTATGAGCCGTCCTCGTTAGGACCGCCGACAAGTGCACCGTAGAGGATGTGACGGTTTGTTGAAGGAACTGCAAGGTCGTTCTTCCATGAGCCGTGAGCAGTTCTGTGGTGAGGATTCTTAGGATAATTCTCGCCGTAGCCGACAACATAGCTTGAATTTCTCGGGTTATCGCCCAGTGAGTAGTTTACCTGTTCCTCAGCGAAGGTCTCATACTTTGAGGTGTCTTCGCCCTTGAAGATAGTATCGCTTGCAACTTCAGCAAGGAAGCCTGCTGTGTTGGCGTATCTGAGACAGCCCCATGTAGTGAGCCAGCGGAGGCCGCCCTTTGTGATCTTTGCCTCATCGCCGTTTACCCAGCGGTCAAGGTGCTTCTTTACGTGGTCCTTGTATTCGCCTGTGTTGATAGCGTAGAGGAGCATACCGCCCTGCATTGTGTCGTCCCAGCAGTGACCCCAGCCGTAAGCCAGCTTGTCGCCTTCGCCCAGCATCTTGCCGAGGTTAGGGATGTAGCCCTTTGCCTTGTCAAGGTATGAGCTGTCCTTTGTAGCGATGTAGAGCCAGTTAGCAGCATAGAAAAGCTCATCGTAGAAGTGGCTTGAACGGTAGAATCCTGAAGCGTCGCTGTCGTTATAGACGGAATCGCTCTTGGAAGCGTCAGCCAGCTTGAAAAGGTTCTCGGCGTGTTCGATGTAAGAAGCCTTCTTGGAAGCGTCTATCTTGCCGTCGAGAGCAGCTGCACCTGCTGCGAGAGCTGCGGCCATTTCGCCGAATACGGCTGAGCATCCCTTTGAAGATTTGAGTGTTTCACGGGCAGCAGCATAGGAAGCGCCGCTGTCTTCCATACCGTACTGGATAAGGCCTATAGGTCCCCACCATGTATGGTCCATAGTACCGTTGCCGACCTGATATACAGCCTCTGTGCCCTTATCGCAGTCAGCCAGATAGTCGAGAACGAATTCCAGGTTGTTCTGATAAGTCTTGGCGAGACCTGTCTTTTCAAGTCCGTCGGGATACTGATACATACCCCATGCCAGCATAGAAGCTGAGTAAGCCATAGGGAGATTGAATTTAACGTGGTCACCTGCGTCGTACCATCCGCCGAGGACCTCGTCGGTCATTGTAGAATCGGTCTTCCATTCAACTCTGTTCCATGATGGAAGAGGACCTGCCTGCTGTGCTTCGTAGAAGAAAAGCGACTTGTCGAGAGCGTCAGCGTAGTTCTGTTCGGAAGCAGCTGTAACGCTTGACACAGGCATGGAAAAGGCTGTTGAAGCAGCCAGCATGACTGCTGAGAGCAGTCCGCTTGTGATTTTTTTAAGCATTGTAAAACTCTCCTCTCATTAATTATTCGGAGCAAAGCTCCGTCCCACGAGCATACATGCTATTACACTATTATTATGCCATAAATGAATGAAAATGTCAAGAGTTAACAGTGAATGGGCACTCAAATCAATTTTGTTGATTAGAAATATTAATCTGAAGGGAACGGCGTCCTCGCCGGTTCCGTTTTGCGCCTTTTTTAGACTGTGGAACGCCGAGGGCGGCGTTCCCTACAAAAATTTCTTGTTTCATGACATTTTATTTTGAAAATTGACTTGCGTGGTGGGTAGTTACGCAAATCAATTTTGTTGATTATAAATATTAATCTGTAGGGAACGGCACCCTCGCCGTTCCATTTTGCGCCTTTTTTTTAGACTGTGGAACGCCGAGGGCGGCGTTCCCTACGAAAATTTCTTGTTTCATGACATTTTATTTTGGAAATTGACTTGCGTGGCGGTTAGTTACGCAAATCAATATGGCTGATTATAAAGGCAACACCGCACAAAGCTTGTGCTGAAGATGCGCCGACAGATTTTTTCGTCAGATTGTATAGAAATTCCGCAGGCATACTGACGTATGTCAAGGGATTTCTGTGCAAGATGACGGAAAATATGTCCGCAGATTCAGTGCAAAGCCGTCAGGCGGGCTTTGTGCGGTGTTGCCTTAACGCAGTCACCGGCAAAATTTGACGAAAAGACGTGCATGAATCCCTATGTGGACAGGTTCTTATTTAACGTACTGTGCAAGTCCGTTGATATTCTGACTCTTGACGTCCTTTGCAACAAGGCCTGCGATTATATTCGCACCCTTCTCACAGAAGTGTGTACCGTCGGTAGAACCTGCAACTGCGCCCATGAGATGATAGCTCTTAGCTGTATCGTATCCCACTGAATTGTAGTGGTTCACCATAAGAGTATTCAGGTCGATGCATGGGATGCTGTACTTGCTTGCCAGCTTCTTGCAGGCATCGCAGTACTCGTTGTAGTTATTGACGAATTTTCCGTTTGAATAGGACTTCATATTAATTGTTGTGGTCACAAGGATAGGAGTTGCGTCCTTGCCCTTAGCGCCCTTGATGAACTCTGTCATGTACCACTCATATGAGCCTGATGACGGATTATTGACATTTCCGCAGATCGGAGCATATCTGTCAGCATTTGCCTTTCCTGCGTCATTGATAGCAAACTGTATCATAACATAATCGCCTGCCTTGAGGCTGTCCTCGATGGTCTGCCATCTGCCCTCGTCATAGAATTTCTTAGTGCTTCTGCCTGCGATTGACTGATTTGATACTGTCACATTGTCTGTGAAGTAGTCGCCCAGGTAGTAGCCCCAGCCCTGCTGAGGAGCGTACTGTGCACGGTAGCTCTGAACTGTTGAGTCGCCTGCGATATAAATAGTAGGCTTGTCGGAAGTTGTACCCTGCTGTTCCTGTGAAGGATCATATGTCTCTGCATAAGGCTCGTCAGTCTGTGTCAGCGTGATGTAGTCCAGGTTAGGACCGCCCTCGGCTGTGAGTGACTCGAATCTGATGGTATTCTGTCCTGCCTTCAGAGGAAGAACGATTCCGAATTCAGTCCAGTCTGTCCATGAACCTGTACCTGTGAATGACTGTACCCAGTAATTCTGAGTATCGCCGTTGACAGTGACCTTCATCTTTCTGTCGTTGGCTGAACCGTTTGCGAAACGGATATGTGTCATGTAATTGCCGTCCTGTGCAGCATTTACGCTGAAGTCAACACTGCTTCCCACGGTATTGTCAAGGTTGAGATAGCCTCTCTGATCGGTATAGCCTGCATTTGTAGTCTCGGTCATACCCTGATCCCATTTCTGGTCAACAGCGAAGATGTACGGAGAAGCCGTAGTCTCGGTAACTGTTGTGGTTTCGGGCTCATAGTAAACTGTTGTTGTAGGAGCGGGCTCTACCGGCTGTTTAGTCACGTTCACATATTCAACAGGCGGAAGTTCAACAAGTCCCAGACAATAGCTCTGTATGAACTGTGCATCGAGAACTGTTACTCCGTCGCTGTTACCGGTAACGTCAGCGTTTATTCTGCCCTTGTCGGTCATCTGATATTTGCTTGGATTAGCCATAGTCTGCATAATGAGTACTGCATCCGAAATATCAACTATTCCGTCGCAGTTAGCATCACCCGGGAACTTCTGAACAGCCTCCTCCGACTGAACGGGCACTGTCTCTGTAACTGTAGTTGTCACTGTGGTAGTTGTGGTTGTGACTGTTGTAGTTTCGGTCGTGGTTGTAGCCTTGGGATAGTCCACCTTTTCCAGTATCCACTTCTGGCAGTTGTTGCCATTTGACTCCCACTGCTGGATATTTGCACCGCTTTCAGTCTTGGCGCTTCCTACCTCAACAACACAGGCGTCACGGGATGATCTTGTGTAAATAGTGTAAGTATCATCGCCGTTGTCCTCAAACTTGAAGAACTGATCGCTGTAGCCGTTTTTCTGCGCTATGACGATGTTTCCGCCGCTCTCTCTGCTTCCCTGGTCAACGTAAAGATACCATGTCTTGCCGTCGCCGAGATTGGAGTTCACGAAATAGTAATCGCCTGTAGCCTGAGTAAATGTCCATGTATTATGTGCAGCAGGCTCGTTTGCGCCCCACTGCTGAACATTTGCGCCTTCTTCCGCATTAGCGCCGCCTACTTCCATGTAAAGTCCGCTGTTGACATTTTTTATCATGAAGCTTGCGCCTGCTTCGGGAGCGAATACTTCCTTAGGAGTAACATTTCCTGCATTAAGAAGGAAACCGCTCATCATCTCTGCCAGCTTTTCGGCGCCCTTCTTGCTCTGGTGGAGGTCATCGTTGGAACCGTTAGCCTGTATTGCGTAATATGAAGCCATTCCCTCATAGCCGACGGAAAGACCGAAATCCTGCCACTTTGTGAACAGGTCGAATACCTCCACATTCTGAGCCTGACCGATAGAATCAAGCTGTCCGCCGAACCATCTTCCGCCCAGCTTCGGGTTTCTCTGGAGATCGCCGCGTCTGCCCTGCTGTTTTACAAGATATACGGTCATGCCCTTAGCCTTGGCTTTCTTGACCATATCCGTAACAGTTGCAGTATATTCGTCGGCATTTGAATAATTTGTATCATTGATGCCTATGGAGATGATATAGATATCGCCCTGTTTTCCATAGTATTCCACAGGCTTGAACTGGCCTGCGTCCACGAATCCCTTGGCATACTGACCACTGGCGGCAAGATTTCTGATCTCATAGGTCTTGGTATCAACATAGTTTTCGAGGAACTGTCCCCAACCGTGCTGAGCTGTATCTGCGGTATTGTAGTAATTGGCAACGGTCGAGTCGCCGCATATCCAGATAGTAGGCCTGCTTTCGCCGGTTGTGTTGAGCTGAGTGATCTCCATGGCTGATATGGAGTATTCACGGTTAGTCATTCCTGCAACAGCCTGAACGTTCAGCTGGCCGTCGGTAACTGGTATCTGAATGGTCTCGACAGCGTTGTTGCCGGTCAGATTTATCATCTGCGGCATTCCCTCCATCATGATAGTGGTACGTGGAGAATTACCTGTGATGACCTTGATCTGATACAGACCCTTTGGCAGATCGACATTAAAGGTATTAGCCGCTGCGCCGCTGTTGAATTTTACAGCATCACTGAGTGCCCCCGAACCGCCTGCATTGACGTTGGAAACGTTGTTTGTCTGTGCGAAGCCATAGCCTTTTCCCGAATTATAGCCGTCCGAAGCAGATACGCCTGTGTATCCGCCTGCGGCACCTGCGCCTCCGAAGTCGAATTTCCAGTTGCCCTGAGCGGCGTTTGCTGAAAAATTATTCATCGGCATTCCTGCAAAAGCAGAAAGTGACAGTGCCAGCGAAGTTAGTCCGCTGAGCATTTTTTTGTTTCTCATAGAGTATCCCTCCTGTTAATTATTACTCCCCGACCGTACATTAACGGGCAATGTCGGATCGGCAGAGCAATAGAAATCAGCTTATCCTCACTTTTAATTATAACATTCTTTGTTCATCAAGTCAACCAATAGCATATGATAATTTGGACTTTTTTACAGACTTTTTGTACCATATCGCCAATCATTATGAAATATAATATCATACCTTTGCGATACAACAGCAGATTATATAACATAACAAGTGATGCAACTCCTGTTTATTTATACATTATTAATACAATACGGATGATTCCTCCACAGATTTTCAGATATACTAAAGATATGAACTATCGTCTTTAAGGAGTTGATACCATGGCTGACAGACACATTCACAGCGGTCACAGACAGCGCATGAAACAGCGTTTTCTGAACTATCCGCCCGAGTTCATGTACGACCACGAGCTCTTTGAACTGGCGCTGTTCTACTCCCGTCCCGTTGTCAACACCAACAACTGCGCTCATGCTCTGCTGGAGAAATGCGGAACAGTCAGCGGAGTTCTGACCTCCGATATCAGCGAACTTGAAAAAACCGAAGGAGTAGGCCACGGCTCCGCTGTCTTCCTGAAAGTGCTCAGCGAGGGCGTAATGCGGTTTCTTGCCCGTGGCTGTGAGGATATGGTGCTGGACACCTGTGACAGCATCCGAAGCTTTTTCACCGAATATTTCTCGGGTTCCGACTCTGAACTGCTGTGCATAGCCGTTGTTGATGCAGCTATGGCACTGGTAAATACGGTCTGTCTCCCGTACAAGGACGTTCTGCACGGCAGCATCGGACAGCGTGATCTGGCGGAGCTTCTTATAATGCGCAGGGCTTACCGTATCGTTATCGGCATCTTCCAGCCCGACGGCTGCGGATTCCCGAGCCCTGACAATTTTGCTGTAACTCACGCCGTTTCGGAAATATCCGCAGCGATAGGCGTTGAACTTGTAGACTCCGTGGTCTGCTGCAAGTCATCTGCATACTCCATGAGAAGCAGCGGAGCATTCAGCTTCAGGAGGTGACATATGGCAGACAAGCACCCGTATCTCGACAAATTCCTTACCGAAGGCGGTCCTTCACTGACGGACAGAGAGTATCTGACACTTCTGCTCAGTTACTGCGGAAAGCTCTCCCCCGAAGCCGCAGCGGACGATCTCCTCAGAGTTTACGGCAGCTTCGCTGCTGCAGCTGATGCCGACCCGAAGCTGCTGGCAAATACTATAGACTCAGTTGACGCCGCAGTACTGTTCAGGCTGATTTCAAGGCTTTCGGCAATTTACGTCACCGAGGAGAACGGCGTTCTCAGGCTTAAAAGCTCAAAGGACGCAAAACTCTATTTTTCGGGGTCATTCACAGGTATCACCTCCGAGAGGATGATAATCGCTGCCGCTGACAGGACCTTCCGCATTACATCAACTCATACCATTTACTCCGATTCTCCGCTGGAAGTCAAGGCACTCAGCAGGGATATCGCCGACTTCGTTATAACTTCAAAAGCAGACCGCATCTTCATAGCCCACAACCATCCCATAGGCAACGCTTCACCGTCTGCCGGGGATATAATGTCAACGGATAAAATTATAGCCGCTCTCAGCAAGCTGGGAACGGCGTTGATAGATCATATTATTATCGGCAAGAACGGCGCATATTCAATGCGGGATCAGAAAGACTGCAAATCTCTGAATAGTCAGCCGTCTTACGGCTATAAATAGACGTATCAGTCCTTTGGGACAATAGCGATGGCTTGTCTGCCCATTTCGGCATAACGCACCTCGACAAGCGGTCTGCCGAAAACTGTTGCAGGTCTGGAAGCTGACGGGTCGTTGAAGTAGTAGAAGCTGCGGTCATGTCCTACAAGCACAAGGCAATGCTCGTTGGAGTACCACTTGAACTTCTCCCCTTTCTTCTTGCCATCCTCGATGAACCACTGGTTCACCTCGTCGAAGTAGGTCTGCTCCATGTTAAGACTTCCCCAGAAAAGCACCGGAATATCGTTGTTGATATACTTCCTGCATATCTCGTCCACGCTCCAGCCTTTGAGGTCAACGATCTCATATTCATCCTTGGGGAGTATACGTTTCAGCGCAGCAATTATCGCTCCGCTGTAGCAGCCGTAGCCGTCATCCTCCAGCGGGTCGCCGATGAAGTACATATCAGGGTCGGGGCCGTACGGATCGCCGTATTTATCAAGGTATACCTCTTTCGTCTTGATATAGCCATCCTTGACTATCTCGTCGGCGGTTATGTCGATACCATAGTATGCCAGCAGCATGGAAGTGCTGACCAGTTCGCAGCCTGTGGGATACTCCTTCTGCGAATAGAACGGTACATCTATCACGTACTTCTCAGCTCTTGTGTCACGCTCAGCGGCATCGATCGCATCTGAGACTGCTTTTTCAAAGCCGGAGGCGTCTCCGCTCACCGCCTGAACTGTCATTCCCTTGCCCATAATTTCGCTGAAAGGCACAAATTTACGTGGAATGCCTGAACCGTTGAGCTGGAAATAGTATTCGGAGATCAGCGTGGAAAGCAGTGCCAGGATAACCGAAATGCCCATGAGAACAGCCCTGAATCCTGCAAGCTTTCTCTTTTTCTTAGCAGCTTCGCCGTTTCCCGAATAGCTTTCACGCCACTCGTTCCACTTCAGCTTTATAGCCTCAGCGCTGAAATTCTCCTTCCAGAAGCCCTCAAAACTGATACGCTCAGCCGGCTCTGTCGGCTTTTTATCCTTATGGAACGGCAGCTCGTCCGCACTGAATATTTCGTCAAGTCTGCTCAGGACATTACGTATACTTTTCATATGGCGCTCCTTACTCGAAAACGTAATAATCGACTTAAAATCAACAAATAGTAATACCTCTCCATAACGCACACAAAGCCTGTCAGGGAAATTGTTTTCCTGACAGGCTTGATATGTTGCCTTAAATATTGTTTTTTGTCTCTGTACGCGATGTCTTGCTCCTTGTGAGCGTGAATGCCGTGTGGGATTCGATCTCCTTGCCGGGATCTCCTGCCACGGGAACTGATGTATTAATGGACATTTTTATATCGCTGAAACTTTCAAGAACATGGGACAGCCGGAGCATCGTCTCACGAAGTATCTCCTTCTGATGTGACATATACGTCCTTCCCATAGTGCTGTCAGCGTTGCTCTCAAACAGTGCAAACATCAGGCTCAGTACCTGTTCGGCATTCTTAGGCGGATCAAGGGGCGGCTCCACCCGAAAGCGGATATCCACCGATCCGTCAGCAGATACGAACTCCGCCATAGCGGAATTGTCAGCGTAGTGGCTGAAAATATCTATCAGCACCGCATTTGTGAACCTGATCTGCGCATAGTTTTTAAGCTTATCCATAGTAATAACTCCTTATGCCAGTGCAGCCCTGAGAGCGTCAACACGGTCTGTCTTCTCCCATGCAACACCCAGGTCTTCACGGCCCATGTGACCGTAAGCTGCCAGCTGTCTGTACTGAGGCTTTCTCAGGTCGAGCATCTTGATGATAGCTGTAGGACGGAGGTCAAATACCTTTGATACAGCCTCTGAAAGCTTATCCTCATCCACCTTGCCTGTGCCGAAAGTATCAACGAGGATAGAGATAGGCTTAGCAACGCCGATAGCGTATGAAAGCTGGACCTCAGCCTTGTCAGCAAGACCTGCGGCAACGATGTTCTTAGCGATATATCTTGCAGCGTAAGCAGCGCTTCTGTCAACCTTTGTCGGGTCCTTACCGCTGAATGCTCCGCCGCCGTGACGTGAGTATCCGCCGTATGTATCAACAATGATCTTACGTCCTGTAAGACCGCTGTCGCCCTGAGGTCCGCCCACAACGAAACGTCCTGTAGGATTGATGAAGAACTTTGTATTCTCGTCCATGAGGTCAGCAGGGATAACTGCCTTGATAACCAGTTCTTCGATATCCTTGCGCACCTGCTCAAGGGTAACATCTGCGGAATGCTGAGATGATACAACAACAGCGTCAACTCTTACGGGCTTGCCGTCGTCGTACTCAACGGTTACCTGTGACTTTCCGTCGGGACGGAGATAACGGAGAGTGCCGTCCTTGCGTACTTCTGTAAGCTTGAGAGCAAGCTTGTGAGCCAGTGAGATAGGCAGAGGCATAAGTTCGGGAGTCTCATTGCAGGCATAACCGAACATGATACCCTGATCGCCTGCGCCGTTTGAAAGGCCGTCAGACTCGTTATCCTCTTCTCTGTACTCGAAAGCCTCGTTTACGCCCATTGCGATGTCGGGAGACTGCTCATCTATTGTAGTCATAACAGCGCAGGTATGAGCATCGAAGCCGTACTTTGCACGGTCGTAGCCGATATCAGCGATGACCTGTCTTGCTATCTTCGGGATATCCACTGAAGCTGTTGTGGAGATCTCACCCATACACATTACAAGGCCTGTTGTAACGCAGGTCTCGCAGGCAACTCTGCCCATTTTATCCTGTTCAAGTATTGCGTCAAGGACTGCATCCGAGATCTGGTCGCAGATCTTATCGGGGTGTCCCTCTGTAACTGACTCTGATGTAAAGAAAATCTTACTCATATTATACCTCCTGTAATTAAAAAAAGCGCTCCTATTCGGAACGCTTTGATTTTTGATAAAAATCCTCATCTTCCGGATAAACCGCAGGAATTAGCACCTTGACCGAAATAGTCAGGTTGCCGGGCTTCACAGGACCTGTTTCCTCCGCCGCTCTTGATAAGGTATGTTTGTATTATACACCATCGTTCACCATTTGTCAACATAAAATTTCACAAAAGAGTGGATTTGGCGAAATACAGGAGATACCCGGACGTTGCACATGGTTAATACGATTTATGTCCGGACAACAAATGAGCCTCCGTTTAAGGAAGCTCATCTGCCATGATATAGGGATTATTGGGGATTTAATAGTTTAGTGTTGGGGTAAACATTAAACTACCATGAAAATCAGCTGTGGGGTATCTTTCCCTCAGCATCTATAGTATAACATAACTTTATGTATATTTTGTGAAAATCCGGTAAATTCCTCGGTAGAAAAAATTCGTGATATTCCGTCTATCATTGTACACTTTGCACAACCAGCAGTTTTTTTCACTGAAAACATTCACCAACCGTAGAATTTTTAAGGATTTATACACCTATCAACGGTTCATGTAACCCTTTGACAAGTTCCTGTCATTTTTCCACAACATCACTTATCTTGAACCAGAACGTAGATCCATGGCCAAGTTTGCTTTTTACTCCGTAGTCATAGTCGTGAAGTTTCAGCACAGCCTTGACTATGGAAAGTCCCAGACCGGTACCGACCACCTCACGCTTGTGATTCTCGGAGCGGTAGTACTTGTCGAAGATAAGCTTGATCTTGTCCTCCTCGATTCCCTGTCCCGTATCCTCGATTTCGATAAGAACACCGTCGGGCTGGTTGATCTGACGGACGAAGACCTTCTTGTCATCGCCGGTATAATTGATGGCGTTGTTGATAAGATTGTAGATGACCTGTTCGATCTTTACCACATCGCAGCGCACCATTCTCTCCTCATCGGGAGTAAACTCGATGCTGTAGCCTTTTTTCTCGGATATTCCCGCAAATCTGTCGATGATCTCACTGAGCTTCGAGCATATGCCGAATTCGGATCGGCTCAGTTCCTGCTTTCCGCTTTCAAGCTTTGAAAGGTCAAGGATATCGTTAACCAGCAGTGCAAGGCGGTCGGTCTCGTTTATGATTATGTCAAGGTGTTCGTTTCGCTTCGCAGGATTATCTCCCGAAAGGTCACGTATCATCTCAGCATAGGCCTTGACCATGGTAAGCGGAGTTCTCAGGTCGTGGGAGACATTAGCTATGAGATCCCTCTGCATGGTATCAACACGTGAGAGTTCCTTTTCGGCGTATGTCAGTGTATCCGCCAGCTTTTTCGCCTCCAGATAGCCCTTGCCCTCGAACTTGGTGTTGAAGTCGCCTTTCGCCAGTTTTTCCGCAGATTTTGTGATATTGTCGATAGGACGTGAAAGATGCTCGGACAGCAGCATTGATATGAAAAACGCCGCTATTATAAGGATTATCGTGATCAGCATCAGCTGCTGCTTGATGATGTCAGCAGTCGATCCTACGGGAACGAGGGCTGAATTGATGAGCAGATAGCCGTCAGGGCGTTCCGGGTCACCGAGAGTGCAGCCGTACAGCAGCATATCATATCCGCTGCGTGGATTCTTCACCATGTCTTTTATAATGTGTCCCGGGGCATTGCTGATATCCTGAACATACTTGAACGTCATATTCTCTCTGCCGTGGATTATGCAGTCACCGAGTACCTCGGCGGAATAGCGTGAGCGGCAGTGACGGTCCAGGATCTCGACGCAGAAATCATTCTTCTGCGCTATTTCCGAAACTTCATCGTAAAAGTCCTTATCCATTATATTGGTATAAGCTTCCGTTATCTGGGCGGCGCAGGCAGAAGTGCCTCTCACCTTCATGCGCTCGTAGAAATTCTCAAGGAAGAAGATCTGACAAACCCACAGAAGCAGGAATACCATAAGGGTAAACAGCACAAAGTATATCCATACCTTGAATCTCAGCGGCAGCCTGTTCTTGGTGCTGCCGATTTTTTTAAGCTTCAAACTTGTATCCCATTCCTCTCAGAGTAACGATGAATTTCCTGTATTCACCGAGGCTGTTTCTCAGCATTTTAATGTGTGTATCAACAGTTCTGTCATCGCCGAAGAAGTCGTATCCCCACACTTCTTCAAGAAGCTTGTCACGTGTAAGAGCGATGTTCTTGTTCTTCACAAGATAGAAAAGGAGGTCATACTCCTTGGGAGTCATGGAAGCCTTTTCGCCGTTAACATATACTTCTCTTCCCGAGATATCGACTTCAAGGCCCTCGAAAACATATTTGTCGAGCTGTGCATCACTTTCCTGTCTTGCGCTTCTCTTGAGAACGACCTTTACTCTCGCCATAAGCTCCTTTGGTGAGAACGGCTTTACAACGTAATCGTCAACGCCGATCTCAAAGCCGAAGAGCTTGTCGTACTCCTCACCTCTTGCCGAAAGCATGATAACAGGGATGTTCTTGCTCTTATGTATCTCCTTGCAGGCGGAATAGCCGTCAAGACGAGGCATCATGACATCCATGATGATAAGGTCATAGTCATTGTCATGGCAGAGGTTCACAGCCTCCATTCCGTTTTCAGCTTCCGTCACTTCGTATCCTTCAAATTCAGCATATTCTCTGACGACTTTGCGGATATTCACTTCATCGTCAACTACTAAAATATGTGCCATATTTTACACTCCTCCATTTTTCTCCGGCCACAGTCAGACAGCTTCGGGTAAGTCCTGCATATGACGTATTACGGGCTTTTCCAACCAGTGCGCCGTTCTGTTTCTTTATAATTCATTATAACATAATACACCCTTAAAGTGTAGATAATGTGAAATTTTATTGTAAATTTCCGTCAATTTTATCAAAACTGCATTCAAAAAGTAAATTTTCATTGACATTTATAGTTGTTTTTGCTATAATGTAATTAGTGTAAATTTATCCGGAAGGAGGCGGTCGCTATAAAAAGAGGCAACCCCGTTGCGGCTGCACTTATAATAGTTGCAGCTACCGCTCTTGTTATTCTATTCTGTTTCCTCTGCCCTGAACACGTTGTCACGGCATTGATAACATATATATCAACTCTCGTTTTCGCTACCATTATCCTCGGTATCATAAGCAATATCATGATGAAGAAAAATTATGTCAACGAGGAAAATATAATCAAGATCGCTGAAAACATGAACACGGAAATGATCATATGGGCTGACGATTTCTCATATGTCTTTATAAATAAGAAACTCCGTGAACTTCTCGGTCTCCCCGATACAGCTTCGGATCATAAAGCAGCTGTATGGAGAGCATTCGGCATCAGCGAACCCGATGAGAATATATTGAAGGAAATCGCCGACAGCCGTTCATATGAGGCACACTTCAAAGGCGCAGACACCTCCATGGTATCCATCGCATGGAGCACTTCCCTTGTCAGAAGAAACAAAAAGAGCACACTCCACGTCAGCACAGGCTTCAACCTGACTGAGCTGAAAAAAATGAAAGTAAACCTTGCAAGCGCCAACGACTTCTTCAACTCCTCAATGGAGCTTGCCGAGATCGGCGTTCTCATGAGCGTCGACAGAAGAAACTACCGTGCTTCACCCGAGACCGTAAAGATGCTTGGTCTCAAATCAAGCAGCCTTACTGCCGCACAGTTCCGCTCACTGATCCATCCCAATGACCGCATGATATTCGACGGTGCGCTCATGTCTATGGACAGCAAGGAAGTCAGAAGCGTTGAAATGCGCATAAAATCGGCAGACGGCGCTTACAGATGGTACTCCTACCGCTATAAGTCCATCGAAGCCACCGACAACACTCTCCCCCTCTTCGGAGGAGCTATCCTCGATGTCACAGACGAGCACGAAAAGGATCTCCGCATCGAGCGCCTCGCCTACATTGATGAGGTCACAGAGATCGCAAACCGCAATAAACTGCTGAAGGAAGGTACTTCCATCTACGATTCCAGCAAGCTGCTGCATTACAACTTCTGGATAATCGTTCTGGATATCGACCGCTTCCACATCATCAACGATACCTGCGGTTACGAAAACGGCAACACCATACTCAAGAATTTTGCCCATATCCTGTATAAATTCGTTACTCCGGGCGGCCTTGCAGCACGTATCAGCGGCGATAATTTCGCCCTCATCCTCCGTGACTACGGAGATGACGATCTGCCCGTCCGCACAGTAAAGTCCATTTAGGAAGAATTCGCACGCCTTGCCGTGGATCAGCTCTCATCCATCAATCTGAGCTGTTCGGCAGGATATTCAATGCTCCCGAGAGACGGAAAGTCCTTCCGTGACATCCTCGACCATGCCGAATTCGCCCTCAAGTCCGCAAGCGGTTCGCAGGGCTGTATATGTGCTTATGAGCCGAGTATGCACGACTCCATCATCGGCAATACCGAAATGGAAAAGGCTCTCGCTCTCGCCATTGAGAAGAACGAACTGCATCTGTTCTACCAGCCTAAGATAGACCTTGCAACAGGCAAGATCATGGGCGTCGAGGCACTTATCAGATGGATAAAGCCCGACGGCACCATCATCAGCCCTGATGTGTTCGTGCCTATCGCCGAGAACTCACACCTTATCGGCAAGATAAGCGATTTCGTTCTCAATGAAGGCTGCCGCCAGAACAAGATGTGGCAGAAAATGGGCTACCCGAATATCGTAATGTCCATCAATTTCGCTTCCACCGACTTCTACCAGACCGATCTGAAGGACAAGGTCTTCGAGGCGCTGGCAAAATCGGGACTGGATGCGCAGTGGCTGGAAGTCGAACTCACCGAAACTCTTGCGCTCAGCGATGTGAACTTCGCTATCTCGCAGATGAACAAGCTTCGTGAACTCGGCGTAAAACTGGCGATGGACGACTTCGGTACAGGTTACTCTTCACTGAGTTACCTCCAGACGCTCCCCATCACGCTTCTGAAGCTGGATCGTTCATTCATTACCGATATCGAACACGACAATATCGCATACGAGATAGTTTCGGCTGTCATCCGTATCGCTAAATCCAAGAAAATAGAAACAATTGCAGAAGGCATAGAGAACCAGGTACAGGAATCCATTCTCAGAATGGCAGGATGTGACTATGCTCAGGGCTACCTCTACGGAAAGCCGATGCCGCCCTCTGATATACAGAAATTCTTTGAAGAAAATGCTAAAATATAAAACATCTGCTGTGTATTAGGCGTACACAGCAAGATGCAAACGGAGGTATCACACATGAAAAGAAGAATCGGAATACTCACAAGCGGAGGCGACTGCCCCGGACTCAACGCTACCATAAGAGGCGTTGCAAAGGCCTGCTACGAACGTTTCGGCGAGGAAAATGTTGAGATCGTCGGAATTTCCAACGGCTATTACGGTCTCATCAACAACCTCTGCAAGGACATGGCTCCGTCTGCTTTCTCAGGCATCCTCACCCAGGGCGGAACCATCTTCGGCACAAAGCGTCAGCCATTCAAGATGATGCAGGTCATCGGCGAAGACAACGTGGACAAGGTCAAGAACATGAAGGAGACCTACAAAAAGCAGAAACTGGACTGTCTCCTCACCCTCGGCGGAAACGGCACTCACAAGACTTCTAAGCTCCTCTCAGACGAAGGCCTCAACGTTATCGGTCTCCCAAAGACCATCGACAATGACATCTACGGCACAGACGTTACTTTCGGCTTCCACACAGCTGTTGATATCGCAACAGACGTTATCGACCGTCTCCACACCACAGCCGCAAGCCACTCACGAATCCTCGTTTGTGAGATCATGGGCAACAAGGCCGGATGGCTCACTCTTAACGCAGGTATCGCCGGCGGTGCTGATGTTATCATTATCCCTGAGATACCTTACGATATCGACAAGATTTGCGACTCGGTAATGGCAAGAAGTGCATCAGGCAAGACCTTCTCAATTCTGGCAGTTGCTGAAGGCGCATTCGATATCAATGAAGCTAAGATGAAAAAGAAGGAACGTGCAAAGAAGCGTGCAGAGGCAGGTATCATAACTGCTACAAGCCGCATTGCCGCTCAGATACAGGCTAACACAGGCATGGAAGCAAGAGTATGCGTTCCCGGACATATGCTCCGTGGCGGCGCTCCCAGCGCTTATGACCGTGTACTTTCCACACAGTTCGGTGTTCACGCTGCTTACCTCATCGCTCAGGAGAAGTACGGCCGCACAGTTGCAAAGATCGGCAACAAGATCACTTCCAACAAGCTTGCAGATATTGCAGGCAAGACAAAGTTTGTCGATGTTGAAAGCCACCTCGTTATCGCTGCACGTGATATCGGTGTATCTTTCGGTGATTGATAAGAATAACTTTAAAGCCACGGCATAATCTCGGTACTCTTACAGAAGTTTTTACACGAGTCTATTGAGGGAAACCCTTTTGAAAAAGGGTTCTCCCTCAAACTCCCTTCCTAAAACTTTCAGTATTAATTTTTGCCCATTATAGGGCGCACTTGAAAGAAATGAAAAAATTCTTACTTTACTTGTGTGCGCCCTATAATGGGCAAAAATTTTATTAAAAGTCTTTGGAAAGGGGGTACGGGGAAGAACCTTTCCTCAGAAAGGTTTTCCCCCGATAAATGCGTATAAAGCTTCTATATGAGTGCCACGGTTAGACCGTGGCTTTTTTGCTTCGGGAAAGAAAGTGACCAATGTTCATTTTTATTGCACAAACAGCATTTTAGTTATAATTCTCTAACAAAATACCGCAAATAAATAACAACTGTTGAAAAATCGCACCGCAATTTTTGCAACAGGACTACCGGTCAGATTCTTCTTTTTCGCACACTTTTCTCGAAATAAAGCCTTTTACCGCAAATTCTTAATTTATTAAAATATAAAAATTTGTTACAAAGCTGAAAAGGGACTTTTCAAAGCAGGAAAAATGTGTTATAATGATTGTATATTTGGATTGGGAGGTATTATTATGACAGAAACTGAACTTTACAGCCTCTGGTGCGAGAACGCTTCAGAAGATCCTGATCTTCAGAAGGAGCTCGCAGAGATCGAGGGGGACAATGAGGCTATATCTGATAGATTCTACCGTAACCTGGAATTTGGTACCGGTGGTCTCAGAGGTGTTATCGGTGCAGGCACTAACCGAATGAATATCTACACCGTCAGAAGAGCTACTCAGGGCTTTGCTGACTACCTCAATCAGGAATACAAGAACCCCAGTGTTGCAATTTCCTACGACAGCCGTATAAAGAGCGACGTATTTTCAAAGGCTGCCGCTGAAGTATTAGCAGCAAACGGAATCAAGGTACATATCTACAAGGAGCTCATGCCTACTCCATGCCTTTCTTTCGCTGTACGTGCACTGAAGTGCCAGGGCGGTATCATGGTAACTGCAAGCCATAACCCTGCCAAGTACAACGGTTACAAGGCTTACGGTGAGGATGGCTGCCAGATCACTCTCAGAGGTGCTGAGATCATCATCGACAAGATCAATTCTCTCGATATGTTCACAGGCGTAAAGCACAGCAACTTCGATGAGGAACTGGCTAAGGGCAATATCTCATATATCGGCGACGAAGTTATCGAAGACTTCTACAAGCACGTTCTTGCTGAGGGCATCAATACCGACCTCTGCGCTTCAAGCGGTCTTAAGGTGGTATTCACTCCTCTTAACGGCACAGGCAACAAGCCCGTCCGTGAGATACTCAAGCGCCTCGGCATCACAGATGTTACTATCGTAAAGGAACAGGAGAATCCTGACGGCAACTTCACTACCTGCCCATATCCTAACCCTGAGATACGTGAAGCTCTCAAGGTTGCTCTGGATTACTGCGAAAAGGTGCAGCCTGATCTTCTCCTTGCTACAGACCCCGACTGCGACCGTGTAGGTATCGCTGTTCCCGACGGAAAGGGCGGATTCGCTCTCTTCACAGGAAACGAAGTCGGAGCTATGCTTCTTGAATATATCTGCGACCAGAGAACTAAGAAGGGCACTATGCCGAAAAATCCTGTTGCAGTAAAGACTATCGTTACTACAGACATCGTTAACCTCATCGGTAAGGCTTACGGCGTTGAGATCCGTGAAGTTCTCACAGGCTTCAAGTTCATCGGTGAGCAGATCGGTCTCCTCGAAGCCAAGGGCGAAGAGGATCGCTATATATTCGGCTACGAGGAAAGCTACGGCTATCTCTCAGGCAGCTATGTACGTGACAAGGACGCTGTAAACGCTTCCATGCTCATCTGCGAAATGGCTGCATACTACCGCACACAGGGCATTTCCCTTATGCAGGCAAGAGAGAATATGTACAAGAAGTACGGTATGTTCCTCCAGACTCTCTACAGCTTCGAGTTTGAGGGTGCTCAGGGTATGAAGCGCATGGAGGAGATCATGTCCGACCTCAGGAACAACCATCCTGCTGAGATCGGCGGACTCAAGGTAGAGCGCTTCGAGGACTACAAGGCAAGCACTTCAAAGAACATCCTCACAGGCGAGACAACTGAGCTCACACTTCCTAAGTCAAACGTTCTCGCTTTCTATCTGGAGAACGGCTGCAAGGCTATAATCCGTCCATCAGGTACTGAGCCGAAGATCAAGACATACATCACTGCAAAGGCTCCTTCCCGTGAGGAAGCTGAAGTGATCGAGCAGAAGATATACAACGACTTCACACAGAGCATGAAATAATCACCAAGGCGGATATTTTATCCGCCTTTTCATTGCCACAACGAACAAAACGGAGTAAAACAATGACTGAAAAGAAAACACAGCATTTCCCCGCATTTCTCATAGGCGCCATACTTGGCGCTGTCGTATTTATCGTAATATTCGGTGCATCAATGATATCCCCCACCAACACCGACTGGATATTCGCCTACACAGGCGACGCCACACAGCACCACCTTGGATGGGTATTCTACAGGAATTCCCCGTGGACATTCCCCATCGGCCTCACTCAGGGACTTACCTGTGACGGTGCCGTATCCTGTATGTACTCGGATTCCATCCCGCTTTTCGGAGTTATATTCAAGATACTCTCACCGATACTCCCACACAATTTCCAGTTTCTCGGTTTATGGGGAGTTATCTGCTTTGCCCTGAACGGAGGATTCGGTGCTTCACTTCTCCACAGAATAAAGCCCGATCTCATCTTCACATCGATAGGTTCGCTATTCTATGCGGCATTTCCGCCGTCCATAAACCGTATCACTCACCACAATTCCCTCGGTGCGATATGGCTTTTCATTCTCGCAATGATACTCTGCATGGACCACAAAAAGGAGTACAAGCACAAATTCACTCCGATGATACTCTGGTCCGTCAACTGTATGCTGGCGGTACTCATCCACACCTACTTCGTGCCGATGGTGTACATGGTCATGATGGGCTACGTGATACTCACTGTTTTCAGAGACAAGAAGCTGAAAAAAGCCATCGCCGTATTCGTTTCATCTGTCGCCTCAACTCTGCTGATAATGTTCGTTATCGGCGCATTCTACGGACAGGGCGGCTACACTGACGGAGGTTTCGGCTTCTACGCTTCAAACCTCAACACATTCTTCGACAGCCGTGGACTGTCCAAGTTCCTCCTCCCACTCAACAGCTTCGACGGACAGGGCGAGGGATTCGGCTATCTGGGTCTTGGAATGCTCGTCTGTACCATTCTTGCACTCATCGTTCTTTTCAGCCTTATCGAAAAGAAGGAAGGCAGCTTCTTCAGCGCCGCTAAAGCGCTCATAAAGAAGTACAACGTTGAAATTCTTGCATTCGCAGTGGTATTCATGGTCAGCTTCTGCTGGGCTGTCAGCAACAGGATAACCCTCAACGGCAGGCTGCTTCTGGAGATACCGCTCCCCTATCTTGTAAGAGGATGTCTCAGCATTTTCCGTGCATCGGGACGCTTCATCTGGGTGCCCGGTGTACTTATCATTACCGCTTCTCTGGGACTTATCTCAAAGCTTAACAAAAAGACCGCCATTGCCGCTGCTGCACTGTGCTTCCTTATCCAGGGCATGGACATCCGTGACTGGTGCAGGATACTCCACAGCCAGTATGGTCAGCCCCCTGCATATGAGTACGCTCTCAAGGACGAGAAATGGGACGAACTCACAAAGGACACAAAGGAGATAATCTTCCTCCCCATGAAGGACGCTTACGGCCTGTATATGCAGATGTACTTTGATTTTGCTCAGATGGCCGCAGAAAAGCATATGGCTCTCAGCAGTTTCTACCTTGCACGTATGGACCTCGCTTCCGTCAAGGAATACGCTGCTAACGAATACGAGAAGCTGAAAACAGGAAAAGGCCGCAAGGACGTACTTTACGTGTTCTTCGACGAGGAAGACGCAGTAGAAGAAACCGACAGCGTAAAGGTCTACGATATCGACGGATATAAGGTCGCTAAAGTTAAATAAAAATAATATATCATCCGCTATTGACAAAGTCAGATCCGTATGATATAATATTTCTTGCAATGTATAACTGCACTACTGTCTAAAGGAACTGATGGGCTGCACGGATACAAGAAAATCTGTGAAAGAGGTGACAATCGTGAAAGAGGGAATCCATCCTAACTTTGTAAAGACCACAATTACCTGCCACTGCGGTAACGTGATCGAGACTATGTCTACAAAGGAGAATATCAAGGTTGAAATCTGCTCAAAGTGCCATCCGTTCTATACCGGAAAGCAGAAGCTTGTTGATACAGGCGGACGTGTTGACAGATTCAAGAAGCGTTTCAATCTCGATAAGTAATGATATCAGCCGCTCTCATGAGCGGCTTTTTTCCACTTTCCTATACAAAAACTATGAACTATTTCACAGTATCAGAGGCCGCTGAAGCCTCATTCATCGAAAAAAGATCCGAATTCATCGGCTATATCGCTCCCGTCAGGACCAACGACGAGGCCGTTGAATTCATAAATACTATCAAGGCAAAGCACCGCAAGGCTAAGCATAACGTCTATGCCTACATCCTCCGTCAGGACAATATTTCCCGATATTCCGACGACGGCGAGCCTCAGGGCACCGCAGGCGTCCCTGTGCTTGATGTACTGCAAAAGCGTGGACTTACCGATGTTTGCGTGGTGGTCACCCGCTACTTCGGCGGCATCCTCCTCGGCGGAGGCGGACTGGTACGTGCTTACTCCCATGCTGCCGCTCTTGCCTGCGACGCAGCACATACCATGAATATGTGCCTGTGTCACCGCATTTCCATATCCTCAGACTACGGTATGTACGGCAAGATATCCTACATCCTGCCGAATTTCGATACCATCACTGTCAGCTCGGATTTCGCCGACGATGTAAAGCTGGAGGTGCTGGTCCTCTCCGAAAAGCTTGATGCTCTCAGGAAAGAACTGGTGGAGATCACCAACGGCAGCGTTGAAATTGATGATAAAGGTGAACTATTTGAGGATTTTTCCTCGGTTGCAAAATAAATTAAAGGTATTTCAAGTTTTCGGGAGTATAAGTATATAAGAAGCTTTTTTCGGGAGGTATTGCCATGAGAAGATTTCTGACCGCTTCAGCCTTATGTGCTGTTGCTTTTCTTTCGTCATGCGCTGACTCTCCGTCAGTTTCGGAAATTTCTGTAATCCCTGAAGCGGCTGCCGTCACGGAAACTACAGCCGTATCGGCAGTTCAGACCACTGTCTCCGCTGATATTACCGAATATACCTGCACCGACAATGAGCTTCTCCACGATACCGTCTGGAAAACCTATACCGACCGTGGCACCTTTGATATTCCTCAGCTTACCTTTGAGGGCGGCGGCAAGGTCAGATATGAGACATCCGCTTTTACCATTGAAGGTACAGCCGCATATCCCGCAAACGACAGCACCGAAGGTGTACTGCTGTTCGGGAAATGCACCTACACATTCCAATTACAGCCCACATCACCGCAAGGGATCGCTCTTACTTTTGTAAGCGGCGATGACATACTTCCGCAGAAAAGCCTGTTCCGCAACTGAATCCCGGAAGGAGTGATATCAGTGAATGTACGTGAAAAAATCGAAAGCGCTGAGAAATATATTCTCTGTGAGTACGCCTGCAAAAGCACGGATGCTGCTGCCACAAGGCGTGAGCGTGAGGACGAGCCTTGCCCTTACCGCACCGAATTCCAGCGTGACCGTGACCGCATACTCCACTGCAACTCATTCCGCAGACTGAAGCGTAAAACTCAGGTTTTCCTCTCTCCCGTCGGCGACCACTACCGTACACGCCTTACCCATACCCTTGAAGTATCTCAGATAGCAAGGACTATGGCCAGAGGCATGGGACTGAATGAGGACCTGACAGAGGCTATCGCTCTCGGCCATGACTTAGGGCATTCCCCTTTCGGCCATTGCGGCGAGAAGGTGCTCAATGAGATTTGTCCCCATGGATTCAGGCACTATCTCCAGAGCGTCAGAGTCGTGGAATGTCTGGAAAAAAAGGGCAAGGGACTGAACCTCACTCATGCTGTCAGGGACGGCATAAAGTGCCATACCAATATGACTGCTGAGACAAAGGAAGGCAATATCGTCCGTCTTGCCGACACCATCGCCTACATAAACCATGATATCGAGGACTCCATCCGTGCAGGCATACTCCACGGTGACGAGCTCCCTGAGGACTGCGTGGAAGTGCTGGGCGATACCAAAACCAAAAGGATAACCAGTCTTATCGCTTCCGTTATCGGGCACGGATGCGAAAATATAGATTTTGAGCCCGATATACGCACTGCTCACGACAAACTGAGAAAATTCATGTTTGAGAGAGTCTACACCAATCCTGCCGCAAAGCAGGAGGAAGAAAAGGCGGAGCGGCTCGTCCGCAAGCTTTATGCCTACTTCATCGAGAACAGCCGTCTCCTCCCGGAGGAGTACCGTTCTATCATGGAGACTTCCGATGCCGACCGTGCCGTATGCGACTACATATCAGGCATGAGCGACAGCTACGCTGTGGACCTTTACACTGAGCTTTTCGTCCCGAAATTCTGGAAATAGGAGGTAAGGCTATGCCCCGAGACGATGAATTTCTCTATACTCTGAGAAATGCCAATCCAATTGAAACTGTCATGGGGTCCTATGTCAACCTTATCCGCCGTGGACGGAATTACGTCTGTTCATGTCCGTTCCATTCGGAAAAAACACCGTCATGTACAGTTTTTACCGAGACTCAGAGCTTCTACTGCTTCGGATGCGGCGCAGGAGGAGATGTTATCACCTTCACCATGAAGATAGAGAATCTCGACTTCATGGAGGCGGTCAAGCTTCTCGCCCAGCGCTCGGGGATAGAAGTTCCCGAAAGAAATAACCGGGACAGCTCCTACGCCAAGCGCAAGACACGTATATATGAGATGAACCGCATTGCCGCAAATCTCTATTATACCAACCTTTTCAAAGGCAGCGACAAGTCGGGGCTGAAGTATTTCGCAGACCGCAAGCTGACTCCGCAGACCATCAAGAAATACGGTCTTGGCTACGCTCCCGATTCGTGGAATTTTCTCACCGACCATCTGAAGTCCAAAGGCTACACCGATGACGAGATAGCCGATGCGTGGCTGGGAGGCCAAAAAAACGGCCGCACCTTTGATATGTTCCGAAAGCGTGTGATGTTCCCCATAGTTGATATGCGTGGAAATATCATCGGATTCGGAGGGCGTGTGCTTGACGATTCCAAGCCGAAGTACCTGAATACAGGCGCAACTCCCGTATTCGACAAAGGCTCCAACCTGTTCTCCATGAATTTCGCCAAGAACGCCAACACCAAGCGTCTGATCCTCTGCGAGGGCTACATGGACGTTATCGCTGTGAATCAGGCAGGCTTCGACAATGTTGTCGCCACTCTCGGCACCGCTATAACGCCAGACCAGGCAAGGCTCATCAGCCATTATGCCGAGGAAGTCATAATCGCTTACGACAGCGACGGCGCAGGTCAGAAAGCCACTCAGAAAGCAATCAACCACTTCGCCGATGTGGGACTGCAAACCAAGATAATCCACATGGAAGGCGCCAAAGACCCCGATGAGTACATAAAAAAATTCGGCGTGAACCGATTCCGTCTGCTCCTTGACGGCTCAGACGATGCCATCGATTTCATGCTTGACAAGTGTGAGGACGGCCTTGACCTTTCTTCGGAAATGGGGCGTGTGGAACTGCTGAAGCGTACCTCAAAGGTACTGGCAGGCATAGAATCCGCACTGGAGCGTGAGGTCTATATTTCCCGTACTTCCAAGAAGTGCGATATCCCCGTTCAGGTGCTGAAAAGCCATATCGACGATATGCTCAAAAAGAACCGCTATTCCGCAAAAAAGAACGAATGGCGCAATATCAAGGCAAACACAAATTTCGTCAGGGACGATGTGAACCCGGAAGCGGTAAACCACCGCAAGGAAGCACGTGCCGAGGAAATGATAATATACTACCTTCTGAAACGGCCCCAGGAATGGGAGGACGTGGAAAAGGCGATACCGCCTGATTCCTTCGTCACGCCCTTCCATAAAAAAGTATATTCGGCTCTGCTGGATAAAATGAGGGACGCCGACAAATTTACCATTCTCATGCTGAACGGTGAATTTACTCAGGAGGAAATGGGAAGAATAAGCGGAATAGCCGCTAAGAACAATGACCTCCCCATCACATTCGAGGGCGTCCTCGACTGTGCGGAGGTACTGAAAAAATCAAAGCCAACACCATCTGAGACACTCAGCGACGATGAGTTGATGAGCAAGTTCAGATCAAAAAATAAAAAATAGGAGGTTTTCTTATGGAAAACAAAAAGAACACCATTGAAGCTCTCATGGAACAGGGCAAAACTAACGGAAAGCTTACAACAAAAGAGATCACCGACGCACTTGAAGAGCTGGATTTTGACGTTGACCAGATCAATACCTTCTATGATAACTGCGAAAATCTCAACATTGAGATCGTAGAGGATATGAACCTTGACGCAGACCTGAAAATCGGTCTCGACTCTGCCCTTACCGACGACCTGGAAATGGCACTTTCTACCGAGGGTATCGCTATCGATGACCCTGTAAAGATCTACCTCAAGGAGATCGGACGTGTTCCCCTTCTTACAACCGAGGAGGAGATCGAGCTTGCACAGAGAATGGCCAAAGGCGACCGCTACGCAAAGAAGCGTCTTTCAGAGGCTAACCTCCGTCTCGTTGTTTCCATTGCAAAGAAGTATGTGGGCAGAGGTATGCAGTTCCTCGACCTCATCCAGGAAGGTAACCTGGGTCTTATCAAGGCTGTTGAAAAGTTCGATTACACCAAGGGATTCAAGTTCTCCACATACGCTACATGGTGGATCCGTCAGGCTATCACCCGTGCTATCGCAGATCAGGCAAGAACTATCCGTATCCCTGTTCATATGGTTGAGACCATTACCAAGGTAAAGAAGGTATCCAGCCAGCTTCTCCACGAAAACGGCCACGATCCAAGCCCTGAGGAGATCGCTGACAAGCTGAATATGCCTGTGGATAAGGTTCGTGAGATCATGCGTGTGGCTCAGGACCCCGTATCCCTCGAAACTCCTATCGGTGAGGAGGAAGACAGCCACCTCGGCGACTTCATCCCTGACGATGACGCTCCTGCACCTGCTGAGGCAGCTTCACACACTCTCCTCAAGGAGCAGCTCAATGAAGTGCTTTCAACTCTTACAGACCGTGAGGCTAAGGTACTGAAGCTTCGTTTCGGCCTTGAGGACGGCAAGTCACGCACTCTCGAAGAAGTTGGACAGCGTTTCGACGTAACCCGTGAGCGTATCCGTCAGATCGAAGCAAAGGCTCTCAGAAAGCTCCGTCACCCAAGCAGAAGCAAGAAGGTCAAGGACTTCCTTGACTGATGGCCGGATATATTGTAAATATCAATAAAAAGCGGCGCAGCCGCACATTCCGGGGTCAAGGGTGACTCCCTACAGTGTAGGGAGATGTCAGCGAAGCTGACAGAGGGTACGGGCGACCGTTGGGAGATGTTATCTCCCTTGCGGAGAGGGGTACGGGGAGAGGCAGAGCCTCTCCTGAAAGGTAGTGTGACGAGCGAAGCTATGTCACACGGCTGTTTAACAAGTACTCCCCTCGGAATCACGAAATAGTTTTTGGCAAGTTACAGCCCCTTACAAAACCATTGTAAGGGGCTGTATTATTTTATATGAGATACATCAAATGTCAAGGAAGTACATCACCTGTGTCACTGTTTTATGTCCGAACTTTTTCTTCATCATATCTCCGCTGGCAGTGTAGCCGTAACGCTCATAGAACCGCCTTGCAACGAGATTACGGTCAAGTGCAAAGAGGATTATCCTGCTGTATCCGAGTGCTTTCAGCTCGGCTACTGCCCTGTCCATCAGAAGCTTGCCTATGCCCTTGCCCGTGTACTGCGGAAGGACATACAGCGAAAACACCTCACCAAGCCCCTCATACTGAGATATGCGTGAAGCCCCGAAGCTTATGGTGCCGATATATTCGTCACCGCTGACAACTACCATTGACCGTGAACCAAAACGGTTGATCCTGTCCGCCCAGTTGCCCTCGGGGATGCGTTTGAGATATCCGCTGGGAAGCATACCTTTGTACGTCTTCTTCCAGCTTTTTTCATAGATGCCGCTTATTTCTCTCAGGTCGTCTTTTTCCGTCACAAAGCGTATTTCCATTTCCCTCCCACCTTCTCTTTTTTTCAGATTATACCACATTAATGTGGGAAAGTCAATAATTCTTAACGCTTTTTCCAGGACAACAGCATTTACTTTTTTGGGGCGATTCATAATTCTTGTAAACCATCCGTAAAGCATCGCTACTCTTGCTTTACTACTTTGTCAGGGGGACGCTGTCCCCCTTCATTCACCCCCTGCAAGGGAGATAACATCCCCCTTGACCCCGGAATGCCGCCTTCGGCGGTTTTTTATTATTTATTTAAAAGTAAATGCTGTTGCCGTGACGCATTTTATGTTATCTGCATATAATGTGGTGTGCGGAGAACTTCTGCACCTGTTCTCCGCAGCACAGAAAGGAGGACTCCATATGAAACTCGAACTTTTTGACGATATGGATGGGCTTATCCTGCATGAGCGTGAAAACAGCCTGTCTGTGACAGATATGCGCAGCGGAAGACCGGAAATCCCAGAAACTTCACGGCTTCCCAAGGAAATGCCGCTTGCTATGGCTTATGTGCCCTTTCAGCAATGGGGTGATGCCCACAGCAGCGAAGACGCCCTCGAAAGCGGTACACTCTTCCCTGACCTTGTATTCCCATTCGGCAAAGGAGGCGGAAGATATTGAATGAACGAAAAATGCTTCTCAGGAAGATAAAGGAGTACGATTTCGCACTGAAGGAACTGAATCTCTACCTGGACACTCATCCTGACTGCCGCCGAGGCCTTGCGCTTTTTGAGAAGTATAAGGCTCTCAGGCAGAAGTGTGTCAGTGACTATACACGGCGCTTCGGTCCGCTTATGCCCGAACTGAACAATGATACTCAGCACTGGGACTGGATAGACGACCCATGGCCCTGGGAAAGGAGATAATCTATGTGGCAGTATGAGAAAAAATTACAGTATCCCGTTAATATCAAGACACCCAACGCCAAGCTTGCTAAGGTGATCATTTCACAGCTTGGAGGTCCCGACGGCGAGCTTGCGGCATCGCTGAGATATCTCAATCAGCGCTATGTCATGCCCTATCCCGAAGTGAAAGGCCTGCTGACTGATATCGGCACCGAAGAACTCGCCCATGTGGAAATGATCTCGGCCATACTCTACCAGCTGACCAAGGACCTTTCCATCGATGAGATAAAAGCAAGCGGATTCGACACATATTTCGTCGATCATACCACAGGCATATACCCTGTCGCTGCTTCGGGAGTTCCTTTTACAGCGGCGTATTTTCAGTCCAAAGGCGATATAATCACCGATCTCAACGAGAATATGGCTGCCGAACAAAAGGCAAGAACCACCTACGATAACATCCTGAGACTTGCCGATGATCCTGACGTACGTGACCCTATCCGCTTCCTCAGACAGCGTGAGATCGTTCATTACCAGCGTTTCGGCGAACCGTAGCGTACAAGATAACACACTATTGAGCTGCCGAAAAATTAGTAAAATACAGCCAAAGTCCCTGCAATAGGGACTTTGGCTGTATAAGCATATGGATTCACATCGTTCTGTTATCACTTTATCTCGTCAATAAGTTTCAGCATATACTTCTGTATCACAAGTGCATCCTTTGAAGTCACTCCGTCGTTATCGCCTGTTATATCTGCATTTATCTTTGCCTGCTCGCTGAGTCTGAACTTACCGGGATTTGCTATGCACTGCATTATGCAGACTGCATCTGAAATGTTAACATCTCTGTCAAGATTTGCATCGCCACGAACTGTCGATACGCTGCTTTCGTCATCGACCACTGTTACAGTGAAGCTTCCGTAGCTGATTTTGTCTACGGTCTCGTCGCAGGGGATAGTGGTATTCATTTTAAGTGGTCTGATAGTGTATTCACCTGCCTTGGTATTATCAAACCCGGAAACGTCCAGCTCGTCTATGGAGGGCTGATGAGCGAAGTTATCCCACTTGAGGACTGTATCTCCGTTAAGAGTGCAGCCGCCGCAGCCGCTTATCTTTGAACCTGTAAGGTCAAGCTCCTCGCCGATCCTGTATATTACCTTTTCGGGAGCTTCAAGACTTATACTGCCTTCTGAGATGCAGGTTTTTTTATCCCTTACAAGGATATCGAAAACTGTCTCACCGAAGCTGGGACTAAAAGCGTAATAGGAATATCCGCTGCTGTTCAGACAGCTGAAATCGCTGAGCACCTTATCATCAGGGAGATTGGTAGGTGTAAGCGTGAAGTCGCACTGATATATGTCCGTATCGCTGTACTTTTTGAGTATCTCGTCAGGAATTGTAATGGTTATAGAGCTTGCATCACCCATAGTGAAATGTCCCATATCCATATGATCTACTCGTTCGGATCCGTCATCGCTGTAGCGGAATACATCAAATTCAAGGTCAAACTCCATACCTTTCAGTTCCTCGGTCCTGAGTACATTGTTTTGCAGCTCCTCGTCATAATCATTGGATACGAACTTATTGAAGGTCAGCCTGAACTGCTCGCCCTTTTTCAGCTCTTCGTGGGAAGGTTCTGTTGTTTCGGGAGCGCTGTCGTCAACTACCGTTACATAGAAGCTGTCATACACGATCATGTCACTGAAAACGCTGCAATCAGTTGTATTGAGATCAACCGGCTTTGCGGTAATGAGGTATTCTCCTGCTTTGGTGTTGTCAAAATTTGATATATCGAGATCGTCGATAGTCAGTTCTCTTTCCTCTATCCTCCAGTCCTCGGATGTCTGTTCGTTCTCATTGAAAATTTCGCCGAAGCCGCTTATCTTACCGCCTGTTATGTCAAACTCCTCGCCGATATGGTATTCCCTTTTCTCAGGAGCTTTCAGGTGGATAACGCCCTTTTGTTTCACGCTTATCTTCTCAGCAATGGTGATGTCGATATCACCTTTCAGCTCATTCTGGTTATCATACTCGAAGGAAACGCTGTCCGTTGCAGTCATAGTAATTGTCTCAACCATGACCTTATCCTCCGGCAGATCAACTGGATCAATATTCACGAATATCCTGTATCTGCTGCTGTCGTTGTACTTATCCCTGATAGATGTAGGTATACCGAATAGCAGTGACTGTTCCGTGCCTGTGTAGAATTCGCCCAGCTCTATGGTATCAATTACATCTTCTCCGTCAGGTGAGGTTATGGTAATGCTTACATCTGCTCTGAATTTGAAATAGGGCGATCTTCCCACGAAAAGCGTGCCGTCCTCTTCCTTTTCGGCGCAGCATTCCCATACGTATATCTGTACAGGTATCTTATCCTGCAAGTATTCCTCAGTGATCTCGGGAGATCTTGGGATGCCGCCTTCGTGCTGTGAAGCATAGGCAGTTGTTACGGGGTTAAGCATCATTGCGGCGCAAAGGGCTGCTGCAAGGCTTCTTCTGAATGTTTTTCTCATGGTAATTACCTCATTTCATGTTATAATAGTATGTCTTTCAGGCGGCACAATTGCCGCTTGAAAACTGCATTATTTGAGAGTATAAACCTCTCCGCCTGCGGTAAGAGTGATGCTCTCTGCACGGGTATAGTCTATTCCCGGGAAGGTCATCCATGTACTGCAAGTTCCTGCTTCAAACGCCTCTCCCTCTGTATCGCAGTAGCTGTAGCCCAGTTCCTGAGGAGTATAGTCGGTGCCGTCAACTGTAAGCACGAAGGTTTTAGCGAATCTGTGCCAGTCCTCGTCGAATTTATCGCATACATTGTAATAGTCGGTCTCGCCGCCTGCAAGGGCTGTACCGAGGAACTCAAAATTGAACTGAAACAGAGACTCGTAAGAGCCGTATTCCGCATGGTTAAGCTTGTATTCAATGTTTCCGCTGTTGAGATACATAGCCGTGTAGAACTCCTGATATGACTCCTTCAGTGCATTTTTCGGCACTGTGAAGCGGTACTCCATATCCACATCATAGTCGAATATTCTGTTTACCGGGTCGCTGTCGAATGATATCTGCTTTACTGCTGCCACTACTTCCTCTTCGTTTATCATGAAAGCGGCAGGTCCGTCCATGCACACATGATACAAATTGCTGACCTCGGGGTCTCTTTCGCCGTAAGCATCCCACATACCGTATTCATCAAGTCGGTTATTGTAGCAATCCTCACTGAGAATATAGGCAAAAAGTTGTATCCTGTCGTTGTTTGCGGCAAGAGTCTCATCGTTGACAGTGACATCAAAAATCAGCTTCGGAGAGGACTGATCGCCTGTTACCGAGTCAAGCACTACATCGAATAGTCCGTCTGTCTGCGCCTGATCTATCTCGCTGTAGTGTCCCTCGTCAATAATTTCTGCGGTAGTCTCGTCGTTGCCGAAGAATTTACGGAAGCTGTCGCCAAGCGGACCGTAGCCCATAGCTGATGCGGCTGTGCCTGAGATGATCAGACAAGCTGCGGCAGAAGCAACAAGCTTGCCTATGATATTTCGTTTAGTTGATCTTTTCATGGTGATATCCCTTTCTGTGACGGCAGAAGCCTTTGCCTTTTCAAGCATTTCTTCCGCCGATATATTGAAGTGTGTATCACATACGACGTCCATAGCTTTTTTATAGCGGTTATCTTTCACAGCCAATCATCCTTTCTCAGTGTTTTTTTCAGCTTGTCCCTGCCTCTTTTCAGTCTTGTCTTGACTGTAGCCTCGGGGAGCTCCAGAATCTTTGCTATCTCGCTGACACTGTATTCCTCATAGTAGAAGAGATGTATCGGTATCCTGTACTTTTCGGGCAGCTTCATTACCTCTGCGATAACCTCGTCAAGCTCATGCTGTTCATCCGAGGGCAGATCCTCAGGAATGGGTGAAGCTGACAGATATTTCTTGCTTCGGAAATGATTGTTGCATATATTAATCGCAACTCTGATGAGCCACGCCTTTATATGTTCATCCGAATCGAAAACGCCGTCGTATGTGTATAACCTCATAAAGGTATCCTGAGAAAGCTCAGAAGCATCGTCGGTATTGCGTACACAGCTGAATATGACTGAATATACCGTTTTTCTGAACTTCTCATATGCCCACAGGAATTTTTCATCTGTCATTGCTTTGTCTTCCTTTTTGAAACGTTTCATAGGGTCTTTTCAGGACCTTTACACTAATAATACACACTTGCATGGGAAAAGGTTTCACTTTTTTTCATATTCCGCAAAATTTTCGTCAAGTACAGTTCAAAACAGCGTAAATACGGTGAAAAAGAGATAAATGAATGATCACACTGAACGGATATTCGCTTGACGTAACAGGTATATGCAATGTAAAGCAAGGTTCTGAAAATTCATAGCTCCTCCTTTCCAAAGATAAATCCGTCATTGAATAGAAGTATCACTCATATAGTGAAAATATATATTTTATATTGTACATATAATACATTATACAACTCAGTATATTCAAAATCAATGGACAAAAAATAAAGATTTTTACATTTTCAGAATGTAACTGTTCAGTTCTCATGAGAATCCCACAAGGGTGAAAGCAAAAGACAATCACAGAAAAACTGTGATTCTTATAATTAATTATGAGGCAAGGAATTAGTGAAAGTTATCCTTGAATAACTATCGTTTCTCAATTTTCTTTTTTGTATAAGCAATATGATCAGAAAAGTTCGTTTTACGAAAAAGTTAAGAATTTGTTTCATGACTTTTGATAGATTATCAAGTAGAATTAAAGCATCAGATAAAAGATCATATAATATATTATTTGTGAGGGGGGATATAGATGAAGGAATTTCCATTCCCCACTTTCCCCTGATTTACCGTTTGGGCTTTACGTTTACCTTTAGGATTTGACTTGACTTGCAGTCTCTTCCACCCTTTTGGCCTTATATCAGATTTCTGTCCGTGGTCGTGAAAGAATTGCTACACCACTTCCTCCACCCCAGCCTTACGGCTTTCGGCTTGTGGTTCAATACACTTGGCGGTAAATACCTGTGGTCGGACTTTCACCGACTGGCTGTGTGTCATACCCGACACACAAGCAAAATAGTCACAGGAGTTCCTGTGACTATTTTTATGAATATAAGGTGAATTCCATCATAAAGACAGGTATTGACAAAAAATCGGGAATGTGACAGCATTTTTCACATTTTTTAGATGTACCATTGTTTTCCCACCTGTAACTTTTAATGTTTTTTTCACTTTCACATCAATATTTCCCATTTGAATTATACTCCTCCGTTTGTTTTCTGTTATTCTTGGGATTGAAGTCTGTATATGCAAACCATATTTATTGCGGTTCCCATGAACCCTGCTGACGAATACCTGTCTTTCGGGCTTCTTCCGTAAGCCTGATGATCTCATCATCCGACAAGCATATCTTTAATGCATCAGACAGTTTTTCGGCATAAGACGGCTTTGTAATACCCACTACGGGAGTAGCTCCTTTAGCAATTGCCCACAGTATCGGAACCTGCGATCTGTCGATACCGTATTTATCAGCAATATCTTTCATCATACCAAGCAGTCTCTCTATCTTCTTGAATTTACTCTTTGAAAATGCAAGGTTTCTCATTGAAAATATTGGGAAATGATGTTCTGCGTTGTATCTTCCAGCAAGTGCTCCCTGTTCAAGCACCATGTATGCGTAGTAGCGTATCCCTCTGCTGTTGCAGTAGTCAATGATCGGCTGCTGATCGTTTCGCAGAAGGCTGAAATGATTCTGAACAGCACCTAATTTCAAGCCTTCCTTTGCGAGCAGTTTTTCAGCCTGTTTAATATTCTCCAATGACACATTCGATATCCCGACAGACTTTATCCTTCCGTCCTTAATAAGCGGTACTGCTTCTTTGAGATTTTCAAGCAGATTATTCGGCTTGTGTATCCAGAAAAGATCGGCTGCACTTCGTCCCAGACGCTCAATACTTTCATTGAATGAGTTTTCCAGTGCACCGCTTTTAAACTTCTTGTTCGGGAAATATTTTGTGGATATGAAAATATTATCCTTACCACTGATAAGTCCGCCCAGCAGTTTCTCACATGAACCCATACCATACACAGCGGCAGTATCCCAATTGAGAAAGCCGAGTCTGACCGATGTATTGAATGTTTTTGTCAATTCTGCTTCATCATACTTTTTTCCGAAAATCATTCCGGAACCGTTATATCCTGAACCCCAAGCCCACGTTCCGATCATGATATCATTTTTCATTCGCTGTCCACCTCTTTTACTGCACTTCTTATCCTGCTGAGCGATTCAGGAGCGATGCCGAGGTAAGTTGCAATATGTTTTTGAGGAACTCTGCCGCAAAGTTCGGGATACAGCTTTCTGAAATGAAGATAACGCTCTGTCGCATTTTCCACAAGGAATCCGTTCTCACGGTATATTTTATAACGCATTCCACTTTCAAGCAGTTCTATCCATAAGGTTTTCAGTTTTTCACTGCTGAAAATAAGCTCCTTCATCTTTTTGACATCAAATATCATGACCGTTGATTCCTCAACGGCTTCCCACATTTTTATGATTTCGTCAAAGCCCATCATGCCTTCGTCCATACAGAAGCTGCCTTCTTTTGAAAAGAACTGGGTTATGTCGTTCCCGTCACCATCTATATAGTAACTGCGGACAACACCGTTCATCACGATGCCTGCTTTAGCTGCCTTATCACCGATACCTGCGAGCAAACTGCCTTTTGAATAGACCTTGAATTCTGAAAATTCAATAACTGAATCATACACCTCATAATCAAAATCAAGGCATAGTTTTTTTGAAAGCGCCTTCATCTGGCTGATAATGTAAGATTTATCCATAAGTACACTCCTTTAGCTAACAACTGAAAAATCGAAATAATACCGACACCATCGTGTGTAATGGTATTATATCATAATGAACGACGCTTGTCATTGACATATGTTAATTTTTATTTTTGAGTTTTACAAACGGAAAGGAGATTGCTATGGACACAGCCGTCACAGTAACTCCGCCCGATATAATTATCAACGGAGAAAGTATCTTCTCAATTCCGAGCAATATGCTTAATGCTACAGAATAAGCAATAATAAGCCATTGAATAATGTAAATCGTATTCAGATTAACACTGCAATACCTGATTAATCTGCCGAAATGCGTATTCTTTGTCTTTCCTCCAAAATAATAGCAACCACCGATAGCGGATATAATAATAGGAGTTATCCATAGTACCGCAATAATAGTATGATGATAATAGGAATCGTTACACAAAGCGTAAATATTCCTTATGTCATATCCTGCATATAAAAGTCCTGCGGTAAATGCAACAAAGAAAACAATGGAACATATCATCAGCTTTCTGTACCATTTTTTCTTGTCCGCACATTTCATTAAAAGCTCACCGAACACCATTCCCAGTGATGGATAGACAAGCCATAATGTAAGTGGGAAGGAAGTCCATTTTCCTGTGGGTACCAACAGACCAAGCAGATTCTGCACAACTCCCGGCTTTATATGGAACTTTGTGCTCCATATTCCGACTGCCTGCATAAGAAATGCTGTTTCACATATCTGAATTGCAGACATCTTCAATTTTTTCATAATCCCAATAATCAGAAAAGCCATTCCTGCAAACGGCAGTATATCAACACACAGCATACCTCCGATAATATCCAGCCCTGAATCTATTCCCATCGCTAAACCTATCAGTTGCGGCAAAGTCTGCCTGAAAAAGTTAAGCAGGTATCCAATAAACAGGAGCTTTCCACCTCTTTTTATGAAGTCATAGGGAGAATCATGCCTTGTATATATCATTCCGATACCCATAGAAAACATAAAAACAGGTGCCGAAAGGGGTCCACCGGTAAATTCAATCACATTGCGAAATAAGGTATCGGGGGCTTTATCTGCAAATTCATAGCCGCTGAACTGCTCATAGAAATGGATACACACCATAAAGGGAATGGCGAAGAACTTTACCAGATCAATCTCAGCCTGTCTCCCTATATTACATTTTTTGTCAGATAAGTATAATTTCATTATGTTTTCTCCTGTCCGTAAGTTATAACAGAATTTCTGATTTAGTAGGCGTTTCTTTCCTTTACTCCGTTTAGTCCCAGATAGTGATAATAAATCAGGGCATTCAGTTCTTTTGCAATCGTTTCTTCATCAGAATGATTCGCTAAGATATCCGTCAAACCAAAAATCAGGAGCCTTGAAATCAGCTTCTTTGTATTCTCATCTTCTAACGGACACGCATCAATAAACCTTTCCATTATTAGTTCTTCTACCAGTTTCCTGTCTGTACCGTCAACAGACTGAAGCATTATAAGCATAGCCGAACGATGTTCACTAAAGAGCTTTGCAAGTATAAGTGATATTTCGTCACACTTGTCAGGAGTATACTTTCCTATAAAGTCAGGCGTGAAAAAGTGATAGCTCGCCTTTATGATATCAGCTCTTGCGTTGTCCACCAAATTCTCATATATTTTCTCTTTAGAACTGAAATAACGGTAAATATTGCTTTTACTGATATTACATCTGTCTGCTATCTGTTTTAGTGAGGTGTTTTCATATCCTCTTTTTATGAACAACTTCTCTGCCACAGCAAGGATCTTCTTTTGGATATCATATTTTTTTACCTGCATACTATTATCACCTTTATCATTTGCTTACTCATCTAAAAGCGACCACTTTCTTTTGATAATTATAGCACCTATACTCGTAAGAATCAATAGATTCGCTGCAAAAGCGACCGTATTCGCAAAATTGTTATCATATCTTTTTTCCGCCTGATCGTTAGGTCAAATACATTTAAGGCAACACCGCACAATGCCCGCCTGACAGCTTTGCACTGAATCCTGCTTACATATTTTTCCGTCATCTTGCACAGAAATTCCTTGGAATATGATTGTATGCCTGCGGAATTTCTATAAAATCTGACGAAAAAACCTGTCAGCGCATCTTCAGCACAAGCTTTGTGCGGTGTTGCCCTTAATATGACTGAACGTTTTTGAGAAGCCCCTTTTCAGAAGTTATTGCAGTTAAAAGCAGGGCAATGCCTTCCACTCACGAAGGACATCTCCCTTTCCTTCTGTTATGATAGTATTAGTCCTGAATTTCCTTTATCATATTCCCAAATTGGCAATGTCCGATGCAGGCCTCATCATGCAGTCGATCGTAAATCCTTCAAAGTACAAGCTTACCGCTCAGGGAAGTTTCAATGCAGATACAGCCGACTACGGTATAACAAACTGTGACGCTCTGACCGTACAGAAGAAGTTGCTGAAGTTTGAGTGACATATTCTACATACTTTCTCTGATACTAAAATGATGTGAGCGCCAACCATTCATGGCATAAAAAAGTTTAGAGGACTGAATCATAATTGGCAGTCCTCTTTATTTTTCACTATGTGTCTGGATTTGGTTGACAGTTACAGTCTAATTTGTATTATGTAAAAGTTACTATATGAGTATCACACATACCTTGCTAATGAGATTATAATTCTTCTTTTATCTTTTTGATTGCCGCCTTTATTCCCTTTCTAATCGCACTTTCCGTAACGCAGAACTCCTCAGCTATCTCAGTGCAGGACAAAACGGACGCAACACAACGACAATACGCACACAGGGTGGTAAGTCCATGAGCGTTATAATTTTGGACAAGAGCAGAATGGTGCTATGAAACAGATCAGAAAGCGCCCCGTTTCACTCGTGAAGTTTATGGCAGAGTAGTTTTAATACAGAAGGGCGTTTACGGATATCGTGGAGCGAATACGGCGTTTTTTCCGGGATATTCTTTATCCCGGACAGCACTTTTATCTTATGATGATAGTGTTGCAAGATAAAGCAGCGGAGTCGCAGCGTTAACAACGTACGGCAAAGCCGACCGTATATTGGCAAAAACATAACTGCCGCTTCGGAGTCGGAATCCTCCATGAAATGAGATTTCGGGGTCACAGGCAGAATAAATGGCTGAAACAAGGCGTATCAAGTGGAGTTGCAGCAATAAAACTAAAAAAAGACAGGAGAGATGAAAATGCTTCACAGGAATATCGAAAAAATATTGCTTGTATACAGAATCATGACAAGCAATACTCCCATAGAATATAGCGGAGGCGATGTCTATTTTAGAAATAAACAGGCTCGGTTATCGTTCGGAAACATCGGATATGCTGACCGAAAGAGGAATGATAGTTATTGAAAATCTCTATCCCGTTGGAGCAGATAATGAAGCGTTAAAAAAAGCTGAAACTGAGCTATACGATATTTTTTCAAAATACAAAAAACATCTGGACAAAAGCAGATAAAAGTGATATACTGTTGACGGTGGAAAAAACCACCGTCGGCAGCTCTGAAAGGAGCTGATAATCTGATAGCAATTTATGCAAGACAGTCTGTTGACCGAATGGACAGTATCTCCATCGAACAGCAGATAGACCTTTGCCAATACGAAGCAAGAGGTGAAGTTTTCAAGACCTACGTGGACAGGGGTTACAGCGGTAAAAACACGAATCGTCCTCAGTTCACACAGATGATGAATGATATCAAACACGGTTTCATCCACGCAGTTATAGTCTACAAACTTGACCGCATAAGCCGTTCCATACTTGACTTTTCAAATATGATGGAGATATTCAGCAAGTACAAGGTGCAGTTCATTTCGGCAACGGAAAAGTTTGATACCTCGTCGCCAATGGGCAATGCCATGCTGAATATCTGTATCGTGTTCGCCCAGCTTGAACGTGAGACCATACAGAAGCGTGTCACTGACGCTTATTATTCACGAAGCCGTAAGAGCTTTTACATGGGAGGCCCTGTCCCCTACGGATTCAGAAAAGTACCGACTGTTATTGACGGCATACACACCTCCATGTACGAACCTGTTCCCGAAGAAGCAGATGTAGTCAGGCTGATATATGAGATGTACTCTCAGCCGGACACCTCCTATGGTGATATAATAAATAAGCTGAAAGAACTTGGCATAAAAAAGCGTGACAAGGACTGGGCACGTCCACGAATAAGGGATATTCTGGTTAATCCTATTTATGTCATGGCTGACCTTGACATATATAACTTTTTTATAAACAACGGTGCAACCGTTGCAAATGCGCCCGCCGACTTTATCGGAGAAAACGGCTGTTACAGCTACAAGAGCAGGAGCGAAAAAAAGAAAAACGCCTCCACTGTGGAAGGCAATCAGATAGTTCTCGCTCCGCATAAGGGCATAGTTGAGTCGGCAATGTGGCTGAAATGCCGTGAGAAGTGTATGTCGCAAAAGCAGATGATACCATCACAAAAAGCGAAGAATTCGTGGCTGTGCGGTAAGATAAAATGCGGAGAATGCGGATATGCTCTCATTGCAAAGAGATTCAAAACACGCCGCCACCGCTATCTTCTGTGCTCAAACAAGCTGAACTCAAAGGCCTGCTGCGGTGCAGGAACGCTCTACACTGACGAAGTCGAAAAGCTTGTTTACTGCGAGATGAAAAAGAAACTCTCGCAGTTCCGCAAGCTGTCAAGCTCAGGAAGCTGTGTCCCCGATACTGAGCAAACTGAGCTTGAAATAGAACGTGCCGGTATAGACACGGAAATAAACAGTCTGCTTGAAAAGGTACGTGACTCGGACAATGCACTGTTCCGTTACATAAACGAGCGTATCAATGACCTCGACAAAAGAAAAAACGGGATAGAGGAGCGGATAAAGGAGCTGAAACAGAAAAAGGATATACCCGTAGACGAAATTGATAACCACCTGACCATGTGGGACGAGTTGAGTTTCTATGACAAACGCCAGGTTGCGGATACTCTCATCAGAGTGATATATGCAACTGAGAAAAAGATAACGATACAGTGGAGGATATAGCAAAGCTATGTTTCGGCTTGAACGCCAAGGCGAAGCCCTTCGCATAACTCAGGATAACCTCAGTTCCAGAAATTTCTACGCCTGCAATCCGTCTTTTGATAAGAAATGCGGTAAATAACGTGAAAAAAAGCCATAGCATTCATTGATGCTATGGCTTTTATATTAGATCTATCAGCTTTCGGGAAGTGTATCGATCAGCTGTAAAGCATATTTCTGGATGGTTAATGCATCCTTGTTGGTCATGCCGTCACCATGATTATTAACGTCAGCATTTAACTGGCCTGCCTTAGTCATATGTGAAGGATCAGTACCTATAACGCTGTATTTTGAAGGATTGGAAATGCTCTGCATGATTATTACAGCATCGGAAATATCAACCTTGCCGTCACAGTTTGCATCACCTGCAACATAATCGGATGCAGCAGTTGTGGTTGTAGCTGCCTTTGTTGTAGCTGATGTCTTGGCTGTTGTGGTTGTTGCAGCCTTTGTTGTAGCTGTTGTCTTGGCTGTTGTAGTTGTAGCTGCCTTTGTTGTTGCTGTTGTCTTGGCTGTTGTGGTTACAGCAGGCTTTGTGCTTGAAGTTGTTGTTGTTTCAGCATCGAGTGCAACGAATTTTATGGAATTTTTAGCAGCGTATTTCTCTGCTGTTGAGCCCTTGTATCCATAAATTACTGTATCTGCAGAACCATATATAGAAGAAATATTAAGATCACATTCTGGATTAAGAATAGTTATTTTTTTAAGTGTAGGGCTACTGAAAGCAGAATTACCGATAAAGGTTACACTCTTAGGTATTATCACTTCTTTCAGTTTGGTATTGATAAATACACTCTCTTCAATAATTTCAAGCCCATCAGGTAAATCAATTTTTTCTAAAGGTGTGCTCTGGAATGCATGGTCTTTGATAACCTTTAAATTTTTGGATAATTTTACATCCTTCAAAGAACTACACTGGCAAAATTCACTGCTCCATATAGTCTCAACATCGTCGCTTAATTCAACTTTTTCAAGATTATCACAAAGAGTGAATATATAACCTATATCCTTTTTCTCTTCATCACTATACTTAAACTCGCTATTAATATAAACCTCTGTCAAATTATCACAATTCCTAAAAGCATTATCGCCTACATATTCAACTGTTTTTGGAAGCTCCAATACCTTTAATCCGCAATTCTCGAAAGCAACGTTTTCTATTCTTTTTATACTTCTTGGCCATTCTAAGGTTTCCAAAGCCTGACAATTGTAAAAAGCATATTCCCCTATATTTTCAACAGTGTCAGGTAACATAACTTCTTTAAGATTGATATCATTATAAAAAGTATCCATTGGAACAGTATCAATAGTAGTTAACATAAGATCAACAGTAGTATATGGAGCCCAACTAAAAGCCCCATCGCCAAGAGTAATATTGCTGCTCCAAACTACTGCTTTGTCTCTGATATCTTTTACGTGATAGCAATAGGCTGGCTCCCATTTATCTAACTGTCCCTCACCGTCAAAACTCATTAAGCCATCTTTAGTTAAACGGTATTCCGGATGCTTATCACCGTGGCTTGTATCGCCGGATATGCCTTTTTCAGGAAGCTTATATTCTTCTTTCTCATCAGTCTTCTTATCCTCTTCCGTTGCAGGCTCATCAGTTTCAGCTACAACAGGCTTTTCCTCCTCTTCAGCAACCGCACTGAATAATACGCCCGGTGTAACAGCTGAAACTGCCATTACTGCTGAAATCAGCGATGTTAATACTCTTTTTGTTTTGTTTTTCATAGAAAAACCTCCTTATATCATTATATAAATATTATATATCAAAGGTTGCTGCTTGTCAATAAATTAACATATAAATTCGTGCTTTTATACATTTTTTTGCATTTACTCACAATATCATTTGTCATTAAAACTTAAATAATAAAAGCTTAACGGTTAAATATAGCTCTCTATATAGAACTGTAAACATCAGCTCAGTATTCATATTTTCAAACAATTCAACATGTATTTTACGCTTCTGATTCTATTGCATTACCTTCGCTTTTATGATATAATGAATGCAAAGGCATTCATTATAATCTATTTCAATGCCCTTGCAGATACGCAGATCTGCGATCTGCTCCCTGCATATCGGGCGATTATATCATAACGCTTCGCTCTTATGATATAATGAATGCAAAGGCATACATTATAATCTATTTCAATCTCCTTACAGATACGCATATTTTCGATCCTCCCCCCCCGCATATCGGGCGATTATATTTTTCAGAAATGAAGGCAGACAGAACATGAACACATCTCTCAAAGCCGGCACAAAAAAATAATTCTCTCCGCAGCAAAATAACAAGATCCGCTGCTTCTATTATCTCGACTCTGATCATACTGACAGCTGTGGCGCTCACAATTCTTTTTATAGCTAAGATCAGGCCATATGTGGTGAAAACAGGTTCCATGGAACCTGCCATTCCAGTGCACAGCCTGTGTTTCGTCAATGAAAATGTCCCCCTAAGCAGTATTTCTGTAGGCGATGTCATATCCTTCCGTGCAGACGAAGATCTGCTGGTCACCCACCGTGTGGTCGAAATCAACGGCGGCGAATATACTACCAGAGGCGATGCAAATAATGCTGATGACGCATCACCTGTCACAGACGCAAACTACATCGGCAAAACCTTTTGTGTTATCCCGAATATTGGCGTTATCCCCGGCTTTCTCCATACAACAAGCGGCAAGATCATCGCTTGTACCATTGTTCTCATATTACTTATCCTGAGTTCTGTCCCTGTGCAGAAAAACGATGTCCCCGGCTGACTCTGCGGCAATACCTATAATAAAAATGCACCTGATCCTCCTTAGAAGAATCAAGTGCATTTATTCTTTTGAAGCCTCATTTATAATCAAAAGCTTTTGGTCGCATTTTTCTCAGGCTTTATCTGATTACTCCCACAAGCACTCCCCTTGCGTCTTCATACTCAAAAGTGCAGGTGGACAGAAGTATGAGATGCATATCTGTACTGATCTCAGCGAAATCCATAGTGCAGTACTTCGCCGTATCACATATATAGTCGATATAATCCTGCTTTTCCCCGTCTGTCACAAATACCGCATGATATGCAGGCGCTGTGCTCGGAATACTGAGATATGCGAAAAATTCAATATCATGCACACCGTCAGATCCGGCAAGAAAACCATATCTGTGACCTTCAAGGAACGCTTCATCCTTGTAAAGTCCAATATCCGAAAACATACGGTCATGAGTCATATTATGAGCATATACGATGGAGTTGAAGCCCTTGAAATCAACTTCACAACGATAATCCAGAAACGGACATCCCAGTTCGTAGTTGTACTCGCCGTCAAAACCGTTATGCAGGTAGAAATCATTATCCTCAGCCTGTGCTATGGGATAATCGATGTGTGTATCAGGAATGGTCAGCCATCCCACAACATCGGAATTGACTTCTTCAGCTGACTGCAAAGGAGAGCCATGATCTGTTTTTTCAGTCTCAGTCTTTCCGTTATATGAAACAAGGACCTTCGGCTTTACCCTTTCAAAAAGCTCAAGCTGCTTGTCATCAGCCTCACTCAGCTGCTTCTCGGGGAGAATATCCTCATTATAGTATCGATACCCACAATAGCCCCCAACTGCGATAAATACAGCCAGAACAACAAGTATCAGTGCACGTTTCATTCTTTCTTTTTCTCCTTCTTTTTGAGAAGAACAAGCAGCAGCATTCCGCCTGTCAGGACTGCCAGCACCGCAATACATATTATCCAGAAAGTGTTGTTCACTCCCAGCAGACCGGTATCCGGAAGTAAATAGTCCTCATCCACAGCGGCATAGAAGATCCATTTGAACTCGATCTCGCCTTCAACGTAGCCGGAATCCTGCGAGCCCACAAGTACGTGTTCACCGTTGATATCCACAAGCCTGTGACAGTACCCTTGTAAAACTCCTGACCGTCAAGCCAGAATGTACAGTCACAGCCCTTTTCCAGATCGATCCCTCCGCTCTTGAAAAACGGCTCTATATAGAAATATATACGATAGGATTTGTCATCACGTAGATTCATGAGCTGTACGTATTTAGTGTAGATCTAGCCGTAGTTCATATTCTCGACGTGGAAGAAATATTCGCCGGTGGAGCTGCTTATGACGTTGCCTGTATCGTCCATTGCTGTCAGTTTCTCCGGAAGTCCCTTTACCGCTCCTTCGGGCAGAGTGACCTCCGCAAAAGCTGTCACATCATGACATGAAATAAGGAGGAGGCTTGCCGTCAGAGCAGTTAGTATCCGTTTGATGCTCATTCGCCAGCCTCCCCCTTTTTATGTTTAATTTTCAAATGTTAGTTTTGATGTCAGTTCCATGCAATGTCAGCAATTTCATCTGCTGTCTGTGCTGTTGCATAAGCACCTACACCACCAGTCGGAGCTGTTGCAAATGTTCCGCCTGACTCAACTGGTGTTGTTTTTTCCTGACCGTTTTCATCAATAGTAACCTGAACAGAGTCAAGGAATACATTGAGGTCGAAGTCAAATGCAATAAATGCGTGCTGTGTTGTATCCTTTGAAAGTGTTACAGAATCAACAAGCTTTGCAGATGAATCGCCAGCCTCAACATCGTCATTGTAATAGAATGTTGTAGTCATTCCGTCAGTAGTCTTTGCTGTCCATGTCTGACCGACTGTACCGATATTTGCAAGAGCAACATCGATCTTGATATCGTCAGATGGATCATCTGTACCTCCGTTATATGTTGCAGTAAGCTTTGCAGGATCAGTTCCGGAAGCTGCTGTATAAGCCCATGTTAATCCGCCGTTTTCTATGACTTTTTCCTTAGCGGTATAGAATTTCATATATTCTGTCGGAGCAACAGAAACAACTTCATTTGATGGTAATACAGAAGAAGGTGTAACTGCATTATCGGGAACAGTATAATCTGAACGATCAGAACCGCCTGTTGCGCTTCCGTCAGTATAAAGTGCGAGATAGTGATCAGCATTCGCATCTGAAATCAGTGCTCCACTCTTCGGTACATAATAGTAACCGCTGTACTCATAATCATCGGCAGTATTAGCACCATTATTATTACCTAATTGTAAATCAACATTTCTTCTGAACAGATATACGCCCTCTGTCTGAGGATAGAACTGTGAAGTATCCATGCTGATACCCTTGGTACCATTATCAATATAAGCAACTGTCTTTCCATCCCCAGCGGTAACGGTTGCGCCCTTTGTTGCAACTATATCGCCCTTTTTGAGGTCGATTACTTTTTTAGTAGCGTCTGCAGCAGTTGAATCATACGCTTCAATTGTAGTAGCCTGCTCTAATACATAGTAGTAATTAGCGCTGTCAGGGCAGGAAGCAAGATATCCGCCAGCCTGCATTGACTGAACTTCGTTGAATGTAGCAGGCTGATTATTGGCTTCATCATTTGATGTACCATTTAAATCCGGATTTTTTCTCTGAAGAGTGCTTAACTCTTTGTAATAATTACCGTTTGCATCATAATAAGTAAATCCGAGATTCTTATACTGTTCATCAGTTGTAGCTGTCAGAGGTGTAGATGTTCCAGTTAGAATTGCTACAGAATCATTCTGTGATGTTCTGTTGAATATGCTCATCTCACCCTCGAGCCACATTCTTACAAAAGCATCAACGTTACCTGTATTTACAGCAGAAACGTCCTTGTTGATAGTCTGACCCGGAATCCAGTCCTCAGGTGGCTGGAAATCTTCGGCAATGCTTACATCATAAGCAGCGCTTGCGCTCAGACGGTTAGTAACCTCGTCCTTAGAGCTGAACCATGCAAATGTTGCATTGCGAGTACCGGAGGTAATGATGTCGGGAAGATATGCAGCATTGAAGATATATTCGTTGATCAGCGTATCACCTGCGAAGTATTCCACTCTGGGTGATTCCACTCCAAAGAAAAAACGTGCGCCGTCGATAGCGTTATCATCAAATGCCGGGAACTTCTGCTGTACCGCTGCTTTCAGCTTTTCATAAGCGGTGACATTCTTCATTTCATCGATTGGAAAGTACACATGAAACCGAGGGCGTGCAGGCAGACCGTTCTTCACCTTCATATGGTTGCGGCTATACACAACATAGAACGGTACATCTGGAAATGCTGCTCTGACATCCTCTGGTGATTTCCATTCGCTCTCCGGAACATCGCCTTCCAGCGGATTGGTATTCGTATTATCGCAGTCCATCGGCAGGCAGTTTGATGAAAGGAAGGTTTTCTTGGAACGATGCGCCCTGATGTTCTTACCCCTGTTATTCCTGCCGTCTGCAAAACGGGCACACACATGGTCATAGGCGACAGCTTTAGCGAGGTCGGCTTCTGTGGCGACAGGCACCTCAAACGGATAGCTTGTGTTGGTTTTCTGACCGCTGACTGAACTTATATATACAGTCATTGGCGATGAGGTTGTTTTTATCATTTGACATCTTCTCCTTTACAGTTGTGTTGACGGGTGAACGACTTAACAATCATTAGCATCACGCTCCTTTTGAACTATTGTTATAGCGGCTTGTTGGACGCTTTGTTTCATGAGATACTAGGAATTGTAAGGTGGTAAGAAAAAACTGCAACCAAAAAGCACCTATACGAAAGCAATGAACTTTCATATAGATGCGTATAAAGTATCTTCCCTCATATACTGTCATGGGAGAGAGCGAATTGGTAGTATGTAATTGAAATATTTTTGCAGTGCTTCAATTATATGGTCTGGGAATGACTGTCTGAGAAACAAAAATCGATATTTTCACAAATCTGTAAGTCTCGACGTTATAGCAGCCTCTACTATATAGCGTTTCAAGGGTATGTTTTACACCCTGTGAAACAAATTTTCATCTAATCGCACATACCGTCCAATAAAACAAAGACAAAATCCTGACAAATTCACCAATGATTTCATGGTGGTCGGCTGTTATGCCAATTTATTATTTCTCTCAACATCACATGAAATGCAACAACGCCCTTCATATACTGTCGTGGGAAATACGATTTGTAAGGGGGATGACCGAAAAAATTTTTTCTACTGATCATCTCGTCTTATTATTCATCAGAAACAACGCCTCTCATATACTGTCGTGGGAGAGGGCAAAACAGCGGTATGTTCACAAAATGTTTACAATATTTTGGCTTTATGCACAAATGGTAGTTACGCTTATATCAATACTTTGTGCACAACAATGCAAGGCTATTGTTTAATGTCTTACATATCAACTATTATATATGATATCTTATCAGCAGAGGAAAGCATATTAGTGGAAGCGTAATGCACTATCGCATCTAATCACACCGTCGTTATACCGCATAACCATACCGTGTCCCATGAATGCCGGTGGTACCGTGAGCGTTGAGCGTAGACAACGGTGCGCGCTGTGTTACTTGTGTTGCGCTGTCAGTGTCAGCTTTGCCCACACCACCGTTATACCGCGTTGCATGATACGATTCACTTTCGCGATTTTAATTCCTAAAGCGTCTTATACAAAGAAGGAGCGGCTCCTTGGAAGATGGTATCGTCTTCCGGGAGCCGCTTTTTGGTGTGTGTCGTTATTTCTACTCAAGTACTTTGATGTAATCACCAAGCAACTTTGCATTTGTGTACACAAGTTCACTCGGCGCACTTGCACCAACACCATCATTTGCGTTTGCACTACTGAGCATCTGTGCTGTTACCTTAACCTTATAGTTTGCGTATACAAGTCCTCTGCTCTCGAAAGAGCCCAGTGCTGCTCCGTCTTTTGTGATAGCATTGCCATTGCTATCGACCGGAGCATCAGAACCTGTATAAACATCAAAGCTAATCGGCATTCTCATGTAATAAGACTTGCCTGCCACGGCATCATCAAGTGCGATAACTTTGTCTCTCGGCACAATGAACGTATACATTGTTCCGTCATTGGTCGATACCACATCCGTCAAGTCCATATTGATGTTATAGAGATATGCATCAATATCATCAATATTTGTGTATTCGGAATAATTGAACGTACCAGTAGTTTGTTGTTTCTGCTGCAAAGATACTGTAAATTTTACATGAGTTGCATTCTTTACAGATGCAGCAATCGGTCTGACATCAAACTCTGCTGCCGCTGAAATATGCACTTTTCCGGTGTTATCAGGAAGATCATTTGCGTTAATTCCAAGCTGTCCATAGCGTTGTCCATCAGAAGCGTATGCGTAAATATCCAATGTTGGCTCAGTCTGAGAAATGATGTAATATTTATAATCATTGTAGCCTGCACCCTTGTGAAGTGCATTCGTCTGATTCTTACTTAATGCAGTTTTACCTTCCTCAAAGCCAATATTTGAATATGCCGAAACTGTTGCATTCTTCTCGGATTCACCTTTATCTTTTCGTGTGGGAAACTGAGCCTCTTGCTGCGCTGTTAATGTGTAAGTAATAACTGCCGTTGCCTTAATTGTCGCTATAGCGGGGCTTTCAACTGTGCCTGCAAGGAATCTGCCGATTGGAGTATTCGCCCCTACTTCTACATAGTCCATTCCAACAGTAGCGTAATTATCAGCAGCAGTATGACTCAAAGTAAGCGGATCTTCACCGTTTGTAGAGCTGATTGTAATGTCTGCATATGCAGTAGGATTACCAAGTATTGCTCGATCATGCTCATTTCCGTCATTTTTGGTCAAATAAACCAAAAAGCTCTGGAACATATCTACCGTAGAAAGCTGACCACCAACTGCGCTGTTCGCTTCTTGTGTCAACTGAATGTTGGCTTCAAGTTTTACCTTCACGCTGTTCATTACACTGTTGATCTCTTCCGGATCCAGCCCGGATTCCGGATTAGGATTTTCAGTATAATAATGAACATTATTTTGATTGAAAAGGTTTGCAAACAGGACTTGCTTGGTATCTAGAAGGACTCAGCTGTAATGATTTCAGATGTGAACGCACATTATGTTCTAATTCTTCTTTTGAACGCGCAGATGCTTGTAACAGTAGAATTGTATGTGATGCCAACATGATCAATGATGTTGTCGCCACTCATAATTTTGTTGATAATGCCGCCATATGCTAAGCAACCACTATCATACTGGAATTGTGCTTTGTCAGACTGCGTACCAATTGCTATCGTTTCCTTGACAAAGTCTAAGTTTTTGATCACACAGCCGTTACTATTGTATACAAACGGAACACCATTCGTCAAAGTAATAGTCGGGTAATCCGGAGTTGACTCTGTTCCGTTGTTTTTTCCAACAATAACGCCGCGAAATGCATAGTCACCAGTCGTACCTGCTCCCAATCCAGGAAAATCATTTGCAAGAATAAGATCATCGTCAATCAAGAAATATGCACCTGCCAGATACTTACGAACTGCTTCTCGTGTGAACTTTGTATTGCCGTTCACAAACTGTGGTGTATTTTCTGAATTAAGCTGGAATGCTTTGTGTTCCGGCGTATCACCTGTAGCGGGGTTACACCAATGCAGATTGTCTGAAATGCTGGATGGCAAATTAATCTGGAATGTTGTGTCCGAGAAAGATGAAGTTTTAATCAAATCAGCCGCCGTATAAAGTTGCTTTGGCGTTTTAATAACATAAGGGGCATTATAAGTACCGCAACCATCTGTCAGGTTTACAACTGGGATATTAACACGAAGTTCGTGAATATTATCGCTGTTGCTGTTACCGATGTTGGCAACATAAGGAATGCATTTTGAAGCAAAATTGCCATATGCGGATGCTGCATTATTATTAGTAGGATGAGTATACTTATCGCTACCAAAATAATTGCGTTGCTCACTAACATTGTCGCTGTCTCTGTTATCAATAGTATTGTCAATTTCAGCACCATAGGTGACATGATGCTGATTATTTGTCCAGTCTTCATCCCAGTGATAATTATACACGCCCTTGGAATCTGTACCACTGTAAATATAGTGTTGCAACAAAGTCGCATTACTGAAAATAGACTTTGTAGAACCATAATATATTAAAATCCTGTCCTGAAAAGTCATTTGCGATTTTTCTGGCATCTAATGTAACACCTGAAAACTCAATGTTCATGTTGCTGTCAGAAGCATCATCCGCACCCACTTTACCAATCAAACTGGATGCTGCATAGCCACTGAAAGATGTATATCCAGAAGTTGAAACATTTTTTATTTTCAGGTCTGCATTCTTTCCAACAGAGTTAAACAGTAATGGCGCATAGCTACCGGCAGCAATTGCATTGTCACCTGTGTAAGTATAAGCACCATTGAGAGTAATTCCAGTATCGGAAAATTGACTTGTTACAGATGCATCAACGCCAAGCTTACCACTAATAATAAAACCTGAACCACCATTGTACTTACCCACATTGCCAGACAGTGTAACACTACCAAGTGTCAGCGAATTTGCAGGAGCGTTTCGGAATAATCCGCAATGCATCATATAGTGCTGGCTAGATGTACTTACCGTACTACGTAGATTATTGTCCGTGTTTCCTGTTCCGCTTTCACCCGTCTCGATTTCCTTGTTGTAGAATGTCAGCGAGAAGTTCCTGTTGCTGAACGGGAAAGAATTTGCATAGTCAATCGTATAATACGAAAGGCCGGTCATGTCTAAAGTTGTTCCGGACGGAGTAAAGCTCGTTCCGAAGTAGTTATAACCTGCAATACTTGAATGTGCATACTGCTGTACACTCCAGAGCAACAGCTTTTCAGCATCTGAAGGGCTTCCACTACGAATTGTATCCAAGTTGTAGTAGTAGCGTGTATTACCGTTCATCGTTACCGTGTTTTTACCATATGTAGTTTTATTTTGATAGATATTGCACGCAGAGCCACTCATGATAACACCTGTGCCGCTGCCATCCGTATTGATAGAGACAATCGCATTACCGTTATCCATAATGTCAACTGACTCACTTGGATTCACGCTATAAGCAACAATCTCATCAAACACTGATGGGCTATGACATATATCATCATTCTGCTGCTTTTTCAATATTGATTTCTTTTTCGCTATTAAACAAAACGGCATCTGCTTCGCACAGCGCTAATCTGTGAGGAGCAGATGCGTAAAAGGAAAGGGAAAAAAGGCTGCGGATAGTATAGTTCTGTCCGCAGCTTAATGATTTCTGTTATGGTTGTGGGGAGTTCCAGCCTCTGTCTGCACCAGCATTCCCCGTGCTCTGAATTGCATCTGCAAGAACGTCCAGGCGGAATAGATAGTCTTCCGTCAATGCATAAGCATTTTCATTCAGCTGCACGCTTTGCAGCAGCTGTGCTGTCAGTTTGGTTTCATCCAGCGGTCCGGTATAGTAGAAGCAATGGTCCGCGGGCTGATAACTCCAGCCGTTCGTCTGCCAGTTTGAATCCAGATTCAGTGTAATCGTCATTTCGTCGTCTGTGTAAGTCAATGCATTGTTGGATGCATTCCAGACCGGATTTGTGAAGTTGAATACACCGCCGCAAATGATATCCTGATCTGCGCTGTCAACCCACATCGGAACAAGGCAGACGCGGAGAACTTCTCCCGGATTCTTACGGGTATCCTTGATTTTCACACGCTTTTCAGTGGAATAGGTCTCATCGTCCCAGTGAAACTCTTTTTCCAATTCCGGGTCTTCACCTGTATTCAGGATTCCGCTTCCTTCTTCATGCAGAAGAATATCCACATTGCCCGGCATAAAGCTGTTTGTCCGTTCACTGCTGTAATAAGCAATTGCGAAAACAATCAGAGGAGCGATGAACATGGCTGCAATGATGCTGCTTATGATGATTGTACGTTTCTTGTCTTTTTTCATTCAACACCCCTCCTGACGTTTGATTATTTGGAAATTGTGTTTTCTGCATATGCCTGTGAACTGAGGTAAGCATATTCAGTTTCTGTGTTGGTAAAGCTTGCGGTGGTCAGAGAATCATCGTTTTTAGAATCCGCATCAGTAATCCTGAATGCGACATAAGGTCCAGCAGCATTTTTCGAATTTGTACCCTGTGCAATAATATTGCCGACAGTTGTTCCGAAGCAGCCGTTTGAGCCTTCCCAGAAATCATAATCCGTCGATGACCAGCCTTTGATTTCCGTCACGCGGTAAATACCCTTCTGTTTGACATGTACAGTCCTGACACCGCGTTCGATTGCCGTCGGGAACGAATAGGTTTCGCTGTCAGCGTAATGAATTTCCACACGGCCGGATGAATAGCTGTGATCTGCAAAGTTGTTCAGAATTCCGGGGTGAAGGTGATCATTGCATAATTCTTCGCAGTTCAGTGTAACATAGAATGTCTCCAGCGGTGAATTCATCGCCGTGTCCTCATCCGTGAATCGCTCAACCATGAATACAAACTTCTGTTCGGAGTCGGCTGTGCTGCCGTGAACATTCTTATCAAGAAATGCAAACTTTTCGATGTTGAAATAGAAATCATTGATTTCCTTCACATTCGGGATTGTGATAACAAATGCTTCCTCTGCCGCAGAAGCCGGGTTGGCGTTCGGATCAGATACCGGACTGCCCTTCAGCGTACAGCCGCACTGCGATGCATTTAAAATTGTAACATATCCAAGATTGCTGATTGAAAACTCAACAGGTACATCCAAAACAAGGTAAGGTTCAGAAACACTGAGTTCCGCAAGGAAGTAGATACCGGGCAAAAGCACATTTGTGATCTGCGGAATCACGCCGTCCGCACCGGACACAAGTGATTCATAGCCCGCCATCGGGAAATAGTCTTTGATGATTTCGCCTTTTTGGTTTTTAACGCCTTTATAAAGTGCGAATGTCGCACCCTTCATCACTTCCTGAGTTTCTCCGTCGATTTTCACAGCCTTCAGACCAAAGGGTCTGTTATGAACATCAATAACCGCCTGATAAACGCCGGTCGGATCAGCCGTTGACGGATCTACCCAGTAATTCCCGTTGTCTCCGCCGCTGCTGTCCAGGCCGTTTTCATCTTTGGTTATGACTACATTCAGGCCGCCGCTGCCGTCTGAATGAACAGTAAACTGAATCAGCTCTTCGGGCAGGCCGACATAACCGTTCGGTGCAGCAGTCTGCGTCAGCGTATAAGTTCCTGTTTTTTTCGCGCCGTAAAGAACCATCACTTCGCCCAGCTCGTCTGAGGTATAATGATTCTTTCCGACAACGACCGGTGCATTATTCTCATTTTCCTGCCATGTCAGCTGGAATGTACCGCCGGGAAGCGGGGTATCGTTTCCCCAGTCAAACAGGCGGATGGCAATGCCGTCGTTCCGGACATTTCTGATTGTATCCTTTCGGGCATTCTGATCATTACTATGTCCCTCCGGCTCGCCCGGATAATACTCCACGGTATATTGATTTCCCGATTGATCCGTCCATTCTGTAAGCGGTACAACATTCTGAGTCTCTGCCAGCGTAACATAACCGTTGGTTTCATCCACCGTCAGTGGAGAGCCATCCGGCGTGATCTTGACCTCACGAACCTCGTAATAATAATCTGATTCTTCATCAGTCGGATTCGTATGTCCCAAAGTCGTGCCGTTTTCGAGTTCGTCAAAGAAATAGCGCTGAGAGGATACAGTAAGCGTATCGCTGATTTTGCCGATTTTTCTGACAGTATCCCGCTGTAATTCACCGTTTACATAAACCGCTACATAGACCGGATCATGCTCGGATGTATAATCGGCGTCCGACCACTCCTTTGTAACTTCAATGCCCCAGCCTTTCTGGTTTGTAACACGCAGATGCGGCGAGTAATCCTTTATTACAGTTCCGGCATTCTGCTTTGTGCCACTTTCAACCTCGTAGGTCGGATTGCTGGGTTCATCGCCTGAACTGTCATGCATACATTCATAGCCAGCGAGCTTATAAACCTGATAGCCGATCGGGTTATCGCTTTCACGCTCCTCGACCATGAATTTCGTTCCGTTCAGCAGACCAGGCACCTTGACCTTGTATTTGGCAGGGATGTTAGAAATCTGGCCGTTCGGAGAGGTTTCATTTGCATAAAATAGCTTTTCTTCTTCCGACAGTTCCTCAAAAGCATCATTATAATACTGTGTAGTCGGCTGAAAGCCCCCGGACTGGGTGTTCCATACACATAATCTGTTGTACTCATCCACAACATAATAGGTATGCATATTGGTAAGCGTCAGTGGTTTATCCTGCTTGCTTCCGTCCTCCAGCCAAAGCCGGAAATTAAAGGTGCTGCTGTCATCCTGAATCTCATTGCGGTCTTTATCGACCAGTTTCTTTTCAATGGTCAGTGTCTTGGATGCGTCCGGGCTGACTACATTCGTCAGCTGCATGGTCGGTCTGTGTTCAACAGTATCAGCAGAAGTCGTAAAGTCTTTTGTCTTTTTAGTTTCACTTGGATTTCCCGACACAGTTTCGCCGTTGCAGATTAACGTATCATAAACCTCGGAATTCAGACCGCATTCCGTGATCCTGTAACTGATCGTGTTATCAGGGAACTTTACGGACACTTCTTTTCCGGGCGTTATGAAAAATACATTTTCATATGTTTCCGAATCCACCGTATAAGTTGGCTGGAAGTCATCAACCGGCTTGAACGGATTGAGATAGTTGATCTCAAAATCCGGATCGGACGGTGTAAGCTTGTTCCAAGTTGTCGTATTTCCTGTTTGAACCAGAACCTCTATCTGATACGGATATTTCATCAGGCTGTAGTCGATATCGCCTGCGCCCTGGACCTGTTTGTTCAGAACAACACTGCCCGGCTTGATATAGCTGAGGTTAAAGCGCATGTGCAGGTTTGCAGCGCCGGCGCCTCTTTCCATGTAAAAGATTTTCATTTTGTGAGGCGAATAATCCCTGAACACATAGACTGTCTCGGTTGTATTGCCAACCTGAATGGTTTTTGGCTGGAACAGACTGTTGATATACGCATCTGTTTCATCCTCCGAATGCTGAATTGCCTTATAATCATTGAATTCTGCGAGCAGTGTCTCATCTGCGTTGATGTCATCCATTGTCAGATCAGGGTTATTATTTGTTTCCTGTAAATATGCGAGCGCTTCGCTATCGGTATGCTTCTGCTGTCTGTAGTTTTCTCTGAATATCTGCTCCAGAGTTGTCTTGACTCCGTTGGAACCGTTTGTCTCAACCTCACCCGTCCGGAAATTCACAGTACCTTTCATTGCAGAGTGAATACCGCCGAGATCAATCACAAGCTGATCGTCGACATAAAGCCAGAAATCATCATCACCGGTGAACTCAAAGATGATATCATGTCCCCATGCATCCGTTCCGTCCTTAGTCTGAACGAAGCCTGCTTGAAGCTCCATGCCGTAATAGTATTCCGGATCCTCAATATTATACAGTTTTTCATACTTCCGGGGATCGCTCTCATCAAGTTCATTGCCGATTGCATCATACAGATTATACGGGTTTCTGGGATTCTCCAAATCCGCAATAAACTCTCCCGTTCCAATGTTGTCAAACGGCAGGAACTGACCGTGCTGTAATGTCGTTTTGTCGGTAGCATTTGAGGTCGCAAGTTCCTTAAAAACAGTAAAATCGGTAGAATAAGATCCGTCCTGCTGTTTCAGCGTTGCAAAATTCTGGCAGCTGTCAAATTCAAAGTAACCGGATTCGTCATAAATGCTTTGTAAAAACAAATGATTGACGGTTGTCGGATTATTGAACAAATCTGATAATGACCGATTAGTATTTACTGCTGTCGGGTAGCCGTTTGATTCCAGATTTGTCGATAAAAGATTTTTCACAGCCGTATATGCAGTTCCTGCTGACCAAATCTCGTTGTCACCGAGGAGCTGATCCTGAAAATTATGATTTGTTGGAGAGTTATTTTTCTTATTGGCAAAATCCTGCATTTTGATGGTTATGCCATACATATTATTATCAATTGTCGGAACCGGTATCAGCTCTCCCGTACTGGGGTCTGAGTGATAGGGATTCATCACTGCAAAATAGAAATCTGATTTTTCATCTCTTGCGTCTTTTTTCAGGACTGATTTGACCGTGTCGTGTTCAAGATCCGCTTCCAGTGCATAATAGGAATAGGCATCTTTATCCCATGCAATAATCTTACCGGAGTATTCTTCCTTGTTCCGCGCGTTCAGATTGATACCAACAGTTTTGGGAGATATGCCGGATCCGTCCGGCCTCGGTGCGAGAACCTTGCCGGAATAGGTATTGATCAGCTCATAATAGTTCGTGTGTGTCACTCCGTCCGGATAGTAATAATCCACGAAATCCCACAGCAATGTATTGATCTGGCCGCCAACCCACATGATTTCGTTGCCTCTTTCATAGCACGGAACCAGATTGCCCTGATGATCGACGGCATAGAACTCATACTCCTTTAGGTCTTCATTCCACACACGGGTATAGACTATAACCTGATTATATGATTCAGAATCCTGTCTGATGACATACTTTTTTACTGTTTCGGTTTCATCTTCAGGCGTCTGCACATCATCCTCAACTACAACAACATCTTCTTTATCAGACATGCCGATCTTGGATGCAGAATAGATGACAAAATCATCATTTGTCAAAACAGAATTCTGAACAAAGCTCAGCCAGGATCCTCTTGATGCAGCGCCGGCGCCATAGCCGGTCTTTTTTGTCTCGGCAAGCTCATATCCGTTTGCTGACAGTTTGATTTTTCCGGCGTTCGCACCGGTACCCATTGTCACAGTGATTTCAGAGGCATCGGCTTCGTCTGTCAGCTTCACTCCGTTTGCCGTAATAGAGAGATACATGCCGTTATCCGCTGATATTTTATAGATCTCACCGGACACATTGTGGAATGTCCACTTCGTGATTTCTCTGTCGGACGGCGCATCCAGAATATACAATTCAGAGTTCTGGTACACCGGATCCTGACGGACAAACAAGTATTCATCATTCAGAACATCTTTATTATTGACCACCTTGCCCGTTGCTGTCATGGCATATCCGAGCATACTGTCATAAACCATCAGACCGTAGGTTTTATTGTCAAGGTGGTAGGGATCATCCGGCATCTCAAGCGAAGATTCAAAAATCATTTTAAGCCGAGCATTACTTGTATTATTATTGTCTGTATAGAAGCGATAGCCGCTTCCTGTGCCTGAATACTGAAACCATTTATTTTGTCCTTTTAATTTCAGATCAAAGGTATCACTGGTAGGCATGGTGATATCAAATTCTGCGGGAGTAGCGCCGAGACCAGCCAAATTACCGCTCGGATTCGTAATATACAATTTTGCACCGTCAACATAGGTAAAGATTCCATAATAACCTGACGGAAGCAACTCAAAATACCACAAACTTGCACTCGTATTACTGGAAACTGTTATGAATGCATCTTTACCGTTCAAACTGTTTGTAAGGTAATATCCGTTTCTGCCCATGACAAACGGAACTGGATGGCCTTCATCATCTGTAGCCACCAGCTCATCAATACTGGTTGCATAAACAGCAGTCGGCTCATACACCTCACCGGCCTGAACGATTTCATAAACCGAAAATCCAGTAGCATAAAAGCTTATCTTTCCTGCTTCAACTGTGAAATCAAAGATCTGCTCAAAGGTATCATCATCCCTGATATGCCAGAGCTCAATAGTATCACTTTCCGGGATAACAGGATCGGCGATCTCAACAAGAATAGGATTTTCCTCTCCTGGCTGATATTCGTCTTCTCCATTTGTAATAGTGATATCATAAGCAGCTACTCCGCCATAATTCTCGGAAACATCAACAGCTACAGCCTCTGCGCCCTCAGGCATAAGGCCTTCAAGAATAACTGATTTATCAGTGTTTTCTTCATCAGGATGAATCTCAATGCTCTGATGTGTTAAATCGGCTTCAGTATATGACGTTGCAGGTTCTTCTGTTATTCCCTCTGTTGTCTCTTCTGTTGTGACTTCTGTCGCCGGTTCAGTCTCACATACGGTCGTACCTGTTGAAATCAATGTTTCTGCCTTTATATCAGTAGTTATTATTTCCTGCGAATAAACTGACGGTACATTTGACACAGCCATAATAACTGCCGCTGTAAGACTGACTATTCTTTTTGCAAATTTATCAAACATTACGCCATCTACCTTTCTGAATAATTTACAGATAAAACTTTATCCTTTGAACGGACCATTCTCAGCTTTCGCTTCATCAAATGTAAGTCCGTCGGGATAATTTGCTGAAGGAATACCTTCAGCTGTCAGTGTTATACTATATGGCTGATCAAAAACACCAAGATAATCCTTTTTGTATATTGGTATCTCTAAGTGATCAAAAAGCTCTGATGTACTTTCATCCGGCTTAACAATACACATCTTATTATCCGTATCACCATTGGTATAATAGAAATAATAAACTGTTTTTCCCGATTGGGTTTTTGTATCCATTTTAAAATCAGAGTTATTGGTTTCTGTTAAAGATGAATTCAAAAAGTCATTGCCGTTTTCGAGCTTTATTGCTTTCAGGATTGAATCGATCCGGCGTCCGTCATCATCCGGGAAGTTCTCCTCATAAGAATCATTTTTCGCTGTATAAGTGCCTAAATCTATCGTCATCTTCAGGCGGATATAGAGGTCATTCTGTCCGTTATTATGACCTTTCGGGTCTTTTTCTATCTCCATACCGGGTTCAGACGCTCTCGCTTTATACTGACCTTTTCTGTCCCATTCCGGCTCAATGATAGTTACAGAACCGTTTTTTGCTTCCATCCTGTTTGTAACCATATCCTCACTCTGAAAATAAGAGAAAATTCCTGCAAGCAGCATAACATATACAATAAAAACAACCGATATCATAGTGATCTTCTGCCTTTTATTCTTTTTAAGCAGATTATCAATAAATGCTTTGAATCGCATGGAACCCCCTCCTTTCATTTTCAGTCACGCTTATAGAATGTTCCTGTTATTAACATAATCAGAACAACTGCAGCAATTACGATAAGTCCGTTTATCGTATGGAAAAATTCAAGTGCTTTCCCTATATACGGCAATGCAAACACAGTTTTTCCGATATAATTATCACGTGTGACATAATCCGGATCAGGTGCATTGTTCATATCACCTTGTGTAATTATTCCGTCTTCCGTCACGCTTATTGCTCTGTGTGTTACCATAATATCCCTGTTTACGCTGAAGGATATCACATCGCCTTCTGTTATATCGTCATATTTGCTGTAAGTGCTTACAAAACATACACTTCCGACGGGGAGCAATTCTCCCATTGAGCCCGATTTAACGTGATACAGCCGGATGCCGCAGAGGTAGATTATAACCAGTATCACGCCTATTGTAATCACAGTTGTTGATAGTATTTCATATACTTTATTGAATATCTTTCTTGCCATAATATTGCTGCATAAGCAACTCCTTCTGTAATCATCTGTAAATATAACAAAAACGCACCCAATTCCCCCATTAGAATCAAGTGCGGCTTCAGGACAGAAATTTATTCTCTCTGCCCTTATATTTTTCTCTGTTTTATATGTATTCAGATAAAATCTGTTATTATTCAAATAATAAGCAGAGCATCATGGGGGATAGACTCTGTTATTCTATTATACCGATTAAGATACCTCTCGCATCAGTAAACTCATAAGTACAGGTTGACAAAAGCAAGAGATGCAGATCGTCATTCCGCTTTAAGTCATCGGCCGAATAATTCAATATATATACCGCATCCGAGAAAATATAGTCAATATACTCTTCTTTTTCGGAATCACTGACAAACACTGCATGATAAGCAGGTGCGGTGTTTTTTACATTCATATATGCGAAGAAATCAACATTATGCACTCCGTCATTCAGCGTGAGTGTCCCTTTCCGGTGTGACTGTAAGTACGCCGTATCCTTGAACAGCGCAATATCAGCAAACATCCTCTGCCTTGTCATGTGATGTCCGTACACAATAGAATTGAAGCCGCTGAAATCACTTTCGCAGCGATAATCCAGAAACGGACAACCCAGTTCGTAGTTGTACTCGCCGTCAAAACCGTTATGCAGGTAGAAATCATTATCCTCAGCCTGTGCTATGGGATAATCGATGTGTGTATCAGGAATGGTCAGCCATCCCACAACATCGGAATTGACTTCTTCAGCTGACTGCAAAGGAGAGCCATGATCTGTTTTTTCAGTCTCAGTCTTTCCGTTATATGAAACAAGGACCTTCGGCTTTACCCTTTCAAAAAGCTCTAGCTGCTTGTCATCAGCCTCACTCAGCTGCTTCTCGGGGAGAATATCCTCATTATAGTATCGATACCCACAATAGCCCCCAACTGCGATAAATACAGCCAGAACAACAAGTATCAGTGCACGTTTCATTCTTTCTTTTTCTCCTTCTTTTTGAGAAGAACAAGCAGCAGCATTCCGCCTGTCAGGACTGCCAGCACCGCAATACATATTATCCAGAAAGTGTTGTTCACTCCCAGCAGACCGGTATCCGGAGGTGAATAGTCCTCATCCACGGCGGCATAGAATATCCACTTGAACTCTATCTCGCCTTCAACATAGCCGGAATCCTGCGAGCCTACAAGTACGTGTTCACCGTTGATATCAATGAGTCTGTGGCCGTTGTCAACTCCGACAAGTACGTCAAGATCGTTCCAAATTACCGAGCATTTCAGCGTATGGCTGTCGCCCGGATTGTACAGTCCGCAGTCGTAGACTTCCTTTGTAAGATCAAAGTTTCCTTCGCCTGTGACAGTACCCTTGTAAAACTCCTGACCGTCAAGCCAGAATGTACATTCACAGCCTTTTTCAAGGTCTATCTCACCGTTCTTGAAAAGCGGCTCAACATAAAAATAAATGTGATATGCTTTGTCGTCACGCAGATTCATAAGCTGTACATCTTTAGTATAAGTTGTGCCGTACTGCATATTCTCTACATGGAAGAAGTATTCACCTGTGTCGGAACTCACGACATTACCATCGGAGTCCATTGCAGTCAGCCTCTCCGGAAGTCCCTTTACCGCACCATCTGGCAAAGCAACCTCCGCAAAAGCTGTCATATTATTGACAGGATTAAGAAGAAGGAGGCTGCTTACCAGAGAAGCAAATATTCTTTTTGCCCTCATTTAGCCAGCCTCCTTCCTTTTGACTATTTATGATTTAATTTTAGTATGGAAACTAATTTTAGCTCCATGCAAGGTCAGCTATTTCATCTGCTGTCTGTGCTGCTGCTGATGCGCCTACACCGTTAGTCGGAGGTGTTGTAAATGCTCCACCCGATTCAACAGGTGTTGTCTTTTCCTGACCGTTTTCATCAATAGTAACCTGAACAGAGTCAAGGAATACATTGAGGTCAAAGTCAAATGCAAGGAAAGCATACTGAGTTGTATCCTTAGAAAGTGTTACATTGTCAACAAGCTTTCTTGTTGTATCGCCAGCTTCAACATCATCGTTGTAATAGAATGTTGTAGTCTTGCCAGTAGCTTCCTTAGCTGTCCATGTCTGACCAGATGTACCAATATTTGCAAGAGCAATATCAATTACAATGTCATCAAGCGATTCATTAACAGTAGCGGTAGTAGTATCATCACCAACCTTACCATCAGCACCTGGATAAGTTGCTGTAAGTTTTTCCGAACCAGTAGTAGTTTTATCATAAGTCCATGTAAGCTCGTTATTCTTAATAACAGTTTCTTTTGCTGTATAGAAATCAACATCTGTAATGGTTACCGGATAAACTGTTTCCTGAGAAGGAACAGAAGGTGTTGCTGTAATCGCACCTGCCGGAAGTGTATAATCTGAGTTTCCGTTTGTATCAGTATAAAGTGCAAGATATACATCCCTTGCAGTTGTAAGACCTAAACGAGTAGCAGAAGATGCTGCTGGTACAAAATAATATCCACTATATTCATACGTATCAACAGTATTGCCACCACTATCAAGTGTTACATTTCTACGGAAAATATACAGACCTTCTGTTTCTGGTGTAAACGTTGAAGCATCGATAGCACCATAATAATTAGCATCAGCAGCAGAAATCTTAGTTACGTCTGATGCTGTAGAATTACCTGTACCAACAACTGTATTCTTAGGTAAATCAGTAACAGTAGTTCCATCAACATTCATCGTAGTCTGCTGCTCTAATGTCCAGTGATAACCAGCACCTGTAGGTGCATAAACCAGTTCTCCGCCTGCCTGAACAGACTGAACTTCACTAAATGTAGCAGGCTGATTATTGGCTTCATCATTTGTTGTACCATTTAAATCTGAATTTTTTCTCTGCAAAGTACTGAGCTCACGATAATAATTTTTGTTAGAGTCAGAAAAATTGAGACCAAGTGCCTTGTATCTTTCATCAGTAACTTCAGATGCCAAAGCACCAGAAGGTGCAGTTGTAGGTACACCAACAGTAGCAGCTGTCCTATTCAATACAGACATCTCACCCTCAAGCCACATTCTAACAAATGCATCCACATTACCTGTGTTAACAGCGGAAACGTCCTTGTTGATAGTCTGACCGGGGATCCAGTCCTCAGGTGGCTGGAAATCTTCGGCAATGCTTACATCGTAAGCAGCACTTGCGCTCAGACGGTTAGTAACCTCATCCTTAGATGTGAACCACGCAAAAGTTGAGCCTGCGATCGCAACAACAGAAATACAGAGTGCTGCCGCCAGAACTCGTTTTTCATTATTTTTCTTATTCTTCTTGTTGGCCATAGTATTACTCCTTTTCTGTAATATTATCATTATTACTTTCAGCGGCGCCTTTGCCGCTGTCACTGCCGTTTCTGTCATTTGGCGTGAAATACATCTTAAACAGTCGTAATGCGATCAGCAACAGTAGGATTATAGGAACCACAAAATACCATCTCAGCTGAATGAAACGAACTACGAATCCCAGCTTAGCAAGGTGGAATGTTACTTTTCCTATAACACGGCTTTCGTCAATAAGAAACGAATCTTCACTGTCATTAGCATCACCCTTTGTCCTGAAACAGGTAAGGCCTGTTCCCTGATAATCTGTTAGTTTTTCGCTGACTCGGTGGGTAAGATACGCTCCACCGTCACTTGACGGATTGAACGTGATCACATCGCCGACGTTTATATTATCGGCTTTCTCTATCTTGACGAATACCATATCCCCTACATTATAAGCAGGCTGCATTGACGGTGTGAGGACCGTATAATAACGGTATCCAAAAAGAGACTTATTCGGGCTGTTCGACGCTGCAAAAAGCAGTCCGGCTGCAACAATGGCGACAGCGAGAAGATAAACGAATACCTTTCTCACTATAACATACACTGTGTAGCCTTTGCGGACAGGAGAGTCATTGTTTGTGTTAGACATATGGTGGTTCTCCTTTGTGTTTTATAATATACCTGTCCATACGAAACTGATTTACCAGTTTCGTATAATTATACTGTCAGTGATATATAAGCTGTCAATATCTCTATTTATATTATACATGAAATCATTAATAATTTCAAGTATTCAATAAAATTTCAGCATTTCGCTTAATATTATAATCTGTATTTGTGCAATATAATTATATTAGTAGAAAATGATTTATAAATATAGTTTATTTTAAGCCGAATATTACTGATAGTATTATTTTGCATTTTTCACGGGAGTAATCTAAGCAATATATCTTTGTTTCTTCGTTACTTTGAAAACCATTCTTTCATCACACTGAGTACCGTTACAAGCTCGTTTTCTGTGATGATATACGGCACCATGGCGTACATATAGTTCAGGAATGTTCTGCTGAAAACTCCACGGTCATATGCGAATTTTCTGAATCCGTCAAGGACCTTTCCGTCATAGACTTCAATGCAGACGCATCCGCCCATTATCCTTACTTCCCTGACACAGGGATCGCTGAAACCTTCCATCTCACGGTGGGTTATCTCCTCTATCCTGCGTATCTTCGACAAATAGTCCTCACGCTCAAACAGTTCGATGGACTTCAGCGCTGCACAGCAGGCAAGGGCATTTCCCATGAATGTAGGGCCGTGCATGAATGCGTGAGTGGGGTCATCGCTCATAAAGCCATCCCACACTCTTTTATTCGCAACTGTGACTGCGTGGCCGATATATCCGCCTGTCAGCGCTTTTCCAAGCACAAGGATATCAGGCAGCACAAGGTCAGCCACAAAGCGGTTGCCTGTGCGTCCGAAACCTGTTGCAACTTCGTCAAAGATGAACAGCACGTCGTATTCGTCGCAAAGCTGTCTTGCCCTTTTAAGGAAGCTGACATCATACATTCTCATTCCGCCTGCACCCTGTAAAAGCGGTTCGACAATGAAGCAGGTCAGCCGCTTGCCATATTCCGAAAAAGCCTTTTCCAGCGCAGCTATCTCCGTGGGGATGTGTACCACTCCCCTTTTCTTTTCGTTTGAGTTGCCGAAAGCGAAGTGATAATCCTCATCGTCGCCGACTTCCATAGCTTTGAATGTGTCACCGTGGTAAGCGTGTTCAAGGGCGAGTATCATGTCACGGTCTGAACCACGGTTGGTGTTGAACTGAAGTGCCATTTTCAGCGCAACTTCAACAGCTACGCTTCCCGAATCCGAGAAAAAGCAATAGTCAAGATCCCCGGGAAGCCACTGTGCAAGCTTATCGGAAAGCTTCTGTACGGGTTCATGAGTCAGGCCGCCCATCATAACATGGGCAATCTTTTCAAGCTGTCCGCTTATGGCTTCATTTATTTCGGGATGATTATAGCCGTGTATCACACTCCACCATGAGGATACGGAGTCGATAAGGTCATGACCGTCCTCTGTATAGAGATGAACTCCCTTTGCGTGGTCGATTTTTATGGGAGCGTCAAGTGTTTTCATTTGTGCGTAAGGATACCAGATCATGCTTTACCTCCCTGACTGCATATATTTATAAGCGTATCGGAGTCAATACTGATATCAGTGTCATTTTTTCCGACGCAGGCAATAACGGGCAGACCTGTGAACTTCTCGCACATAAGCCTGTTATCTTCCTCCATTACATCGCCTTTGTGGTAATTGTTCAGAATTATTCCCCTGACTTCAAGTCCGTGAGATTTCATGTATTCAACAGTCAGCACGGTATTGTTGATAGTTCCCAGGCCTGCATCAGCCACAATGAGACAGGGAAGTTCAAGTGCCTTTATTATATCCTCCAGCATGATGATATTCTCATCATAGCGTATGGGACAGATTATACCTCCGCTTCCCTCGCAGACAATGGTATCGTAGTCACGGCACAGCTTCTTGTAATTTTCCACGACTGTCAGCATTTCAACAGGGTCTCCCTCTATCCTTGAAGCAAGGTGCGGAGAATATGCTTTCTCATAGACATAAGGACACATCGACTCCAGCGGCTGAGAGATACCCGAAATACTCCTGACAAAAGAAGCATCTCCCGGGATAAGTGCGCCGTCGCTGTCACGTTCGTTTCCGCTCATTGCCGCTTTATAGTAAGCCACTTTGCAGCCTGCTTCATGAAGCTTTTTCACCAGCAAAGCCGTCACGTAGGTCTTGCCTATGTCGGTTCCCGTGCCTGTTATGAATATGCTCATTTCTGTCTCCTTTCCGTTGAAAAGCCCATGCTGTGAAGCATTTCAACATCGCCTTTTATGTCGTTGCCCGATGTGGTCAGCATATCGCCTGTGATAGTTGCATCCGCTCCCGAAAGAAAAGCCTTTGCGCCGCAGTTTTCCATGAGATTTCTGCCTGCCGCCAGCCTTATATCAGCTTCGGGGACTATATATCGGAATATAGCCACAGTCCGCAGTATATCCTCAGATGTGATACGCCGGGTATTTTCAAGGGGAGTTCCCTTTATGGGCATGAGAGCATTTATCGGTATGGACTTCACGCCAAGTTCAGAGAGACTTACTGCCATATCTATCCTGTCCTCCCAGTTTTCGCCCATTCCGATTATGCCGCCCGAACAGACCTCGAATCCCGCTTTCTGCGCACGGCGGATACATTCAAGCTTGTCATCGTAGGTGTGAGTAGTGCATATATTCGGGAAATTTCTCCGTGAAGTCTCGATATTGGCGTGATACCGCCTTACACCTGCACTGTAAAGCCTGTTGAACTGTTCCTGAGTAAGAAGTCCGTGTGAGGCGCAAAGCTCCATTTTGCTCCTGCTTTCCAGCAGCTTATATGCCGATACCGCCTTTTCAAAGTCCTCATCGCTGAGAGTTCTTCCGGCTGTGACAATGGAAAAACGGTGAACTCCCCTTTCCTCGTTATGCAGGCACTCAGCAAGTATCTTCTCCTCATCAAGGAAAGGATACTCCTCGATACCTGTGCAGTGATGTGCGGACTGGGCGCAGAATTTGCAGTTTTCCGAGCATTTTCCGCTTCTGCCGTTTATTATGCTGCAAAGGTCCACATGACTGCCTTTGAAGTGCTTTCTTATCATATCAGCACCACTGCAAAGCTGTTCAAGGTCGGCAGTGAGAAAAAAACCCGTATCGTCACTGCGCTTTATCCGATAGCCGCCGATTATATCTTCTGCAAGTTTTATAACATCCATATTCAAACTTCCTTAATATTAATTACGGGCAGAAGTCTCTTTCCGAGAACTGCCGAAAGTATGCTCAGACAAATATCTCCGGGGACTGCCAGCAGGAAACAATACAGGAAAAGACTCCACAGGCCAATGGGCTGACCAAGCCAGAATCGGCTGATAAGCCAGTAGTACAGCATTCCCATAGCGTAAACTGTGAAAAGTCCGGCAAAGCAAGCGGTGAGAAGCCGTCTGAATGTGACAGGGTCGCTGTGAGTTATAACGCCTGTAACGAATGCCCCGACAATAAATCCCAGCAGATAGCCGAATGTGGGCTGAAATACGTAGCCGATACCGCCTCCGCTAGTGAATATGGGAAGGCCTGCAAGTCCAAGTATCACGTATATCCCCACAGCTGCCGCACCTTTACGGCTGCCAAGAAGAACTCCTGCAAGGGTGGTGAACAGGAACTGCAATGTGAACGGACACACAGGTACAGGGATGCGTATGTATGCCCCTGCGGTGATAAGCGCCGTAAACAGAGCAGTAAGTATCATGTCCCTTGTTCTGGTCGAATTTTTGATAACTGTCACTTCCTTTCGATCTATTATTATATCACCTTCCGATCTTATTGTCAACCTGATTTTCAAAATAAGGTGACAATAATCAATTTAAACTTCAGAACGTATATACTTATCCACAATAAACTTTATGTATATTCGCTATTTTCTCTTGACATTTATCAAAACTTAATGTATAATAATAACATAGCAGATACTCTATTATTATTGTCAACTCATGACAGAAGGGTGGGTAGTTATGAATAACAACTCAGATCAGAACAACAATCAGTTCTACAACAACGGTAATCCTCAGCAGTGGGGTAATCAGCCGCAGCAGCCCTATTACAATGACTCCAGAGTAAGAACTCCCGAGGCAGTACGCAAATCACCCGTTATACCGATACTTGTAACTATAATCGTTCTGCTTCTCGTGGCAATATGTCTCATCGGAGGCTATCTCTTCGGCAAGAGCAAAAACAAAACAGATAACAACGACCCCATGCTCTCTGCCGAATTACAGACAACTGCCGCCGAGACCGAAGCGCCCGCAACAGAACCGCCTACAGAAGCCGCACCTGCCGCTGAACAAACGGAAGTAACTACTGCTCCTCCCGAAACTACTACGGCAGAAGTACAGACCAGTGTGGTCGTATCTGTAGAAGTGGTAAAGGAGCCGGCAAAAACTATATTTGTAGGAAGCTATCTCTGCGATATGCGAGTTGCTACCAAGTCCACAGACCTCAATATGCGCTCGTCACCATCCACATCCGCTTCCATCATCGGCAGCATCCCCAAGGATACCATTGTGGGATACTACGGCTCGGAAGGCTCATGGGGAATCGTTTACTACGGCGGTAAATACGGCTACGTCAACACCGCTTACCTCAGCAGTGACCTTTACCCGTCACATGACGTTTATCAGGGTCTCTCAGTATCCTACGCTGTTGTAAAGGCAAACGGCGGACTTAACCTGAGAAACTCGGATTCCACAAGCGCATCTATTATAACCACTATCCCTAACGGCACAGAAGTAGTCGTACTCAGCAGCTATGACGGCTGGAGTTACGTCAACTACGGCGACAAATACGGCTACGTTAAAAGCGAATATCTCACCTTCAAATAATTCTATACCGAAAGGCGGTTCAGAGAGTTTTTCTCTGAACCGCCTTTTTTCTGTAGGTTATTCTTTTGTTATGTTCTTCACCCATTTATACTTCATGTAGTGATGATATACCGCCGGTATTTTCACGAATTCGTCCAGCGTCAGTATGAACGCTACCGCTATTACGGGAAGCTTCAGCACGAATGCGCCTATAAGTCCCATAGGCACTACCACGCACCAAAGCGTTATAACGTCGCAGACCATGCCGAAGCGGGTATCTCCGCCGGAAGGGAAAATTCCCGATATTACTGTTGAATTCAGCGAATTTCCTATGATGTAGTATGCCGCCAGAAACATCATGTACTTCAGGTAATGCTGTGCCTGGGGCTGAAGATGTATGACTTTCAGCACAAGCGGAGTCAGGGCGAGGATAACAAGTCCCGATGCCGCACCTATTATCAGCGAGAAGCGGACAAAGCTTCCGCCTGCCTTTTTAGCCTTTTCCAGTTCATTGCGTCCCAGCATACCGCCTATGATTATTCCCACACCTGTAGCTATTCCCCAGCATGGACGTGCTTTGATCCAGCGACACTCTGCCTGCTATGGAATTGCACGCCGTAGCGTCAGCGCCGAGATGTCCCATAAGGCCCGAGTACATGGTCACGCCGCCTCCCAGCCCGATGTGGTGCATCAGCAGAGGTACAGTATGCGTCCAGTGGTCCCTGTGAAGTTCCTCATCCGGTGTATGAAGCATAGGGCCTATACGCAGCGGAGGACATTATCCGCCTGCAATGGCTGCGAATACGAATACTGTCTCAAACAGCCTCGCCATTACCGTTGCAAGTGCTGCGCCTCTTATGCCCATCTCAGGGAAAAAGCCAAGTCCGAAAATAAGGCATCCGTTGAGGATGATATTCAGCACTACCGAAAGAGAACCTATCAGCGAACTAAGCTTCGCCTTGTCGCAGACCTTCATCATGCCGAAGTAGACCTGAGTAAAGCCCGTAAGCAGATAGGAAGCCGATACTACTCTGAGGTAGTCGCCGCCTGCGCTTATAAGGGATGGGTCAGATGTGAACAGACGCATAAGCTGCTGAGGGAATACTGCTGCGGCGGCAGTGAAAAGAGTGCCCACCAGCAGTATATATCTCATAGTTATTGCAAGGACATCCTCTGTGGTCTTCTTGTCACCCTTTCCCCAGTACTGCGCCGCAAGAACGGTCAGTCCGAAGGTAAAAGCTCCGTAAAACAGGCTGAAAACGAATGCTATCTGTCCTGCAAGGGACGAAGCGGAAAGGGAGTCCTGATCGAGGAATCCCAGCATAAAAGCATCGCTGGCTGATACAAGCGATGACATAAGGTACTGGAAAGCAATAGGCGTTACTATGCTGAACAGTTTTTTGTAGAGTGATCTGTCCATTGCCATAATTATTGCTCCTATAAAAAACAAGCCGCACAGATAACCGTGATACTCATATAGAAGATTTATACGCATTTATCGGGGCGGGGGCGNGGNGGGGGGGCGGCGCGGGCGGGGCAAGATAGCGGTGGGGTGAGGCGGCCGGTGGCTCCGGGCTACAGAGACAGGTCGGGAGGGGCGAGTCGAGGGCGGGGGTAGCGCGCCGGCGGGGAGCGGGGCGCCGGGCGGGCGGCGCGGCGCAGTCGGGCCGGAGGGTGCGGCAAACGGGGGGGGTGAGCGTGCATAGGATAGCGCGAGGGAGGGCGGGGGTGGGGGAGAGAGTGGCGAGAGGGGCAGACCCGCGGTGCCGGAGAAGAGCGCGAGAGC
>ACOK01000108.1 GCA_000174895.1 Ruminococcus flavefaciens FD-1
TATATGAGTACCAAGGTATATCCAGTGGATGTTTATCCATTATTTGTCATTTTCTGAAGTTGTGTTCATTTCCGATTCCGGAAGTTTATCTATAAGCTGAGAAAGCAGCTTCTGGATGGAAAGGGCATCCTTATTGGTTATACCGTCGCCTTTATTGTAAACGTCGCCATTAACCTTGCCTTGTGCGGTAATGTGATTTTTCTCTGTTCCCTTTTCACCGTACTTCGATGGATTTGAAATGGACTGCATTATAAGCACAGCGTCTGATATATCCACATTATTATCGCAGTTTGCATCGCCAATCGGAGAAATGACCTCGAATTTTCTTTTGCTTCCGTATGCAAACCGGTATGCAGTAGAATCAGCATAGCCTCTTACAGTAGTACTCCTCGGCATGGTCAGGAAATTCTCGCCGTCAGGAGCAATAAAGCACTCCGGATTGAGGAATGTTATGGTTTTCAGTCTGTCAGCATACTCAAATACCATGCCTACAGATTTCACAGAAGCAGGAACCGTAAATTCAGTCAGACCGGTACAGAATTCAAATGCACCGCTCTCTATTACAGTCACGCTGTCAGGAATGTTAACTTTTTTCAGATTCTCACATCCGCAGAACATACCGCCTGAAATTTTCCCTATACCATCAGGTATAGTAAATTCTTCAAGTTTATCGCAGTTACTGAAAGCATAGTTTCCGATAGTTTTAAGTGAATCCGGGAACTTAACGGATGTTATTTCCGAACCATCAAATGCATGACCGCATATTTCCGTAACTCCCTCGGGGATGACTACTTCGCCCTTGCACTGCGTACCGTCAAAGACCTTATTGTTAAAGATGATTAGCTCGCTGCCTTTTCTGATACTGTCAAGCCATGGAGTACCTTTGAACATTGCGTTGGAGATATCGATATTTTCGGGAAGCTTGACCTCAGCAAGAGAAGTGCAGTTCATAAATACATCAATGCCTAATTTGCAGCCTTCGGGTATCTTTATGCTTTCAAGCGATTTGCAGTTAGAGAAAGCTGCCATTTCAATTTCTTTGACACTGTCCGGAATATCGATCTCTTTAAGACTCTGACAGTTACTGAAAGCAAAAAAGCCGATTTTTTTGATATTATCGTGCAGCGTCACTTTTTCAAGTGAAGTGCATCCTGAGAAACTGTTTGAACTTATCTCGGTAATATTCGCAGGAATAGTCACTTCCGTCAGTCCGCTGCAGCCGTTGAAACAATACGGGCTTAATTCTGTAACAGCTGAAGGTATGGTGATCTCCTTCAATCCTGCACAGCCCTTGAATGCCTCAGAATTTATCTCGGTGACCGTTTCTGGAAGCTCCATTTTTTCAAGCTTTCCGCAGGAACCGAATGCCTGCTTTCCTATCTTTTCAAGTTTGGCAGGAAGAAATATCTCGCTGAGGGAGATGCATCCATCAAAAGTGCCGTCCCTTATCTCTTTCACTGTATCAGGAAGTTTCACCCATTCAAGGGCAGTACAGCCGCTGAAACAATTACTTCCTATTTCTTGCACATCGCCCGATATCTTAGCAAGTTCAAGAGAAGTGCATCCGGAAAAACAGCTGTCCCCTATCTTTTTGACATTTGGGTCGATGATCACCCTTGTTAAATTAGTATTGCCTTCAAATGCTCTCGGACTTATCTCAAACACAAAACACGGGACCGTAAATGAATCGCCTTTGTAATTACGTCCGTCAACAAGACAGTGATCGATAACAACTATACCGTCTGAGTTATCAAATTTCTCAATAAAGTCAGTATTTTCAAAAGGTGCCAGACCGTAAGATATATTGTGATTCAGCAGTTCTACTTCATCAAGGCAGAGACAGTTCCTGAATGCATAGGAGCCTATTTTCGTCACGCTTTCAGGAATAGTTATCCTTTCCATGTAACCGCAGCTTTCAAACGCCGAATCTCCTATAGAAACAACACTTTCGGGGATAGTGATATCCATGAGGACCTTGCATCTACTGAAACAGTACGCAGGTATCTCGGTTATAGTTTCAGACAGTCTTATATCAGTCAGACTTATACAGTTGATGAACGCAGACTCTCCTATACTCTTAACGGAATCCGGGATATACACGCTTTTCAGATCCTGACAGCCACCAAATGCAAGGTAATTTATTGATGTAACGGGTATACCGTTTATCTCCTCGGGGATAGTTACCTCAGCAGCTGCTTTGTCACAGCTGATTATGGCTATTTCTCCGTTTACTATCTCGCCTGTGATATCGCCGTACTTCACCTTAGTCTCATAATCAATAAAAGAAAGATTCTCTCTGTATGAGTACAATTCGGCAGTTGAATCTTTTTTGCCGTACAGTGTGATATCACCCGAAAACGGCCTTGAATCCTGCGGTATCTCAAGTTCAGCATTTTCTACTCTCACCCATCTGAGTGAAGAACTTGAATCACTGGAAAAAGCATAGTCTTCCACCCTTTTTATGCTTTCGGGAAGAATGATACCTGTTACATTCGTCTCATTAAAGAAAGCATCTTTCGCAACCGTTGTCACAGGGTATCCTTCAATTTCTGTAGGAAGGCTTACCTCAGGGATATCGCTCTTGTCAAAGTAATAATTGTCGATCTTCACTTCGCCGTTTTCAATGGTATAACAGATTATGCCGTATTCCGTTTTCAGTTCTCCGGATACAGGCGCAGTTTCGCCGTCTGCACAGGCTGTGACATATCCGTTATTTCCGTTCACGGGCATACTTGTCATTGCAGAAGATGTTATAACCGACAGGGCTGTCAGCACAAGAATGATACTTTTTTTCATTGTTATCTCTCCTTTCGCTCAAGGCACATTTGACATTATGCACTACGTCTTTCCACTATCTATTGGTTATATTATACATCACCCCTATTTGATTGTCAATAAGCAGTATCACTTGTTTTTCTCGGCTTCTCTTTCAAGATGAGTTTCGAGATCGGCAAGTCTTGTGGGTATCGGGATGTGGCTTTCCTTGTCAGTCAGCATCATCGCCAGTTTGCAGGCGGTATCGATAGTTATATTATTTCCGACGGATACAAACACAGGCTTCACATCCTTATGGGTACGCAGCGCCCTGCCGTAAACTTCGCCTTCTATGACGATATCGGTGTAGCCTCCCGCTTCGTTTTCGGGCATGATGAAATCCGTCTTTCTGTCGGCACGGAAATATGTCTTGGCAATTCCTATCGTTGGCTTGTCAAGGTAAAAAGAAGCATGGGTAGCTATTCCCATATGCCGTGGATGAAGATATCCGTTGCCGTCAAAAACATAAATATCGGGCTTTACCTCCAGAAGCTCAACTGTTTTCAGAACCAGAGGAAGCTCTCTGAATGCAAGAAATCCCGGCATATACGGCACATCTATCCTGCCGCTGAAGTGCTGCTTTTCTATTACCTCGTGAGTTTTTATGTCTATGACAACAATACAGCATACCGCATATTCATCGTCGCCTTTTTTCCAGTAAGCAAGGTCAACACCCGCAGCTGTTTCAAGTTCGTCAATATCAAAGCTGTCACAGAGCGATATCTTCTGACTAAGTTCATTCTGTACAGCCATATACTCGGCTTCATTTTTCATATGTATACCTCCTTGATATAATATAATGATATTATATCATATCAAGACGGATTTGTCGATATCTGAAAATCAGCGGAGAACAGTTCTGACAATCTTAAGAAAATCATAAGAATTTCAACGGTTCAAAATAAGAATAGCATGATATAATATTGACAGAAAGCAAGAGAAGCTTTAAAATAGAATATGAAAACTATTATGATAAGGATGATGAAAATGAATCTCGAAAACTCCGCAATACTTGTCGTGGACGATGATCATGATATAGTAAACGCTATTGCAAAGCTCCTCGGAAAGGAGGGCTACATTATTTATAAGGCTTACAACGGGCTTGAAGCTATCGATATGCTGATGCAGCATGAGATCCAACTCATACTAATCGATGTCATGATGCCTAAGCTTGACGGTCTTTCAGCTATGATGAAGATAAGAGAGAAAAATAATATTCCCATTATCGTTCTATCTGCTAAATCAGAAGACAGTGACAAGATCCTCGGACTTTCCATGGGTGCTGACGATTACATAACAAAGCCGTACAATCCTATGGAGCTTGTTGCAAGAGTCAATTCAAATCTCCGCAGATACCTTAGTCTCGGTGCAGCAGGCAGTACAATGTCTGACAACAAACTGAGGATAGGCGGTCTTGAACTTGACAAGGATGCAAGACAGATAACTCTTGACGGCGAACCTGTGAAATTCACTCCCACTGAGTACAAAATAACCGAACTTCTCATGGAAAATGCAGGACGCACTTTTTCGGCTGAGGATATCTATTCCCGCATATGGAACGAAGATTCCTACTCTGTTGAAAATACCGTTATGGTACACATAAGGCATATCAGAGAAAAAATAGAGATAAACCCGAGTGAGCCGAGATATCTTAAAGTAGTCTGGGGTATAGGCTACAAAATGGAGAAGTGATATAGGCAACGCCGCACAAAGCCCACCTTACGGTTTTGTACGGTGTTACCTCAAGAAGGAGAGAACAATCAATGAAAGTATTAGGTAACAAATTTCTAAGAGCGGTCGCTTTTGTTACCGCTTGTGTGATCTTAGGTATCACAGCCGCTTTAGCAGCGGGATATGAGAATGATTATGAGAAAAAAGCAAAAGAATTCAATACATCGGATATACAGCAAAAATACTCGGATGACTTCAATGAACTTAATCAAAAGCTGTGGAGCATTGCGAATATGTACCTGAGAAACCTCGACAGCGACGGAAAATTCACAGGTACAAAGTTCTTCAAAGCAGGCACAGAGAAAGCTATGAAGGATATCGGTCTTATGGACAAAGACGGCAACATCACTGTCGGTGACTATGATGACTTTGAATATATCCTCGAATATAAGGGAAATTCCATTTCCAACACCAAGAAAAGCAAGTCTGATTTTGATGCAGGTTATTCATTTATACAGAAAAATGACATTACGAATTATCCCGATAATCTCCCTTACGGCATCAGCATCTACTCCCCGATGATGAGCTGGTATACCACCGATTACGGCCTGACATACTACAATCTTCCGGCACAGATATCTGACAGATCTATCGCCATATTCGATTTCGACACTAAGGGACTGCCATCATATATAGATGATCGTGGAGCACAGATATTCTACAAGGAAGACGGCTCTACTCCCATCCCTGTTGAGAATAAGGAAGACTTAAACGAAGTCTCCCCCGATGAATCTCAGGATGGATTAGGACAGATCTCATCAAACAGTCACTACATCGAGCAGAACGGCAAAAAATACCTGTATTTTGCAGGCGATGACCGTCCGATCTCAATTTACATCAGCCCGTCAAAAGCCATCATAGATCAGCTTGAAGAGCAGAATGAACTTCAGGTCCAGATCGACAAAGATATGAACGACAAAATGCTGGGACTTCTCCCCCTTGTTATAGCAGCACTGGCTCTCGGTTTATTTGTAGTCATTTTCGGCGGCTACGACACAGAGCAGAAGAAATTCGTGCTGAAAGCTCCGAATACAATTTTCACCGAGTTTTATGTCTTTCTTGCTTTTGCGGCACTTATGGGTGCAGGATTTTTCATTGGAAGTTTCGATGAGTTCTCAAATATTTTCTCAGACGAAAATAAATCATCATTACCGGCTTATTACGGTATCGCTTACGGTGTAATGTACGCTGTTGGCCTTTTCGCAGTAAACGCTGTCGTTGTTCAGATGAAGTGCAAGTCTATGGTAAAATCTTCACTTACCGGCAGGGCAATACTGAAGATAGTCAAAGGAATAAAAGGCATTATCAGTGAACAGATGCTGCGCAGGGATGCACTTACAAAAAGATTTCTCATAAGGACAGCTGTTGCAGTTATGGCTGAGTGTATAACTATCAGAGCGTTCTATTACAGTGAAGAACTGGTTTTCTTCTTATCGGTCATCTACCTTGCAGCATACATTTTACTTACGATCAGGGATTTCCGTGATATCAACAAGATGAGCGAACACATTTCGGCTATGCAGTCAGGCGATTACACAAAGGTAAAAGTTCCCGAAACATCGGTAGTTTACGGCATGACAAAGGATCTCAACGAGATATCCGACGGAATGCAGACCGCCGTTGAAAAGCGTGTGCAGTCAGAGAGAATGAAGATCGACCTGGTGACAAATGTTTCCCATGATCTGAAAACTCCCCTTACATCAATAATCAGCTATATCGACCTTCTCGGTTCTGAGGAGATGTCTCCCGAGGCAAGGGATTACGTGAAGATACTGGACGAAAAATCAGCAAGACTGAAAGCTATAGTCTCCGATCTTTTCGATCTTGCAAAGGCTACAAGCGGTACTGATATTGCTAAGGAAAAGCTGGATGCAGTTATCCTTACACAGCAGGTCATCGGCGATATGGCTGACAAAATTGAAAAATACGGCAGAGATGTCCGCACTGAGATAAAGACAGAATCCGCACCTGTTATGGGCGACGGAAAAAAGCTGTACAGAGTAATTCAGAATCTGACAGACAATGCGCTGAAATATTCAATGGACGGAACAAGAATTTATATTACCGTTTTCCGTGACAACAGTGATGCGGTAATTACCGTGAAGAACATTTCTGCTGAGGAAATGAACTTCACAGCTGAAGAGATAACAGAACGATTCGCAAGAGGAGACAGTTCAAGATCAACCGAAGGAAGCGGTCTCGGACTCTCAATTGCAAAAAGCTTCACTGAAGCAAACGGAGGTCTGTTCAATGTGCTGATAGACGGAGATATGTTCACGGCAGAAGTAAGACTTCCGATAACCGAATAAAAGAAAGATAATATAAACACAGCGGCAGATGCGATAATTCACATCTGCCGCTTTTAAACTGCATTATACGATTATTTCTGAAAGATCACAGCTTTCCGGCACAGTGTCATTCAGAGTTATTTTTTTGGCACTTGATCGCTTGCCGAACCATGCACGGGTAAGGTCGCAGTGATTAAACGTATCATTTTCAAGCACAGTCTCGTAGAGTTCGGTTTTTATAAGTGTGCAGTCAGTAAAAACAGTGTCATAGAACTTTGAATTGCTGAGGACTGACTTACCGAGAATACATCCCGTGAAGCTGCATTCATGAAGATCACAGCCTGCGAGGAAGCTTCCGAAAAGGTCGGTATCCTTGAAATGACAGTTTTTCAGTGTACATCCTAAGACAGCGATGCCCTGTAAATTCCGTCCCTCAATGGTCAGATCCTCAAGCAAAGTATCCTCGATAACCGCCTTTTTCCCCTGTTTTTCGTCAGCGCCGCAAGTCATTACCCATTGTTCATGATCGTCGATCATTTGCATTAAAGTATCCATAATCCCTCCCGACAGTTTTCACTCGTCCGTGCTGCCTATAAAACTAATGAATGAGTACCGGGATCGATCACTAAATCATTTCAGTATCGATAAAGCGCCTTACATCAGCACTCCCAATTGTACAAAACATCCGAAAAATCAAGCTTTGAAAGCGCATACTGATTAATGAAGAACTGACAGACGCCAGCATCTCCCCACATTATCTTTCTGCCCGGATATATCTCAGAATCCGTATTCTTCCATTCCGAACCCAGCTGGAAAAGAAGCACGTCATACTTCTTAGCCTCGGTTTCGCCTCGTGGATCCCACTGGATAAAGCATGGATATCCGAACATTCCGTGGCATATACCGCTGTCTTTAAGCAATCCAATCTGTTCCTCGCTGAAAAGATCGATGGCATTGTAGGTCTCGGAGTATATCCCCATTCTGTTGGATGCGTCCTTTATGACTTCATTTATGCGGACATCTTCGGGTGTCATATATACACGTATCACTTCAAAATCAACAGCAAATTCTCCGCTGACCGGGAAACATTCATTTTCCAGTGAAGTAGAAATGCCCAGCTTCCAGACCTGTTCTTCCGTCAGACTTTCATCGATATCACTGTGATATACAACCTTATGACCGTCGTTGCTGCCGTCGAAATAGCGTCCGTAAGACTGGTCAGGGGCTATAAAAAACTGAAGCATACCCTTATTTGGCAGCTTGTTGTTTTCGGGAAGTTCAGCCAGATTGAACTGTGCAAGCATTACCATTTTTCCGCCATTTCCGTCGGTCGGATAAGGCTTTGACAGGTCCCAGTACGGAACGCCGCCGATTTTGCTGCTGAACATGGTGGGGATACGTTCAAGATCAAGTTTTATCTCAATGGCATCGGTCCTGGTTTTCTCACATACTGCCTGAAAAATGCGCTTGATAGTGTCATTTTCCGGAATACGGTCAACTCGGGTGAAGGTGTATTCATCAAAGGTCATCTCCGACATTCTGATACTTTGCCGGATGAGTATAATGCCGCCGATAAGGGAAATCCCGCTTATAACTGCAAACAGCGCAGTCGGTCCGCCTTTTGCAGCAGCAGCTGAGAATACTGCTATCATAACAACACACAGAAGCAGAAGTATCACACCTGTCAGCATTGCCGCAGCCGAACCGCCTGTTACTTTGCGGCGTATCCTTACTTTACCGCTTCGTTTCAACTGAAGAAGCTTGTCGTTTTCCTCAGAGATCCCGGCTGTCATACTTCCGTCGAGAATACCGGCCATTATGCTGAAAATGTCATGTTCGCCGTCTTCCATCAATGTATAATCGTCTTCTTCATAGTTGACGTAGATCTCCGTTACCTGTCCGTTCTGAACGGCAGAGGCTGAGATATAATCACCGAATACCTCAAGCTTTCCCTGTTTTTCGTCGTAATCCGTTCTGTCTTCATTGTCGTATCTTTTTAGCTGTTTGTAAATCTTTTTCAGATCTGCCATTATGCCCACCTCACTTACTATGATATATCTGAATTATAACACGAGGGATATAAAAAGTCAATCTCCCTGAGATGCCTTTATTACTGGATATGTTCGGGCTGTCTCTCAGCAGGCGGTCACTCCTGACCTGATAGCAGCTTTTTCTTCATAAAGCACAGGTCGAATACATCAAGCTTTCCATCGCTGCAAAGGTCTGCACTTCGCCAGTCATTGAGCTTGGTATCGGGTACTCCGAGCAGCCATCTCTGAAGAATTACGGCATCCGAAACAGCGAATTCTCCGTCAGAGTTCACATCGCCGTCCACCGTATCAGCTTTCACATCAACAGATTCCAGCTCTATCACCTTCGCATCGTGATCTATGCTTTTCACCTTTATTTCGCCGTCTCCGATGTATTCTCCGTAATATTCCGGAAGGAAAACAGGGAAAATCATTCTCGATGACTTATCTGCACTTTTTATTTTGTAATCGTAGCAGAGAAGATGCGTGTTCCTGTCGATCACGTCACCGGCATTCAGCTTTCTTCCGTCAAGATAGGTAATTCCCTCAATGTCGGGAGCAATATAGATCACAAGTCCGTCGATGCCTACAAGTTCCGCATCAAAGGGCAGAACGTAGTCATCGATGTTGATATACACAAGGTCGTAATTTCCCTTTGTATTGACCACATTCGCACAGCTTCCCTTGCTTTTTCCGTCATAATGAAGAGTGTCATATTTGCGGAATTTATCCCCCAGTGAAACCTCTGATGTATTGTACACTTCACTTTTCACAGCCTCATGTGACACCGAAATATCGATGGTTTTAACGCCTTTTCCTTCCAGGTACGATACTGTTATCGTAGCCTTGCCGTCAGCTATTCCCGTAACTACTCCGTCCTTGTCAACAGTCGCCACGCTCTCATCGCTTGACGAAAAAGTGACCTCGTTCTGTTTTCCGCTGCTCCATGTCAGCTCCAGTTTTGCGCTTTCGCCGATCGCCAGAACGTCCTTTGCAATTGATACTTTCGTGACTGATGCAATAAGCTGATCGTATGCGCACACAGTCTGAGCCGTTGTCAGAGCGGACATAGGTGTGCAGCAGATACAACCGGCGATAAGCATCGCTTTTACAGTTTTTCTCATTCTTCTTCCTCCATTTTTATCTCTCCACAAATCTGATTGTGTATTATTATTATACAATAACTCCGCTGCAAAATCAATAGCAGTATATGACCTCTTATGAATCAATTCCCCCTTCAACAGAATGAGGAGACATTTTCATGCCTCCTCACTTCCTGTAAAAACTTGTTTTTCGGAACATATCAACTGCCCGATAGTTCTATATCTGATCTGTCTTTTGCTACACTATCCAAGGAGATTTTCACGGCTCCTCATTTCGATCTTATTCGGGAAGCTTATCTATAAGCCTCAGCAGATACTTCTGTATTGCAAGTGCATCCTTATTTGTAACGCCGTCTCCGATATCGGAACAATCCGCATTTTTCTTTCCTGCTGCTGTGATATGTCCGTTTTCTGTGCCGTTTTCATCATATTTTGAAGGATTTGAGATGGACTGCATTATGAGAACAGCATCACCCATATCAACTATACCGTTGCAGTTTGCATCGCCGTAAACTATCTCTGTATCATTTGTAGCAGGCTCTGCACTTGCAGCCTTCTTTGTGAAGAAGCCCGGTTTGCCCTCTTCATCAATCCTTGCATATACGCTGTCATTTTTGGTCTTATCCCACTTTGTTCCGTTTCCGCCTGTAAGATTTACGCAATGGCCAAACATACTCGTTGTATTCTCAGCTTTCGACAGATCAAAGTTATTCACCCATATAGTCTCAAGGAAAAGATCTCCGTCAAACATATACTCTATATTACCTACTCCGGAAGTATCAAAGCTGCTCAGATCAAGCTCAGTAAGGCTGCTGCATTCGTTGAACATCCAATCCATTTTTCTGACCTTAGAAGTATCAAAGCCCGTCAGATCAAGTTTCTCAAGATTCTTGCAGCCGTCGAACATACCTGACATATCAACCACTTTTGAAGTGTTAAACTTTGAGATATCAACACTTCTCAGTGAAGAGCATCCCTCGAACATCTTGCTCATAGAAACAACATCCGGAGTTGCAAATGATGAAAGATCAAGTGACTGAAGCAATTCGCAGCCGCTGAACATTCCGCTCATATTCTTCACTTTTTCTGTTTTAAATCCTGATACGTCAAGCGTTTTGAGTTCAGAGCAGTACGTAAACATATATGTCATATCCTCAGCATTTGAAGTATCAAAACCGGAAAGATCAAGCTTTTCAAGGCTTTCACACCAGCCGAACATACCTGACATATTTATTACTGAAGAAGTATCGCTCCCTGAGAGATCAACAGTTCTGAGTGCGCTGCATAAATTGAACATACAAGACATATCCTTGACTTTTGAAGTATCAAGACCTTTGAGAACAACTGTTTCAAGCTTATTGCAATCATCAAACATATAGCTCATATCTGTTACATTTGAAGTATTGAGCTTTCCGAGATCAATGTTTTTCAAGGCAGTATCCCTGAACATTCCGCTCATATCTATGACCTTTGAGGTGTCCAGGCCGCTGAGGTCAACAGATTCCAGTGCAAAACAGCATCCGAACATATCGTTCATATCAGTTACATTTGATGTATACAGACCTGAAAGATCAAGGGATTTAATATTATTGCAGTTAAAGAACATTTCTTTCATAGTTCTGACTTTGCTTGAATCCGCCTTGCTGAGATCTATTTTTTTTGCTCTGGAGTCATTGAACAGATTATCGCAGTTTTCAGGGAGGACAGTTCCCTCTTCGGCAATTATAGTACCTGCATTACGGTAACGCTTAACGTGCGCAGGAACTATATTTCCCTTTAAAGTCAGTGTGTCTGTCTCTTCATCATATGTAACAGTTCCGACCTCCGGCAGAGTTATAACAGTATCTGCCGTTTTCTTTGTAAAGTAGCCGGGAGCATCCTTCTCATCTATTCTTGCATATTTTATGTCTCTTTTTTCCGGATCCCATATCGTTCCGTTTCCGCCGATAAGGTATTGGCAGGCATAAAACATATCTTCCGTCTTTTCAGCCTTTAAAACGTCAAATTTATCTACATAAATCGAACGTAATGAGCCGCAGTTCGCAAACATACCTTCAAAATTTGTTACATTTGAAGTGTCAAAAGCGCTGAGATCAAGCACAGCAAGACTATCATCGCCATCAAACATATCCTCCATGTCTGTGACCTTCGAGGTGTCAAATCTGCTCAGATCAAGAGCTGCAATGCATTCGCACCATGCAAACATATGCTTCATATCCGTAACCTTTGAAGTATCAAGGCCGGACAGATCAATGCTCACTAAACTCCCACAGCAGTTGAACATATATGCCATATTTGTTACATTCGAGGTATCAAAGCTGCTGATATCGACAGATTTCAGATTGAAACAGCAATTGAAAATACGGCTCATATCTGTTACTTTTGATGTATCAAATCTGCCTGTTGCTATAGACTCAATATTGCCGCAGAGAGAGAACATTCCGCTCATATCTGTAACAGATGATGTATCAAAGCCGGAAACATCAATGGATGATGCAGTACAGCCTTCAAACATACTGCTCATGTCCGTAACTTTAGAAGTATCAAATCCGCTGAGATCAATGGATTCGCAGCCGGTAAAATCGTAGAACATTTCGCTCATATTTGTTACATTGCTTGTATCAGCATTGCTGAGATCTATACTTGCAACAGTGAATTTCCTGAACATACCGCTGCAGTCAGCAGGGAAAACCGTGCCCTTTTCCGCAACTATTTTCTTGACTGCGGAATTTTCGCTGAAATCTATTACGTCATCAACTGCAACATTTCCCTTTAAAGTAAGAGTTCCTGTTGTATCGTTAAAAACCACACTGCTGACGTAATCATCAGGCCTGTCTGCGGCAAGTACTCTTACACTGAAAGAAGCAAACAGCGGATTATACTTATCGCTGATGTGTACGATATATCTTCCCGGCTTGCTGCTGTCAAATTCTGTGCTTATATTAAATTCATCGGATATGTCATCGTCGGTATAAGTATACTCGGTATAGTCATTTGAAAACTTCAGAACAAGACCGCTAAGGTCAAGCTTTTCACCTTTTTTGTAAATGATCTTGTCAGGCATTTTTTCAATGGTAAGCTTTGAATTACCTACCAGCGTAGTACATATTTGTATTCCGCCTGTAGTAACAGGCACAGTCGTAGTCACCGGCGGGATCACGTTCATAGTAGTCTCAACATAAGCTGTCTCAGGTTCGTGAGAATCGTCTTCAGCTCTGACTGTGGCTGCAGTTTCATCGGACTGTTCCTCGGCAAAAGCCGTTATACTGCCGGGATCGTATACATAGCCCGGCTGCATAGGTACATACGTGAGGGACAGAGCCATTAATGCTGCAATAGTTTTTTTGATTTTCATAAATTTCACTCTCCTTAAAAATAACAATAAGCCATTGCTACTTATTAGACGATCCCCCACATTAAAACTCTCACGCAAACAACTACTTTTGTACAAATGTACAAATCCAAGCTTGTATTTTCAAGGTTGATCCAGCATTATAACAAATTATTTTCCAATTTCACCGATCAGGTTCACTTCAGTCCTTTGAGGAAGTCCTCTATGACTTTTGCACATTCATCGGGTTTATGTTCATAGATCCAATGACTGCCCGGTATGTTTATTTCCTTGCAGTTTCCGATCTTTTCGATGTAGCGGCTTCTTTTCTCCTTTAGCTCTGTTTTCCATTCACCGGTGCTTTCTTCAAGGCGTTTTTGCATATCCTCTTCGGATAATCCGAAATCGTAGAAATCATTATAATCCTTGATATCTTCTATTGTCTTAAAGTCAGTCGTGATGTAGATTTTCGGGATATCATTTGATTTGATCGAACTCCAGGCTGTTTCATTATTTATAAAGAAGTTTTTCATTTCCTGTGTTGTAAGACTCGAATCGGTTGCACCGTAAAATGCAGCTGCATCTTTTGCGTATTCGCCGTATAAGTCGTCCTCTTCTTCTCCCTTAATTGCATCGATTGCTCTGGATAATCCTGATTTATCCAAGAAATTCCGACAGTTCAGCATCACATTATACATTACCTTTATTACACCTTTTTCAGGCATTTCATTATCGCCTTCAAAATTGGAATCAAGGAAGATCACTCCCGATATCTCATCCGGATATGTACTTTCCCAGTATGTGCCATAGATACCGCTGAGAGAATGCGGCATGAGAATATACGGTGCTTCAATGCCTGCATTTTTAAGCGCAGTACGTGTGCTTTCCACTATTTTCTCGGTGGTCATATCTTTTTTGGTTCCGCCGCTGATACCGTATCCGGGACGTAAAACCGTGACAAGTGTGATATCATCGCTGAGATGTTCATAAAACTGTTTCATGCTGACAGGAAATGCTGAATCTCCGCTTCCCGGCATTGCGATTATAGTATATTTTCCGTCGCCTAAGATATTGACGTTCATGTCAAAATCACCGGCTGAGACAAGGTTTGCGAATCCGTCTTTTTCGAGAAGTTCCCTGTCTTTTTTCTGTGCTGATTTCTGATAGAAGAAACAGATTATCAGTGCGATCAGAAACAAGATGAGAAGAATAAGAATTATTCTGCCTATAATTTTACCTGCTTTTTTCATATGGTTCTCCTTTATTATTTGTTATAGTACTGAAGCATTATCCGCATTACGGTTTTCTGATAGATCTCCATTTTGATAGCAATATTCACCTTTTCGTAGCGAAGACGTGAAATTATTGTTGTTCCGTCGATTACAGGTTCTTCAATGCAGATAAATCTTCCGCAAGGTTTGATATGATGTTTCCAGCATTTTTCAACAAATCCATCAGGAAATGAATTTGTACTGTTTCCAAAATATGGTGATAACTCAGAGTAACGTTCCTCCAGCAGCAGTCTGGTGACTTCGGCTGCCGTTTCCAGGTTTTCTTCGGGAACATTGTTCTCGGATAAGCTGCTTGCGGCAGAATAGATGTTTCCGCCTTCTGCAGCAATAGCCAGGACCTTTTCAAGCTTACAGATCCGTTCAGCCATTGCGGCCATCTCAGCCTCGATAATGGCTGTTTTTTCAAGCATCATTTCAGCGGCTTTAGCATCATCATCGATGACCTGAGCGATCTCGTCAAGCTGCAATCCGAGTTGTCTGAGAAAGCATATTTTTTTCAGTTTCACGATCGTATTACTGTCGAGTTTGCGTGGGGCTGTCTTACTGTCACGAATAGTGCTGATCAGGCCTAATTCTTCATAATAACGAATCGTTCGTGAAGTAATATCCAGCATTTTGCAAACTTCATTGATTGATTTATAGTCATTCATTTTTATCACCATAATCATTATACTACTTGACGTTACGTCAATGTCAAGTTATTTTTAATTGAATATCCAACAAATTTGCACTCCTAAGCCTACTTGCATTTATATATTATCCATAATCACGAGCTTCGGGGATAATATGTGATGACGGAAAGATCATCTTGAAAAAAAGAGACACTCATGATATAATTGGATTAACAAAAATCCGATGTGCAGTATGACACCACAATGGAGGATGATGTAATTGATGAAAATGTTCAACTGCCGAATACTTACACGAGATGAGATAGCTTCCGTTTATAACGCCTTCATGAAGCAAGACTTCCCAAGCGACGAATTAAAGCCCCTTTCAATGATAACGAGATCGCTGGATAAGGGGGAGTATTTCTGCTATGGCATATTCAGCGGTGACAAGCTTTGCGGATACGCCTATTTTGTGTCGATCATAATGGATGAAAAGCAGTATTGTCTGCTTGATTATTTTGCGATCCTCAGCGATTTACGAGGACAAGGAACAGGTTCGGAATTCCTGCATCTGCTGCGTGAGGAACTGAAAAATGCCGAGATGGTCATATGTGAATCTGAAGATCCCGTTGGAACTTCAGGTGACGAACTTGACATCCGACAGCGCCGAATTGCCTTTTATCTGCGTAACCATTTCATTGATACGGGAGTTAAAGCTGAAATTTTCGGTGTGAATTATGTGCTGCTTGAACTTGATTCGGGACGAAAGCACAGTGAGGCCGAGACAAGGAATACTTATTCACGCTTGTACAGCAGCTTTCTTCCCGAAAAGCTGTACCGCAGGTTTGTGAGGATCTGATCTCTCCTGCCATTTTGAATGTAAAGGCAAACTTGACAGCTTTTCGTTATAATAGTATAATAAATGTAAAAATGCTATAAAGATAAAAGAGGGATCAGGATGAAGAAATACAAATTTATGTCTGTGTTATGTGCGGTTTCACTTGGAGCTGCAATGCTTCCGAATAGCTATGTATCGGCGGAAACTGATATCATGCACGGTGATGTGAACGGTGACGGCTCAATAACCGCAGTCGATGCGTCTCTTATTCTCACGGAGTACGCAGTAACATCAGCAGGCAAAAACGGCACACTTACAGATACTCAGAAAAAAATCGCTGACGTCAATATGGATGGTAAAGTTGATGCGGTGGATGCTTCTGCTATACTCAGCTACTATGCGTACTGTTCGGTAAATGACACTGTTATATCAGTTGAAGTATTCACCGCAGAAGACAGGCCTGTCGTTCCCAAAATTCCCAGTTACATTTTTCCTCAGGCTGTTGACATTTCAACTATTCCGTCATTCACCGATAAACCGTACTGCATCCTCAACAATAACATCCCGGCTTTTGACCCTGACGATTTAAACGGTACGCCCTTTGAGTCCTATGAAGAACCTGACGAATTCGGGCGATGCGGAGTGTGTGTAGCAGCCGTCGGAACAGAGCTGATGCCAACTGAAAAACGTGGTGAGATCGGTATGATTAAGCCTACGGGCTGGCATCTTGACAAATATGATTTCGTGGACGGCAAATACCTCTACAACCGCTGTCATCTTCTCGGCTATCAGCTGACAGGTGAAAATGCAAATCCGAACAATCTTGTCACAGGCACACGCTACCTCAATACAAAGGGAATGCTGCCTTTTGAGGACGAGATCGCAAGCTACGTGAAAAAAACCGACAATCATGTGCTGTACCGTGTGACACCGTTGTTTGCTGACGATGAACTTGTGTGCAGAGGCGTGGCGATGGAAGGCTGGTCAGTTGAGGACTCCGGCGCTTCTGTATGCTTCAATGTGTTCTGCTACAATGTTCAGCCGGGTGTGGTTATCGACTATGCAACCGGTGAGAATCATGCAGACGAATCCTATATAGCAACTACCACCGTAACCGAAACCACTGTACGAACTACTGTTACAACAACTGTGACTCAGCCGCCTGTGGAGTATGACTTTGTTGCGAATAAAAATTCAAAAGTATTCCACAGGCCTGACTGCACCTCTGTTGATAAAATGAGTGAGAAGAACAGATGGTATTTTCAGGGCAGCCGTGAGGAACTTATAGCCGACGGATACAAGCCTTGCTCGAATTGTCAGCCATAAACCGGATAATATAATATTTCAGGAGAATGATATGGCAGTAGAAAACGGAGAATGGATAATGAAAGGACTTGCGTGGAATGATCCGTGCAGGATACGCAGTCCGAAAGAACTTGTGCACCGGATAAACGAGGTCGGTTTTCTGCCTCTGTTTGCAAACGGAGTGGAAGGTTTTTCCGTTGAGGAACAGGTTTCACCTGATTACTGGTGGACAGGCAACAGAGAACATGACCCATGGGAATGGCGTGAGATGATCGCCGCAGGGCATGAGGTTGCATACGGGAAATTCTTTGATAAGAAGGCCGGATTCATCAGCCTTGAGTGGCTTCCGTATTTTGTAAATTACAGGCGTGACGGATATGATTTTGACTCAGCATGGGAAGACAGCAGAGTCAACCGCCGTGAAAAGCTGATAATGGATGTTCTCACCGAAACTGACAGCGAAGGCGATATAGTATGGACGGATAGGCAGGTCCTTTCGACTGAGCTGAAACAGCTTGCAGGTTTCGGCAAGGGCGGAGAGAAAAATTATCAGGGTATAACCACAGAGCTGATGATGAAGCTGTACATCGTTACTGCTGATTTCCGCCGACGCAGAAACAAAAAAGGCGCCGAGTACGGAATGGCTGTATCTGTTCTTCTACCGCCTGAGGCGATATGGGGATATGACAGGATCACTTCCGCATACACAGAAACGCCTCATGAATCGTGGCAGCGTATTATAAGCAGGGTAAAAGAACTGTATCCAGATACAGATGAAGCTGACATTATCAGGCTTATCGGAAAAGAGCCGTAAGAATAAAACAGGCACTTCCTCAGATACGGGAAAGTGCCTGAAATTTACATCTGAACGAGTATCAACTCTTTTTCATCCACATCAGTGAAGGTACGAAATATAGAAGAACACCTCCACAGGAATAACAACGCAGAGTATCAGCAGAAGCGCCGAGAAGCACACATTCGAGATAGGCTATTATTAAGGCTATGATGTCCTCTGCACAGCAGCAGCGACACCACGGCGATGGCAATAAGAATTATCACCGGTGAGCAGTGTGAAGAAATATAAGGCAACACCGCACAAAGCTTGTGCTGAAGATGCTGTGACAGATTTTTCGTCAGATTGTATAGAAATTCCGCAGGCATACTATCGTATGTCAAGGGATTTCTGTGCAAGATGACGGAAAATATGTCCGCAGATTCAGTGCAAAGCCGTCAGGTGGGCTTTGTGCGGTGTTGCCTTAAATAAGGAAAAGAGGCCTATACTATGGAATACAATGAACGAACATATGAACTTGCGGAGCGATTCTGCGAGAAAATCAACGAGTACATTTCAACTCCATTCCACATTTATCCTCAGGATGATAATAATGCGGCACTGATCAGATCATGGGTGGATCAGGCAGAAACAGATGAAGATACTGCGCTGCTTTATCTGAAATATCATGACACTTCATCAGGCGGATCAGATGTGGAAAACTATGCAGCGGAGGTGAGATTTACAGAAACTCTACCCGATGAATATACAGTTTCAGTCCGTGTACTCTGGCACGGCGAGGCGGCAAAAGCTGATCTCAGTTTTTCTCACGGTGATGTTTCATATATCAGCGATTTTGAATCAGAGGAGGACAAAGCAAGCCGCTGCTGTATGCCTAACGATGTGTATTGCAGCAATAATCTGGCAGATGAACAGAATAACGCAATAAACAGCCTTATGGAGACCATACGCATCTGCCTTGAAAATATAATTGCTGACGAGGAGTACTGATCTATGGAGATCTTTCATGTTCACACCTATCGCTGCGGCCATGCTGAAAATGTTCCCGATGAGGAATATGTTAAGAAAGCTGTCAGTCTTGGCGCAGACGAGATCTGGTTCACTGACCATGCACCTTTCCCGGGTGATCCTTTCGGTTCGAGAATGAATTACGCTCAGCTTGACGAATACCTCAGCACTCTGTTTTCACTGAAACAAAAATACACGGAGATCCGTATTCACATCGGACTTGAGGCGGAGTATTTTCCCGGTTTTGACAAATCGGGATACTACGATTATCTGCGTTCCCTTGATAAACCGGAGATACTGCTTCTCGGTCAGCATATGGCTGAAATGCCGGGTACTCCTCATGCCTATTCATTTTCGGAAAGCCGTGAATACCTGGATGAAAATGAGTACAGGCTGCTTGGAAATGCGATACTGCAAGGGATAAGATCAGGGCATTTTTACGCCGTCGCCCATCCTGACCGCATTTTCCGCAGATGCAATGAATGGACCGAAGATATGGAAAATATATCCATAAAGATCATTCAGGCAGCCGCTGATGCCGGTATGCCGCTGGAAATGAACCTTTCATCCGTCGAATCACCTGAGCTTTACAGAAAAGAGTTCTGGCGTCTTGTGCCTGAAAATGCAAAACGCATCACCGGCTTCGACGCCCACTCAGTTGATCAGATGGAATACAGATTTAATGAAGCAGCTGTCAGGCTCAGAGAATTCAGACCGTTCTGATATACATATAGGCACTCAGATAAAACTGCATTTGCCATCTATCATAGCGGATACGATCATTTCTTGGCGAGCTTTTCGTAGTTCCAGTCAGGATAAAGCATATGGCTGTCATCGGGTTTGCCTGCATAAATACGATAGCTGTTGTTATGCGGCAGAACACCGATAAAGATCGAATCACCGTCTGACAGCTTCCACTGAAAATCCTCCCCCAGGTCTGTGCGCATCTTCTTGAAGAACTCATCATCCTTCTGATACATAAGTCCCAGTTCATAGATATTCCACTGTCCGCTGACTCCGCCCTTTGAAAGCATGGAAGAACTTTTCAGCGAATCCATCTCCTTATGGACAGCTTCAATGATCTCATAATCAGACGCAGTTTTGTCCACAGCCGGCGATTTGTCTTTGAAAAGCGAAATACCGCAGATAATCAGAACCACAGCAGCAATAGCCAGACAAATTTTTTTCAGATCCATATAAACACCTCCCTTTTTTATTTTTTTGCCAATAATATGTAATTATAGCATAGCAGAACGGATTTTTCAATAGCCGGCTGTAATTTCCTTCACTTGTGACGAAATTATTATGCAATATGACGGTATCGTAACAGATGGGTACTAATTATTTCAAACTCTACGGAGCGTGGATTGACGAAAGCCGATGCATGGGATATAATAAAGACACAGAGCAAAAATCATAAAGAGGTGATGAATATGGATCAGGTCAAAACAGGTCAGCTTATCAAACGTTTGCGGACTGAACTGGGCATGACTCAGAAACAGCTTGCAGAAAGAATCAATGTCAGCGATAAAGCAGTGTCAAAATGGGAACGTGGAAACGGCTGCCCGGATGTGTCACTTCTGTCAGCACTTGCAGATGTTTTCGGTACAGATATCAGAGTACTGCTGTCAGGTGAGATCGATAAAAATGAAAGTGAGAAAGGCAACATGAAAAATCTTAAATTCTATGTATGCAAAGACTGCGGAAATATAATAACATCCACCTCCGAGGCTTCTGTCACCTGCTGCGGAAATCATCTTTCCGCCCCCAAGCCCCGAAAAGCTGATGAATCTCAGCAGCTGAAAGTCACGGATATCGGCGGTGAATGGTATATAACCTCAGACCACGAAATGACGAAGGAACACTTTATTTCATTCGCTGCCTTCGTCTCAGACAGCAGCGTTATGATGTTCAGACAGTATCCGGAATGGAGCATAAACATAAATCTGCCAATATACCGCTCAGGAAGGCTGGTATGGTACTGCAATAAATGCGGAATGCTTTATCAGGACATCAGACCAACAAGAAAAAATCAATAATGATATCATTCAATAAGGCTGTGTAACATCATCAGTTATGCAGCCTTTTGCTTTTGATATGAGCAACAGAATATGACAAAACTGTAAGATTCAGATAAAGAAATTGTAAGATATTTATGGTATTATATAATCAAAAGAACGGGAGGTATCGTTATGGAATTATTAAAAGTTCGAAGAGCTCTTGCAAGGGTTTACGGGCAAACCGTTTAAATGAAGTCAGAGCAGTGGACGGTGTGTCATTCAGCGTACCAAGGGGACAGATGGTAGCTATCGTCGGGGCGAGCGGTTCGGGAAAATCCACGCTCCTTCACATGATCGGTGCGGTCGACCGCCCCACTTCGGGAAAGATATATCTTGACGGTCAGGACATTTTTCAGCAGAACAACAGGGAGCTCGCCATCTTCCGCAGGCGGCAGGTAGGACTTATATATCAGTTCTACAATCTGATACCTGTTCTTACTGCGGAGGAAAATATCACTCTCCCCATGATGATGGACGGCAGAAAGCCCGATAAGGAGCATCTCGAAAAAATCATTGATATGCTGGGGCTGAAAGAGCGAAGAGATCATCTACCGTCGCAGATGTCCGGCGGTCAGCAGCAGAGAGTTTCTATCGGCAGAGCGCTTTTCACTTCGCCTCAGGTGATTCTCGCAGATGAACCCACAGGCAATCTTGACAGCAAAAACAGTGCCGAGATAATGGAGCTTTTCCGCCGCTCAAACCGTGAACTGAAACAAACAATACTGATCATCACTCACGATGAAAATATCGCCGAACAGTGCGACAGGATAATCGTACTCAGCGACGGCAGGATAATTTCCGATGAAACCAATGCTTCACTGAAGGAGGACGGCGGCAATGAGATTTGAGAGACTGCTTGCAGGTCGATATATCAGGTCACAGAAACGGCAATCTGCATTCACTGTTATCAGTATTATTGTGGCTGTGGCAATAATAACAATGGTATTCGTTTTATACGGCGTTTTCATCAACAACTACAAAAATATTACTTACAGCTCAGCCCCTTACCATCTCTTGGTAAGCGGAATTACAGAAGAACAGGCTGAAGCAATACATGATGATCCTCATGTCGAAAGGCTGATCCTTAACGTTATGCAAGATGATAAGGTAGCTGCTTCGGTAATGTTCAAAGACGATATCGGCGACAGAGAAGGCTGGCTTCAGAATCTCGCCATAAAAAACGGGTTTGAAAAAATTATCCAGGACAAAAAATATGAGTGGAACGATAAGCTGATGATGCTCGATTCCATCGGTGACAATGCTCATCTTGCAAAGTTGAGGATATTCTGCATTTTCTTTATATTCGCCATTTTCATGGCATTTGCACTGAGACTTGTGATAGACACCGCATTTGAGATCTCATCTAAAGACAGGGAGCGTCAGTACGGAGTTCTCCAGTCCATAGGTGCAACTCCCGAACAGGTAGTGACAATAATCACATATGAAGGGCTGAAACTTTGTCTCACAGCTATCCCCTTCGGACTTGCCTGCGGTATCGTTTTCGCCTATGCGATGTATCATCTGATACTGAATGCAGGTCTTGCCAATATTTTTCAGGGTATGGCAAATACAATAACAGCTCTCCCCTTTACTGTTGAACCGCTCATGCTTCTTGTTGCGGCTGTTGTGGGCATGGTATGGGTATTTCTTTCGGCTTACGGAGTGGGAATGAGAGTTATCCGCAAAACTCCAATGGAGGCTATAACCGCACGTGAAAACAACGTTAAAAAGGTAAAGCTTCACACTCTGTCGGGACTGATTTTCGGCGTATCGGGAAGTATCGCTTCACGTAATGCAAGGAGGCAGAAGAAACGCTTTGTCATCACTGTTCTGACGCTGACCGTTTCGATCACACTGTTTGCGCTGTTCTCAACTCTTACAGTATCAGTCGAACACAGCATAACGAATTTCATCAACTTCAATCTGATGGAAAGCGATTTTTCAGCGGATCTTATCAGTCACAATTACAAAGGCACTTCATACGAAGATAGCTTAAAAGAGATCGCCGAAAGCGGATTATTCAAAGATATAGGAATAATCGTATCGAAAGATGTGTATGTTTCCGATTCGTCGCAGACTTTTTATGCTGATTACGTAAATAAAGAGTATTATGAGCGGTTATTCGGCGATGATCCGGAGGTAAGCTATGAGGAACTCGCAGAAACAGGCGGATATATCCTTAATACTTCAAGTTCATATTACAAGGCCATAGAATCCGAAATAAACAATAATTCAGTACAGATAGCCACAAAGTACAGAAATATTGATAAAGACAAGATAACAGAAAACATGAACTGGATCGATCTCTACAGAGCTTCCGAGGTTGAAAATAAGGAACACACTTTTGATATCATAGGAAAGCTCAAAGGCAAAACAGGCTTAATGGTCAACGGACAGCTTGTAGGTGCTATCGATACATACAACGCTGTAAAAGATGATTACTACTCCAATTTCGACGTGGACGCAGTCTGCTTTTTATCAGCTGTCAATGAAGGCGGTTACAATGCTCAGAATTACAAGAAGATCATCGATTTTTTCAACGAGCATATAGATGATGTCGAAATCACCGTAGACGGCTATAAAACGAAGTGGATAACTCACAATGTCATTTCAGCCATAAAAACAGGCGTTCTTATACTGAATGTGATGATCGCACTTATGGCACTCATCAACCTTATGAACATAATTTCCACAGGTATAGCAAACCGCAGAGTCGAATTTGCGTCGCTTCAGTGTGTGGGTATGACAGATAAGCAGCTCAGACGCATGGCTGTCATAGAGTGTCTGCAATTCATAGCTGCGGCAACATTCATATCGGCTTTAATATGCGCTTTACTTACATTCGGCACAGAAACGATACTTCGCACCCTGCTGCAAAGATCATTCGTAGATGAAAGCAAAGAGACAAGAAAAATGCTGATGGAACTGATAAAGATAGACCACATAACGCCATTTGTCCGTATCGGTGCTGCTTCCCTTGCGGCATTTGCAGCCGGATGTATTACCTCATTCGTTATGCTCAGGATGCAGAATACAGACAGCCTTTCCGACCAGATAAGAGGTACGGATATGAAAACAGATGCGAAGGAGTCTCACCTTCTCAGAAACAGCGTCATAGCTGTTGTGGGAGCTTTAGTCCTTATCATTGCAGGGCTTCACACATACAGCGTGATTTCCTACAGAAACGACAGAAAAGAATACGAAAAAGCAGGCTATCTGAACCTTGTGGAATCAAACGGCTTCAAGATGAACGTCTATCACACAGGCAAAGAAAACGGCAAGCATACCATCGTCGGACTTGCGGGTTTTCCAAGCTTTGCATTTCCTGTTGAGACGACAAAGCTCAATGAACTGCTGGGCAAGGAAAATACCATCGTCTACCCTGACCGTGCAGGTTACGGTTTCAGTGATGATTCGCTGAAAAAGCAGACTCTCAGGCAGGTTGTCGAGGACTACCGAACAGGACTGAAAAATGCCGGATTTGAAGGGCCTTATGTGCTTATGGGACATTCCTACGGCGGCTATTATGCTATGATGTGGGAGGAGATGTATCCCGAAGAGGTCGAATCGATCATCTTTCTCAGCGGTACGACTATCCCAAAAAATGAATACTGGTCCGAAATCAGTATACTTTCCGATTATCCGTCAATTAAAGAAGCAAAAAAGGAAAGACGCAGAATGTTCCTGATTACATGGCTGGGACTTAACAGACTTTTCCCTCACGAAGAAACAGACGAGGTCTCTCCGGGAGCAGCAATTATCTCAGAAGAGGAGAAAGCCCTTATAGAGTGCTGCGATAAACGTTCGGTAACTGCTGCGGTATCGTCCGAATATCTGAATATGGATAATGCGGAACGTGAGATCATGACAACTGTGAAACCAACCGATACACCCAAAATATACTTTTCCAACGTTCCGACCTGCGTGGAGGATCTCATTGAGTTTCATAATTTCGTAATAGCAGATTACAAAGCAGAAGGCAAGAAACCGGCATTTGATCCAGAAACCGCTGCAAAAACAGAATGGAAAAAAAAGGAATGGTATTATAAGAGATTATCTGATGATGACAGTTATTTTGCTGACTGCGTCGGCAATTGCAGAATTGTAAACATAGGCGGAGATCACGGTTTCTTCTATTTACAGAAACCGCAGCAGGTCGCAGATCATATACTTGACTTCCTTGCCGAAACAGAAGAATGACGCAAAGCGGACGGTTTTGATGCCGTCCGCTTGCATTCACAAGTGAATCATGCTATAATAAAAAACGGAGGTGATCACAGTGCCGAGAATACTGCTTGTTGAGGACGACGAACAGCTTGCAAAAATACTGACACGTTTTCTGAATTCGGAAGGATATGCAACTGACTATGCAAACGGACAAAGAGACGCTCTGCGCTTGTTTGAGGAAAATGCTTACGACTGCATACTGCTCGATATTTCGCTGAAAGACGGCAACGGATATTCCGTTTGTGCGGCTGTCAAGAAAAACAGCGATACTCCTGTCATTTTCATAACGGCATCAGCAGACGAAGCCTGTACAGTTGCAGGATTCGAGATAGGTGCTGACGACTACATAGGCAAGCCATTCGGCACCCGTGAACTGCTTGCCCGCATGAAAAACGTCATGCGCCGTGCACAGAAAACATCTCCCCTTATTAATTGCGGAAATGTGACTATAGATCCTATCAAAGGCATCATCTATAAAAACGGACATGAACTCTCAATGTCTGCGCTGGAATACAGGATGCTTCTGGTGTTCTTCTCCAATAAAAACCAACTGCTTTCCCGTGACAGGCTGGCAGAGGAGCTGTGGTCGCTGACAAAGGAATTTGTATCAGATAATACACTGAGCGTCTATATCCGCCGTCTGCGTGAAAAGATAGAGGATGATCCGCAGGACCCGAAAATCATCATCACCGTAAGAGGTCTTGGATATAAGGCGGTGGATCAATGAGAGATAAAAAACGCCGTCTCATTCACATTCTCATTACGGCATCTGCTGCATCTGTCTGCGCATTTTTCAGCATTCCCTGTGCAGTTACAGCAGTAATTCAGTCCGCATTATTCCTGATCTTATATGAGCTGATACTCGCTCAGCGGCGTGACAAGGCAATGAAGCTTTGCGACGATATCGACCGTATTCTGCGAAGCGACGATATTATCTCGTTCGATGAATACAGCGAGGGAGAGCTCAGTGTGCTTTCGGCGGAAATACATAAAATGACCACCCGTCTCCGTGAGCAGAACGCTGAACTGAAAAAAGAGAAGAAATTTGCAAAGGAAGCGCTGGAGGATATTTCACATCAGCTAAGAACTCCTCTGACCTCGGTAATGATGATACTCGGTCTGATAAACAGCCCGGAACTTACAGAAAATGAGCGCACCGAGTATATACGTGACCTTTACAAGCTCCTGGCACGTATGAAATGGCTGATCGAGACCATGCTAAGCCTTTCGAGGATAGAAGCAGATGCTGTTAAATTTACCAAGGAAAGAGTTAACTGCCGCAGACTGATCGGGCAGTCAATTGATACCGTTTCTGTCACAGCAGAGCTTAAAGGTGTGGATATCAGGACGGAAATTACAGGCGATCCGGAATTTGTCGGTGATCCTCACTATACATCCGAAGCTATCGGGAATCTGCTGAAAAATGCTGTGGAACATACTGCCCAAGGCGGAACTGTAACCATTACGTCAGTAAGCAGCAATATTTCCACCGAGATCATTATATCTGACACGGGAGAAGGTATACCCGAATCAGAACTTCTCCACATTTTTGAACGTTTTTTCCGCTCATCGGAATACAACAAAAACGGATTCGGCATCGGTCTTGCGTTTGCCAGAAAGATCATCACGGCACAGGGCGGCAAACTGAAAGCCTCAAATATCAAACCGCACGGTGCGGCATTTACGATCCGTTTCTATCATACCACAATATAGACAGCTAAAGCCTCCGAATCTGAAACTTATCGGGGGCTTTCCTATTGCCCTGACATAAAAATCTGTAATAATATCATTAGAAATTCCTTTGTTTTTCGCCAACTATTGATACCTTCGGAAAAATCTATAATCAATGCTCATAAATCGGTATTGGACAAATGGCAGATAAGCGATTATAATAAAATCACTCAAACGAAAGGAATTGATAAATATGAAAAAAACATTCAAAGGATTATTTTCCGCCGGACTTGTATTGAGTTTGCTTGCAGGCTGCGGAAACACAACTGTACAGCCTCAGGAATCATCCAAGGTGCAGAAAGCAGCTAAGGAATTCAATCTCGGCCATCTTAACGGCTTCGTAAGTTCATCATACTTCGGTACTGACATTAATAATCCCTCCGTCCTATTTATTAAATAATATCCATCAGTTTTCGATTATCTTTAAGCCACTCTTGAGCATCTTCATATGAAGGAAGTATCGTTTTTACTCTTGCCCAAAATGCAGCCCCGTGATTTTTGTATGTAATGTGGCTCAATTCATGCACAACTATATAATCAATTACAGAAAGCGGACACATAATAATTCGCCATGCAAAATTCAGATTATTCTTTGCACTGCATGAACCCCATCTCGCTTTTGCCTCGGACAGCTTGATTGCTTCGGGTTTAACCCCCATGATCCCTGCATATAAAGTAACACGTTCCTTTATTATAATCAATGCTTGTTCTTTGAACCAAGAAATAAGAGCATCAGTCACAAACTGATCAGGAACAATGAGTTCGTTGCCCGATACTTCAACATCTTCGACATTGTCCTTGATTATCGCATAACTACTTCCAAGATACATTATGCTTTCACCGGTTTTAACTGCAACTGGAGGATGCTTTTCACCGAAAACGGCTACTTGTTTTTGCTTTTCGCTTATCCATCTTTTTTTCTTGCTGACGAATTCTTCTATCGTAGAATCTGGCATTAGAAGCGGGGCACGAACTATAAGATTTGCATCGTTGTCAATTACCAGTGCGACACTTTTTCTATCTGAACGTACTATCTGATACATTATCTCTTGCATTAGGTCTCCTCTCCAAAATGCTGATATCCGAGTTCCATAAGTTTCTGAGCAATTTCTTTCCGGCGTTTCATGATATCTGGTACGCATTTTTTTATTTCCGGTGTGATCAGAAGTTTAATAATACTGGTGCGAAGCTCTGATTGAAGAGAGTTTCCTACACTGCTCCAGAAATTCACTGTCGCAGTTTCAGTTTTGAAACGGTTTAATACATCATCGGTAACGCTTTTCAAAATCTTCATTTGCTGATCAGAAAGATCTTCGAACGGCGTATTGCCGAAAAACTCTGTTTTTAGAAGACCTAAAAACGGCATCTCATGCGTGGCTTCATATCCGTATGTGTTTTCTTTGGCTCGTCCAGCAATAATGTCTTTACGTAGCTGCTCAAGTGCTTTTCTCAGTTCAGCCCAATTGTTTTTGAAGTTTTCAAGTATCTGTTCAAGACGTTCACTTAATCTTGCATACAGTTCCGGATCTTTCGGCATATTAATGTTGATGAACTCTCGGACAGCATACTTTATCTCCTCACAAGTGGCACGATCGCTTTTATTTTTGTTTGCACCTTTCAGAAATTCAGGAGAAAGAAGAGGCGTCGGCTGTATTTCGATGTCTACTCCATTTACAGTAAGATAACGTTCTATAATGATACGAACCTTTTTACTTGCATCTCTATTTGAAAATCTTGGATTTCTTGTCATCTTAGCAACTGATTCACGAATAAAAGCAAGTTTCTTATATTCTTCACTGTATTTCAGCGCTGCAGGATCAGGCAGCACACGATCAAATAAACGTGACATTACCGAGAAGCGACCATTGTATTCTTCACGCAGTTCCTCGTCTATACAGAGTTCTTCAATAATCTCTGAGGTTTGCGATAACGAACAGCCGACTTTTTCAGTAAGGAATTGCACGATTTCATTATAAGCTGAATTCAATGCATCAATATCTTTTGATTTATCACGGAGAGATTCCATAATCTCATCTCGATCAGCGTCAGCATAATCTGCAAGCGCATCTTTAAGATGATTTGTAATTCCGACGTAATCAACCAAATAGCCGCACTTCTTATTTGCGCCGCAAGTGCGGTTTGCTCTTGTGATTGCTTGCAGCAGATTATGGTTAGTGAGTTTCTTATCTAAATACATAACCTGCTCAATAGGGGCATCAAATCCAGTTAGCAGCATTGCAGTTACGATAAGAATTCCATAATTACCATCTCCGCCTTTGAGTCCTGTTTCACCAAACGGTGCTTTGAAGCCATCTATTATAAGCTCGTTTTCTTTTTCATTAGCATACTTCTTTAAGTGTTGCTCTTCATTCGATCCACCAGCAGAGATTACGCACGCAGTTTTGAGCTTTTTCAACTGTTCAATATCGACGCGATTAGGATTGTTCTGTTCCAATTCGGCGATCTTTATTGGGAGAAGTGCATCAATAGCCTGCTTATAGCGGTATGCTGCTTCTTTGCTCACGCCAACAACCTGAGCTTTAAAGCCATTGGTAAATACTGTGCTGATGTAGTGATCAAGCATATCTGCTGCTTTTTCTTTTATTATTTCTTCTGCTTCAAGATAGGCTCTAACAGTGTATCTTCCAAGTATTTCAACCTGCTCTTCTACGTCGAGATATCCGAATACATCAACGAAAGAACGGTTCATCGCTTCTTTATCTGTAATTTCACTATCAGCAGCGCGTCCTTCGTATTTTAGCTCAACAACAATTCCGTCTTCCTCTGCTTGCTTCATCGTATAAGTGTCGATGTATCCTCCGAAATTGTCTACGGTTTTTGTTATCGGAGTACCGGTGAAAGCCACCTTTACTGAGTTTGGCATACTCTTCCACATATTTGCCGCCAATTCGGAGTATTCAGAACGATGCGCTTCATCAATCATTACGAGGATACGATCACTGGTGTTCAAGACAGGGAATGAAGAAACTGCTGTCCGCTGCTCTAAAGTAGCGGATTTTTTATCGTTCTTTTTACCACTATTCTTCTCGTTCTCACCAAACTTATGAACCATTGCAACAGTAACGTCACTTGCAGTGTTTTCAATAAGCTTCTTTAGCCCTTCGATACTATCAGCTATATTAACAGCATACTTTACCGTTTTTGTGGTTTTGAACATTTGCGTTTGCAGATCTTTTCTATCAACGATCAAAACGACCTTATAGTTATACAGATCGAGGGAATTGTACATTTTCCTGATAACAAACATCATGGTGAGCGTTTTTCCGGTGCCTTGAGTATGCCACAGCGTACCGCCTTTTTCACCTTTGGCGGCAGTACGAAGACGCTCTATTATTTTGGCTGCTCCGCGATACTGCATATAGCGAGGGACTAGTTTTACACGGATTCCGTTATCCTCGTCCTTGAAGGCTATAAAGTTCTGAACAATATCCAGAAGATGCGACGGTTCAAGCATACCCGCAACAGTTATTTCCTGCGCAGAAGGTTTCCCGTTGGGATTGATGTCTCTCAACTTATAAGGGTAGGCATCCTTCCACTCCATGAAATGGCTTACTCCGCCGGTTATGCTTGAATAACGACAATCATGAAAACAGGTAGAAATTAGGATCTGATTAAAGTAAAAGAGCTCAGGAACACCTTCAAGTTCTGCTGATCCGCGACGATTTTGATAGCGCATCAATTGCTCGATACCTTCCGCCATCGGTTCTGCAATATCCGGGGCTTTACATTCAATCACTACAAGCGGAAGACCGTTTACAAAAAGGACGATATCGGGAATAATATGTTCTTCCTTGCCGGGAATGCGCACCTTATATTGACTGATGGCAAGGAATTCGTTATCAGTCATATCAGCGCCATCATAACCATCCACATCTGTCCAGTCGATTAAACGTACACGTCGGTTCAGTTCGCCGGTATGTAAATCGTCGGCAGACAGACCTTCAGTGATCATATCATAAACTTCCTCGTTGTTTTCAAGGAGATTCTTCATCGGGTGCGGGTATGTTTGCACCTGATTACAGAGGTCTTCAATTTGATTATCCTCCAGCCACGGATTCAAGCGTTTCAACGCAGCTCTCAGACGGGAAACGATAACAACCTCTCTGAACGATTCACGATAGCTGTTCTTAGGATCGTGTTTTTCACTGTCTGATAACTGCTTGACTGTCCAGCCGAGCCTTTTAAGCTGATCCAGTAGCGGAGTTTCTACATATTGTAATTCAGTGGGTCTTCCTGCCACGATAATCGCCTCCTCATTTAATCATAGTGCATCTATTGATCCGGACAGTAAATCATGCATCAGTCCAGCTTTGATACTTTCCATCTTGTTATAATACTGTACCTCTTTGTCTATTTTTTCATCTAGAATTCTTAACTTTTCCACGATAGCTTCTTGTTCAGGCATGCTCAATATCGGCACATTGATTTCAAGAATGTTTTTTAAAGGCAACTTTGCCTGAACTTCGCCAACCGTACCGCCTGCAATTTCTTTCTGCCCGTACTCCGATTTAAGAAAGTAGTATAAAAATTCAGGACTATAGCCTTTGATGTTTACGATTTTGGAACAGTTTTCAGTTAAATTTGCTTTATCAAGAGTTTCTCCCACAAGAGCCACCGCACCAACAGTTCCGACAATAGAAATAATCAAATCACCAGCATTGACTATGTATCTTGAAATTTTGTGAAAGTCAGATTCTTCTACATACATATAATCGTCCGTTAGTTCTATAACTTTTGGTTTTGTCATGTCTCTAACTCGAATGTATGGGTGCGCAGTTTTGGCGATTGTCAATTCAGAGCCTTTAGGAATGCGCTTTCCACCAAGTGCATCTGCAAAAGATCCTATTTTAACGGTATTCTCATCATTAATATCATTAGTAAGTATATCTTGAACAACGCCTTTCATTAGAGAGGTGTACTTCTCGATTAAGTCACGTGTCTTATCAATCACGTCATCGATAGATTCAAGCACTGATACTATCTTCTTCTGTGTTGGTACATCAGGAGCTTCAAACTCAAATTTATAAAAATTTCCCTGCGTTAAGCCTTTTATAGTAGTTCCAGTTAGAATGTTTCTCATAAAATCGGAGAATACAGCTGAATTCAAAAGATAGTATAAATATTCAGGCTCAACAGAACCGTCCTTTGAACGCACTAAAAAAATGTGGCTGTTGAGAGTAGCTTGTGTAGGGCAGTCCACAACAAATGCCGTTTTTCCTACCGTTCCATCTTTCGTAACAAGCAGATCATTTTCTCGAAGCTGTATTCCTTTATCCTGCTCAAATCGATCAACCGAAACGTGATAACAGTCATCCCAATTGATTCTACCGTTGACGAAATCCCAACCGGTAACAAGATAAGCTCCCTCTGTTTTAAACTCATCAGAGCGTAGCCCTTGCCAGCCTATACGAGCGCGAAGCGTAAAGCAGTCAATCAGAGTATGCTTTGTCATTGATGCCATGCTTACGCCTCCTTATCTGGAATATAACCAAGCTGCCTTAAGAAGCCATTCAGTTTGTCTTCGGCAGCGCTTCTTTCTTGTCCTGAAGAATAGCAGCGCCTGCCGAGGTGACAATTCTATAATCGTGTTCTCTTAGCAGACCACCAAGCTTATCGGACAATTCCTTCGCTACTTCGTTTATCAGAGCCTTCGTTGGTATGATAACAGCAAAATTACAGTTACTGTCTTTTTTGATTTGCTCTCTTATAAATGTGCGCATCACAAATGATTTTCCCATTGAGGTCGGTCCCGAATAGCTGAAAAATCTGTCATCAACCATATGATCAAAGACCTCTTTTTGAGAGTTGAGAAAATAAATGTCCTGCTCGGAAGGAATGCGCAGATAATCTTTTAATGTTTCTGCCGATAAACGTTCAAGTAAACCAGCTTCCTGATATTCAGGGGTACTGTGCTGTAAACCAAGATAATTACTTGTGCTTGTAAGTACAGAACCCATTACATATTCTATTTCTTTGTCACCGGGAACAAGTTGGTTCAGCAGTGTTACGATTTCCTGTGCCAAAGAACGATGCATCTCATAAAGAGGAACCTGTACAGACTTTGAGAGAAGGTCGGCAAATCTTAATGCATCTTCTATATACATCTCTTTCTTTGCAATATTACCGATATGGAAAAGGCTCAGAAAGTAGTTGTGAAGAATTGCATCATATATTTCGCGCAGATAATCATTCTGCTCTAATCCTTGAAATATGGAATAACCGAGCTTGTTATTCTGTTCAGCCATTATCCCGCACCTCCCAGTAGCTCATCCATGATCAGCTTTTTATCGTTCTCAGCATCATTGAAGGGCAGGAAATATAAGTAATAGGAGTGCATTGTCAGCTTCAATTCTGTAGCTTTCTGCTCAATATAAGGGATAGCATTCCGTATATCGTCTTTCATTTTTTCAATAGCAAGAGCACGAAATCTATCATTATCATCATCGGTCACATCAATTGTGTAACCGATAAAAATGCCGAATGCCATGTCCGGTACAGCATTCCGATGTTTGCTCGGAATAATAATCTGTTTTAATCGTTCAGTTGTTTCTGCATCATAGGTGTTGTTAAAAAGTGTGCTCTCAACCATCTGGCGCTCATTTGTACGACCTTTTTTTATTTCGGTAACGGCTTCAAATGCAGCATCTATTGCATCGATGATATTGCCACTAATACTTGACGCTCCAAATACAAGCTGATAGCAGGTTTCGCCGTTCACCTTTTTCTTAAGTAAATGAACACTGTCACTTTTGCTCTTGTATTTTTGCGCTTCTGTCGATATCTCCACTTTGCTGAGAAGTTTTGGTGCATGAAGTCCGCCTTCCATAACAGTGAACAGCAGCATTTCAGCCAGATCATTGCCCGTTTTTTTGTCGTCAGGGTTTCGGTTATTGTTCATTAAACGCAGAGCTTTCGCACCGATGCTCCTCGCTTTTTTTCGGTCTTCAAAATCTTTAATTTGAGTACGAGAATATACATACACTCCGACACTGTCAAAAAGATACTCGTTGAGAGCCATATAATCAAAGGCAGAATCGGATATGTCTAAATAGTACAAGCTGATGCCATTCTTATTCTTTAATGAAAGTGCCTCATCGTAATCAACCTTGCGGAATACTGCCTCAAATCCTTCGCAGTCCAGAGTTATATCAAGTTCCTCTGTTACTAAGACTTTGTTTTCCTCAAGTGTTATACAGTTTCCATCAAAGCCTTCTACATATTCTTCGGTAACTTCAGCAATATCTTTCTTTCCGCATTTATTTTCAATTTCCGTAGCCGTGAAGTGAAAAATGTCTGCAAAGAAGTCGGAGGGATCAAATATGGTTTTATATGCAAGCTCGGCTTTACTTAAAGATCCAATCTTTACACCATCTTTTGCAGTAGAAAGTGCCATAGCCTGTAATGCAAGAATTGCTTGCGGCACCATTTCTGCTTTCAGATGCGGTAGAACAAATGCATTCATCCCTTGGGATATCTTCGAAAGCTCAGTATTTCTCACAGGCTGAATCACTCCTGTAGGAGAGAGATTGTTATCGCATGACATCAGTCGACTAATATGACCATCATCGGTTCCGATAACTGTATATTCATCAACGGTTTTTACGACTGCCTCGCAGAGGGTTTTGTTATGGACTTTAGGCTTAGCGCATATTTTCAGTATCTTTATAAATGCTGCAAAACACAGTGTCATACATTTACCCTCCGTTTTTCTTTATTTTTCCTCTTTAACAAAGTCTACGATATCGCCTATATTGCATTCCATGACGTTGCATATCCTGCCAAGTACATCTAAACTGACCGCTTCACCTCTTCCCATTTTTGCCATTGTGGAAGAGGTTATTTTTGTTTTCTCCATAAGGTCTTTTTTCATCATATTCTTATCAATAAGCAGCTTCCAGAGCTTATTATAACTGTATACCATGATTTTGCCTCCTTCCGCACAGAAATCTATGAGCATTGACAGGCTGCTCAACAATAAAGTTCATACTCTATTATAACATAAACCTCCACATTTTTCAAGACGAAATTTGCATTTTCAACAAAAAACTTTGAGAAATCGAAGGTGAACCAAACGTTTTTATTCGTACAAGTGAAATACAAGTCTCGTACAAGTCAAATCCATGTATTTTTCCTCTGAAACAAGTTAGAATTGAGCTACAGAACAATTCAATGCCCCGCCGGGTGGCGGTCAAATAAATATTTTTAAAGCCGGAGTGTGTACAGCTCAGGGCATAGGGATATTTCATACAGGACACCAGCAATGCTGGTGATCCGGTATCGAGATAGCCTTGCTTTGCTGTACCTATTTTTCGGTTACACAGGAGCTGGCATCTCGTCGGTTCCTGTTTTTTTATACTCCTGTGTCCTTTCTGCATCCGGCGGAAAGGAAAAACAATGACAACCAATGACAAGAAGTTTAGAGTTCCAATCGAGATGGACAGGGAGTATGCTGCGCAGGTCGGCATCGATCCCAGCGAGATTACCTACATCATGCTTGAAGGCAAGCGCACACCGGTCTATTTCGTGGAGATCGAGGACGAGATGCTCTACCGGGAGCTTATGCGTCCGATCTGGAGGGAAGAGAAGGCACTGAAACGCAGCAGCAAGTGTGCCGTCAGCAATGAGAACGGAAAGCTGGTGCGCTGCGACGGCAACTGTGCCGCCTGTCCGTATACCAAGACTGGTACGCCACTTTCCCTTGATACGATGGAGGAAAGCGGCGGCTTCCGCAGCGTACAGGACGGAGTTCACCGTCAGCCGGATTCAGCTACATACACCCCCAGCGCTGCGGATATTGTGGAGGATGCCATGCTGCTGGATGCTCTCTGGGAGCATATCGGAGAACTGTCGGTGGAGAACCGGACAATCATCACCATGTTCAGCGAAGGAGCAACAGAGACCGAGATTGCGCAGGCTGTCGGCATGAAGCAGACCACAGTTAGCTATCGTAAAAGACAGATTCTGAAAAATCTCAAAAAAGTTTTGGACGACCTTTGCTAAAATCCGAAAAAGTGTCCTATTGCTTTTGAGGAGGTGAGAAACCATGAACAGCAACACAAAAGAAATGATCGACACCTTGCTGGCAATCAGCGTGGTGGCAAAGAGACTGGCGACAAATCTGGCAAAGGAGGAAAAGAAGTATGGAACCCATGATGAAAATCATCAACGCGCTTGCTGCCCTTACTGCTGCGCTGCAGGAGTACACGGCACAGACCACTGAAGGTTATATCAACACCTTCGAGGAAATCTATGATCCCGAAAAGGACGAGCCGCAGGTAGCGGAAGCACCGAAGGAACAGCCCGCACTGAAGAATGAAGAACCGACTGTTACCTTCGTGCAGCTTCGCAGCCGTCTGTCCGAGATCAGCCGCAGCGGGCATACAGCAGAGGTCAAAGATTTGATTTCAAAGTACGGAGCAGACAAGCTCTCGGATATTGCCGAGTCCGACTACGCTGCGGTGCTTGCAGAAGCGGAGGGATTGATATGAGTGGTCATGCACTTTTATCGCCTTCCAGCAGCGAAAGGTGGATTAACTGTCCACCATCTGCAAAGGAAAACGCTGTCGGTGACACTGGCAGCAGCTATGCTCAGCAAGGCACAGACGCACACGCTCTCTGTGAGTACAAGGTCAAGAAGGCACTTGGCTTCAAGGTGCGCGATCCTACTGATGAGCTGGAGTATTTCGATGAGGAAATGGCGGAATGTACCGATGCTTACTGCGAATTCGTCATGGAGCAGGTTCAGGCGGCAAAGGAAACCTGCGCTGATCCGCTGGTTCTGGTCGAACAGCGCCTTGACTTTACTCGTTGGGTAGCTGAGAGTTTCGGAACGGCAGACTGTATTGTTGTCGCAGACGGCGTTATGACTGTAATTGACTTCAAATACGGGCTTGGTGTCCTCGTTGAAGCGGAGAATAACAGCCAGATGCGTATGTATGCGCTGGGCGCTCTCAATCTCTTTGAGTCTCTATATGACATCAATACTGTTCGCATGATTATCTTTCAGCCTCGCCGGGATAACGTCAGCACTGCAGAGGTCACAACTGAAGAACTGCTGCGCTGGGCTGACGAGGTACTTATTCCTGCTGCAGCGCTTGCGGCTACCGGCGAGGGAGAGTATAGTGCGGGAAAACACTGTCAGTTCTGCAGAATCAAAGCAACCTGCCGAAAACGGGCAGAGTACAACCTGCAACTGGCACAGTACGACTTTGCAGTTCCGGATACTCTTGCCGACGATGAGATCAGCATGATACTTGATCGCGCTGATACATTTATCGGCTGGGTGAATGATGTGAAGGAGTACGCACTCGAACAGGCTATCAGCGGAAAATGCTATCCCGGCTTCAAGGTCGTGGAAGGACGCAGCAATCGCAGATACACAGACACTGATGCCGTAGCAGCGGCGGTCACCGAGGCGGGATATGATCCATTTGAAAAGAAGCTCATGGGCGTAACCGCTATGACAAAGTTGCTCGGTGCTAAAAAGTTCAACACCCTGCTTGGCTCTCTGATCGAGAAGCCGAAGGGAAAACCTACACTTGTACCAGAGTCGGACAAGCGTCCGGCGTGGACTATCGACGATTTTAAGGAGGAAAATTAAAATGGCAAAGTTCGTAAATCCCACAAAAGTTATCACAGGCAAGAATACTCGCTTCAGCTATCTCGTAGTCAATGAGCCGAAGGCGATCAACGGTGGCACACCTAAGTACAGCGTGTCTCTCATCATTCCCAAGACTGATACCGTGACCATTGAAAAGATCAAGGCAGCAATTCAGGCAGCATATGAGGAAGGGCAGTCCAAGCTCAAGGGCAACGGCAAATCAGTCCCCGCGCTCAAGGTGCTGAAGACTCCGCTGCGTGACGGAGATGAGGAACGTCCGGATGATGAGGCATACGCTGGCTGCTACTTCATCAATGCCAACAGTGCAACCAAGCCCGGTGTCGTCGATGCCGACTGTCAGCCAATCCTCGATACCAGCGAGCTTTACTCTGGTATCTACGGCAGAGCTTCCATCAACTTCTATGCCTTCAATACCAACGGAAACAAGGGCATTGCCTGCGGACTGAACAACCTTCAGAAGATCCGTGACGGTGAGCCTCTAGGCGGCAAGAGCCGTGCTGAGGATGATTTCAGCGATGACGATGATGACGACGATTTTCTTTCATGAGGTGACAACATGAGTACTATATTATCAATGATTATGTGTGTATGCGGCAGTATCATGATGATCTGCTGGACGATTATTTCGCTCAGTATCCTGATCGATCATTTTAAGAACCGTAAAAAGTAATAATGCTATGTCGGGAGGGCGACTGACGGTTTGACCGTCCGGGTGGGTTCTAAGGAAGTGTAACCATGAAAACCATAGAAATTGATCTGGAGACTCGGAGTGACCGTGACATCACTAAGTGTGGTGTGTACGCTTACGCCGATTCTCCGTATTTTGCTATCACGCTGATGAGCGTTTCGATTGATGACGGTGCAGTGCAGCTCTACGATCTGGCGAACGGCGACCGCGTACCCGAAGATATCCTGACTGCACTTGTGGACGAGTCCGTGGTCAAGAGAGCCTTCAACGTCAACTTCGAGCGTGTATGTCTTTCCAGATATCTACGTGAGGAATATCCTCAGATTTTCCGCAGCTACAGCATTGATGCCGATACCGTCGGCGATTATCTCAGTCCGGTCGGCTGGCAGTGTACCATGATCCATTGCAGGACGCTCGGTCTGTCATCGACGCTTGCCTCTGCCGGTGCTGCTCTGAAGCTGGAACAGCAGAAGATGCCGGAGGGCAAGGCGCTCATCAAGTATTTTTGTGTTCCCTATGATACCGTTGACGGCATTCCGCAGTTCCACAGTCCTGCCGATGCACCGGAGAAGTGGGAAACCTTCAAAGCATACAACAAACAGGATGTGGAGGCGGAGCTTGCCATCGACCGTAGGCTCTCCCGTTTTCCCGTGCCAGATTTTATATGGGAACAGTTTTATCTCGATCAAGAGATCAACGATCGCGGCATCCGTGTTGACATGGAACTGGTTGAGGCAGCGCTGACGCTGGATGCACAGGCGAAGGCAACGCTGTCGTCGGAAATGCGCAGGCTTACTGGCATTGAGAATCCGAATTCCGTGTATCAGCTTCTGGAGTGGCTCGGTGAACAGGGATATAAGTCGGACTGTCTGGATAAGGCGGCTGTGAAGGAACTGCTCAAAACAGTGAAAGATCCGGTGAAGTCAGTGCTGGAGCTTCGACTCATGCTGTCAAAGTCCAGCGTCAAGAAGTATCAGGCGATGCAGACAGCAGCCTGCTCGGATTCCAGAGCGAGAGGGATGTTCAGTTTTTATGGTGCATCTCGTACCGGACGCTGGGCGGGACGCATTATACAGTTGCAGAACCTACCGCAGAACCATATTCCGGATCTGACGGAAGCGAGAAATACCGTCAAGTACGGCTATTACGATGAGGTCGAGATGTTCTACGGGGATGTGCCTGATACGCTGTCGCAGCTCATCCGCACGGCATTTGTGCCTCGTCCGGGATATAAGTTCATTATCGCTGACTTCTCCGCAATAGAAGCCCGCGTTATAGCATGGCTTGCGGGAGAAAAGTGGCGTATGGACGCCTTTGCGAACGGTGCGGATATATACTGCGCATCGGCATCAAAGATGTTTGGTGTTCCGGTCGTAAAGCATGGTGTAAACGGTGAACTGAGACAGAAAGGTAAAGTGGCGGAACTTGCCTGCGGTTACGGCGGCAGCGTCGGAGCCATGAAAGCGATGGGTGGTGATGCCCTGAACCTTTCTGATTCAGAGCTGAAGCAGATCGTGACCGACTGGAGGGATGCCTCACCGAATATCGTAAAGTTCTGGTGGACTGTCGATGATGCTGTCAAGAAAGCGATCAAGCAGAAAATAACCACAGAAACGCACGGATTGCAGTTCAGCTACCAGAGTAAGATGCTTTTTATCACGCTGCCTTCTGGTCGGAAGTTATGCTACGCTCACCCGCAGATCGGCGAGAACCAGTTCGGAGGAGAGTCTGTGACATATATGGGCGTAGGAGCATCGAAAAAGTGGGAACGCATCGAGAGCTACGGTCCGAAGTTCGTCGAGAACATCGTGCAGGCGGTAGCCCGTGATCTGCTTATGTTCTCTATGCAAACTATGCGCTGCTGTTTTATCGTCGGTCACATACACGACGAAATGATTATTGAAGCTGACCGCAGGATGTCTCTTGATGAGGTTTGCCGACAGATGGAAAGAACACCTGCATGGGCGGAAGGTCTGCTCCTGCGTGCGGACGGATATGAATGCGAATTTTACAGAAAGGACTGAGGTTATGAAATACAGTATTGAATGGTTTTATGCGCTGGTCAGCGGAAAGCTGGTCAAGCCGGAGAACGTATTCGTGAAATGCCCCCGCTGTGGGAAGCTCTGTAATAAGTGCTGCGACAGGAAGCCCTGCGGGAGAAACGAGGTCAAGCATGGCTGATTTCTATAACAACGAGGGATACGCCAGTCCGACGGAGTACGAGGCTTTCGCGAACATCGAGCGAGAGGAGAAGGCTGCGGCAAAAGCTGCCGCATTCCGCCCGGTCGTGTATATCTGTTCGCCTTATTCCGGAGATACGGAGAAAAACGTAGAAAACGCTAAGAGATACAGCCGTTTTGCTGTTGACCGGCACTATCTACCGATCACGCCTCACATCTACTTTACGCAGTTCATGGATGATAATATCCCGGAGGAACGGGATACAGCCATATTCATGAACTGGGTACTGATGAGTAAGTGCGTGGAGTTGTGGGTGTTCGGTGATATTATCAGCTCCGGCATGAAAGCAGAGATCGAACGGGCAAAGCGTAAACACATGAAAATTCGCTATTTCAGCGAGGAACTGGAGGAAACAACATGAAATTCACCTTGCACACTGCCGACTGTACCGGCAACCCCAAAAACACTTTATACCCGAATCAGAAAGTAATTACTTCGGAGGCAGACCTCAAGAAAGCTGTCGCCAGCGATCATGTATGCGCCAAATACGAAAACGATACCCGCTGTGATGCAAACTTTCTGTTTTCCGACGTCGTACCGATGGACTGTGATAATGACCACAGTGATAATCCCGATGAATGGATCACTCCGGAGAAACTCGGTGAAATGCTCGGCGATGTTGCATTCGCAGTCACATACAGTCGCCATCATAATCTTGCAAAGGGCACTGTAACAGCCCGTCCTCGTTTCCATGTCTTTTTCCCGACCTCGCCATGCAAGGATGCTGTATTTCATAAAGCTATCAAAGCACGTATCTATAAGGAGCTGTCATTCTTTGACGGCAATGCGCTGGATGCGTCAAGATTCTTGTTCGGATCGAACGGTGATGTTGTCTGGCATGAAGGCAGTCTTACTATAGAGGACTGGCTGCAGCTTATGAAATCGAACCGCAGTATTCCGGAAGGGCAGCGCAACAGTACTATGTCACGTATCGCGGGCAGGCTGGTCAAGCGTTTCGGTGTGACAGAGGAAGCTCATGCGAAGTTTCTGGAAAAGGCTGCAGAATGTGATCCGCCCCTCGATGATGATGAACTTGAAAGCATCTGGCAGAGCGCTTGTAAGTTCGGTACTAAGGTCACATCACAGGAAGGCTATGTTCCACCTGAAGAATACGGGGAGGAGCCGATGATACCGGACGACTTTTCTGATGTCGGCGAAGCCCGTACTCTTGTCAACTGTTATGGTGATGAACTGGCGTTTACGATTGCTACCAACTATCTGCGCTATAACGGCACATACTGGGAGGAGTCGGAACAGGCAGCGGTAATGGCAATGATCGAACACACCGACGTACAACTTGCGGAAGCGGACAAGCAGATCAGCGCTGCACTGGAGGCACTTGAAAAAGTAGGTATCAGCAAACAGGATGCCGAAAAGGGCGGGAAGAAGTTTGAAAGTGATCTCGGCTTGGGAGAGATGAAGCTGTATTCCCGTATGAAACGTTATGATGTATTCCGTAAATTCGTCATGAAATATCGTAATATCCGCAGCCTGAACAATGCGCTTGATGCAGCAAAGCCGCTGGTACTTCACAACCCGGAGCAGCTCGATGGTAATCCAATGCTGCTGAATACTCCCGGCGGTACCTATGACCTTGCCAAAGGACTTGACGGCTGGAAGGCAACCGATCCTGCTGACCTTATCACGAAGGTGACGACAGTTGTTCCGAATGGGGAGGGGCAGCAGCTCTGGGCAGATGCACTGCAGGTGTTCTTCTGCGGTGACCAGAGTCTGATCGACTACGTCCAGATGATCTGCGGTCTCTGTCTGATCGGAAAAGTATACACGGAAGCGATGATTATCGCATACGGAGACGGTAGAAACGGCAAGTCAACCTTCTGGAATGTAATTTACAAGGTGCTGGGCAGCTATTCCGGCAATATATCTGCCGATGCCCTGACTGTCAACTGCAAGCGTAACGTGAAACCGGAAATGGCAGAGCTGAAGGGCAAGCGCCTGATTATCGCGGCGGAGCTGCAGGAAGGAATGCGCCTGAACACTTCAGTTGTAAAGCAGCTTTGTTCGACCGATCCCATTTTCGCCGAGAAGAAGTTTAAGGCACCTTTCTCTTTCGAGCCGAGTCATACGCTGGTACTGTATACAAATCACCTGCCGAAAGTGGCAGCTTCCGACGATGGCACTTGGCGCAGACTGATAGTTATCCCCTTCCATGCGAAGATCGAAGGCTCTGCAGATATCAAGAATTATACGCAATACCTGATCGACAATGCAGGCGGATCGGTTCTGTCGTGGCTTATCGAGGGTGCCATGAAAGTGGTCGCCGCCGATTTCAAGGTAGACCGCCCACAATGTGTGCTGGACGCTATCGGAGCCTACCGTGACGGCAATGACTGGCTGGGAGCTTTCATCAATGATTGCTGCGAAACAGATGCTTCCTATCAGGAGAAGTCCGGCGATCTGTATAAACGTTATCGTGAGTACTGTTCCGAATCCGGAGAGTATGTCCGCAGCACAACAGATTTTTATACTGCACTGGAGCAGGCAGGCTTTAAGCGTAAGAAAATGAACAGCGGAAAGTATATCGTGGGACTTTGTCTCAAATTTGACTTTCTCGACTGACACTTTCATCATACGGAAAACAACGTAAAATCGGGAAAGTGCCGGTCGGTGACACTCAAATACAGACTTTACGCACACGAGAGAGTTTTTATAATTTATCTCTCTATATAAGGTTTGCAAATGACCGTCACCGACCGGCACTTTTGTCAGGAAAGGTCGTATTTATGCGAGAAAATGAAATTGAAACGAAACTGGTCAAAGCCGTGAAAGCTCGCGGCGGAGTCTGCTGGAAGTTTGTATCTCCGGGCACAGCAGGCGTACCCGACCGAATTGTATTGATGCAGTCCGGCAGGATCGCTTTCGTAGAGGTTAAGGCTCCCGGAGAGAAACCGCGTCCGCTTCAGCGTGTGCGCATAAAACTACTGCGGCGGCTGGGCTTCAAGGTGTATGTCCTTGACGGCGCGGAGCAGATTGGAGGTATCATTGATGAAATACAATCCGCATGATTATCAGAAATATGCGATCGACTTTATCGAGAAAAATCCGCAGGCAGCGGTATTGCTGGAATGCGGATTAGGGAAAACGAGCATTACACTTACAGCGCTGAACGACATGATGTTCGATCGCTTCGAGGTCAGAAAGGTTCTTATCATCGCACCGATCCGTGTATGCAAGAATAGCTGGGCAGCAGAGATCGGGAAGTGGGATCACCTGAAAGGGCTGACGTACAGTCTGGTTCTCGGAAACCGTGAGCAGCGCCTTGCGGCTCTCCGGAAGAAAGCTGATCTGTATATCATCAACCGTGAGAACGTACAATGGCTTATTGAAGAAACCGGGATGCCGTTTGACTTTGACATGGTGGTGATCGATGAGCTGAGTTCCTTTAAGAATCATCAGTCCAAGCGCTTCAAGGCGCTGCGGAAGGTGCGCCCGTTTGTGAAGCGTATCGTCGGGCTGACCGGTACACCTTGCAGCAACGGTCTCATGGATCTGTGGGCGCAGTTCCGCCTGCTGGACAAGGGAGAGCGCCTCGGCAAAAGAATCGGGCAGTACCGTGACGCTTACTTCACCCCGGACTGGAACGGCTTTACCTATTCTCCCAGACCGGGTGCTGAAAAAGAAATATACGGCAAGATCGCAGACATCAGCATTTCTATGAAAACTACAGACCACCTGAAGATGCCAGAACTGGTATCCGTATCTGATCCGGTTATCATGTCGGAAGCAGAAATAAAAGCATACCGGAAGCTTGAAAAGGAATACACGCTTCCGCTGCTGCATGATGATGTCTCTGCCGCCAATGCCGCTGTTCTTTGCGGCAAGCTGGTACAGCTTGCAAGCGGATGTGTATATGATGACGGCGGTACTCCGAGCATCATTCATAACCGGAAGCTTGATGCGCTGGAGGATTTGTTGGAAGCGCAGAACGGGAAGCCGGTGTTGGTGGCGTACTGGTATCAGCATGAGCGAGAACGTATCAAGGCACGTTTCGACGTTCGTGAGATCAAGACCGATCAGGATATCGCCGACTGGAACGACGGCAAAATACCGGTCGCGCTGATACAACCATCCTCCGCCGGTCACGGTCTGAATCTTCAGGATGGTGGCAGCACGATCATATGGTTTACGATGCCGTGGTCGCTGGAACTGTACCAGCAGACAAATGCCCGACTCTGGCGACAGGGACAGAATGCAGATACCGTTGTGATACATCATCTGACAGCAGCAGGGAACTATTGATGAAGATATCATGGACGCACTGGAAAGCAAGGATAAAACACAGGCAGCAATGATGAGTGCAGTGAAAGCGAGGTTGAAAGGATGAAGGAATACTGGAACAAGATGGAGCAACTCCGCAAACGTATCGACCGGAAGATCCATGAGATACATCTGCTACGGCAGCGGGCGGAGGGGCATGAACGGCAGCGGCATCAACGATATGCCGAGAACGGTATCACCAGACCGCAGCAAAATGGAAGGCACTGTTTTCAAGATCATGGCGCTGGAACAGGATATACAGGAAACGCAGGCGGAGTACGATGCACTGCTTGCTGAAATGGAAACCCGCATCAAGATGGTTGAGGACGGCGATGCAAACGACCTTCTGCGGAAGCGTTACCTTGAATTCCTGCCGTGGTCAGAGATCATGACGGAAATGGGATACAGCAAGTCCCACATGTTCCGTCTGCACAGCACAGCCGTAGCAGCCTTGAAAAGTTGGGACACCGTGGGACTTGAAAACACCGGTAATGTGTGATATAATGTATAATAGAAGAAAATGTAAAAAGCCGTTGTGGATTACCGCAGCGGCTTTTGTTATACCTGAAGGAGGTGTCGGCGATGCCGAGGAAGGCACTGAAACCATGCAAGCATCCCGGCTGTCCGAGACTGACCGAGGGTGCGTACTGCAACGAACACAAGCCCCTGCACCCTGAGCGTCCGTCTGCCGCCAAGCGTGGCTACGGCAGCAAGTGGCAGCGTGTCAGCAAGGCGTACCTGCGGAAGCATCCGCTGTGCGTGAAGTGTCTGGCGCAGGGCAAGTTCGTGAACGCAACAGTCGTTGACCACATCGTTCCGCATCGTGGTGACCATTACCTGATGTGGAGCGACACGAACTGGCAGGCGCTATGCAAGGCGTGTCACGATAAGAAAACCGGAACTGAGGATAGCAGACCGGAATACAGTTATTGAATTTATAATTTTATGATTTCATCATCAGGCGGCATCGGAATAGAATAGTTATGTAACGACGATTGATGTGGTGTGAAGTATTTGAATATGATTGCACGAGTGGCTTTCTCTAATTCGAGATATAACTTCACCAATTCTGTTCTAGATAATTTTTCAAGTTCTTCTGGTGGAATGTCATTATCAATCAGTAGATCAATAATATATTGTAGTGGCTTCAGCTCACGTTTTTGCTTGTAAACATAAGGAAAATCAGCAGCATGAAACTGAGCTTTTAAAGTCGATAGTTTTACGGGATCGTCTTCTATTCCTTCAGCAATACGATCCAATTCGCCGCTTATGAATTTGGGATCGACATTAAGTTCTTTTCCTATTGCATCCAATAAATCTGGAGGTATTTCACCACGCCTAATCCATCTGCGAAGTGTTTTTTCTGTTCTTTCTATCCCTGGTTTCTCTGAAAGAGAAGTAAGAGACATCTTACGGATTTTTCGAGCTTCTCTGAATCTATCCTTACTGAGAGGAACTGTTTTCACTTTTTGATTTGCCATATAGCCTCCTTAAAAACGGACATTAATGGTCTATTTTGGGGTCTGGTAATGCTGGAAGATATGTGCTATGCTTATTATAACAGGTTGAAAACAGTTCTTCAACCCTGAAAAATGAAAGGATATGATATAAATGAACGAAAACAATGTTGTGAACGAAAATCCGTTGGTGAACCTTTTGAGTGGGCTTTCAAGTGGTGACAAGGGCTTTGCACTCCTGCTTTTCTCTATGATTTGTGCATACGGAGTAAAGAGATACTTTGACAGTACCGACAAAGCAATGGAGCATGGATATAACACCACTGCAAGGTCAACTAAATATGGAGAAATTAAGTTTGAACAAAATCAAGAGGCTGAAACATCAGAAACTGAAGAACATGATTCATTTAACGAAGATGAAACAAAAAGTAACGATTAAATAGTGAGTGGGGCTGGGGGCTGCCCGGTGGGGGTATCAAAATCTCTACGGAGCAGCGATCACAATACCGGCCGCCCCCTCTCGCGCACAAAAAGTGTAGTTCAAACGACCGATTAACCCCTCGAATATTTTTACAAGCCGAAATCCACGTGGTTTCGGCATTTTTTATAGGCAGGTGATGATATGGCAAAGGACGGTACAAACCGTGGCGGACGCAGAGTCCGTGCAGGCGACAAGCCGAAGCCCCTCGCCGAGAAAATTGCCGCAGGAGAGGATGCCGACATCATCGAATTCACCCCGACCGCGCTGGAAGGTGCTGACCTTGATGATGCCGCTGACCTTGTTGGTGAGGATATGCCCTCGCCGAGTGAATACCTCTCGGCACGGCAGAAGGACGGCAAGCCCCTCGGCGCTGATGAAATCTACAAGGAAACATGGATATGGCTGAAAAATCGCGGCTGCGAAAAGCTGGTGAACAAGCGACTGCTCGAAAGCTACTCGCTGGCGTTCGCTCGTTTTATCCAGTGTGAGGACGCGCTCTCGACCTACGGTCTGCTCGGTAAGCACCCGACGACCGGCGGCGTGGTAGCATCTCCGTTCGCATCGCTCAGCCAGTCCTATCAGAAACAGGCAAATCTGCTCTGGTACGAGATTTTCGATATCGTGAAGCAGAATTGCACCACAAAATTCGACGGCTCTCCGCAGGACGATATGATGGAGCAGCTTCTCCGCAGCAGGAAGTGAGGTACACATGAAAACAACGACAGACTTTCAGCTTGTCGCCACCGACAAGCTCATCCCGTATGTAAATAACGCCCGCACTCACTCGCCGGAGCAGATAAAAAAGCTGCGTTCTTCGCTGCGTGAGTTCGGATTCGTCAATCCGGTCATCATCGACCGAGAATATAATATCATCGCAGGTCACGGCAGATTGATGGCGGCGAAGGAGGAAGGCATTACGGAAGTGCCGTGTGTCTATGTTGACCACCTGACCGACGCACAGAAGAAAGCCTATATCCTTGCGGATAATCGTATGGCGCTGGATGCAGGCTGGGACGAGGAGCTTCTTGCCGTGGAGATGCAGGAACTGCAAGACCTCGGCTATGACCTTTCTATGACCGGCTTCGATGAAAAGGAACTGGCAGACCTGTTTTCCGACGGAACCGGCAGCGATGCGAAGGACGATGATTTCGACCTGACCGCTGCGCTGGAGAAGGCTTCCTTTGTGGAGCGCGGCGACGTGTGGACGGTCGGCAGGCATCGCCTCATGTGCGGTGACGCGACCAGCCCCGAAGATGTAAATACATTGATGGGCAACACGAAAGCAAACCTCATTCTGACCGATCCGCCCTACGGTGTATCTTTCAAAAGCTCCAGCGGTCTGACCATTCAGAACGACAGCATGAAAAACGAGGAGTTTTACAACTTCCTGCTCTCCGCTTTCAAGTGTATGGCAGACCACCTCGAAAAAGGCGGCGCTGCGTATGTGTTCCATGCCGATACGGAAGGATTGAACTTCCGCAGGGCGTTCATCGACGCGGGATTCCACCTTGCAGGCTGCTGCATCTGGGTGAAGGACAGCCTTGTGCTGGGACGCTCCGACTACCAGTGGCAGCACGAGCCGGTGCTGTACGGCTTCATGCAGAACGGCAAGCACAAGTGGTATTCCGACCGCAAGCAGACGACCATCTGGCATTTCGACAAGCCGAAGCGCAATGCGAACCATCCGACCAGCAAGCCCCTCGATCTGCTCGGCTATCCCATTGGCAACTCCACGCAGGAGAACGCCATGGTCATCGACACCTTCGGTGGCAGCGGCTCGACGCTCATGGCGTGTGAGCAGATGAACCGTATCTGCTACATGATGGAGCTTGACGAAAAATACGCCTCCGTCATCCTCCGGCGCTATGTTGAGGACACCGGTGATGCCGAAGGCGTGTATGTGATTCGTAACGGACAGCAGATTCCTTATTCCGATCTGGTCAAAGAGGTTGAGACGAAGGAAGGCTGATAGTGCGTTATCCTCACAAATTATTATTCATATCTTTACTTGTTCTTTCCAAACCTCAAACCGATATTCGTTGTTAAGTGACTCAACGTCATCAGGATATTCAGTATCAATAGTATAAGTCTTATCTGATTCTCCAACAATATTACACCTGATTATTCCTGTGCAATCTTCTTTCCAACAAGGTGCATCAGTATCAGAAGGATATCTATCACATTGACAAATCACAGGCACTTTGTCAATAAAATGATGCTTAACATTTTTGCAGTCTGTCAGCTCACATTTTACAAACATTGGATATCCGGTATCATCGATCACTTCAATCACTTTTACAGTAACTTTTGCCATAAGATTACCTCTCATAATACGTTTTTCCTTACTATGATTATACAGCGCATCAGCCGATATGTCAATATCTGGCGGCGCTGTAATATGCACAAATATCGGAAAAACCGTCCCGCACATATTCTCCGTTTTACAGTCTTGCTATCTGTGCGGTTCAGAGTTAATATGTGACTACAATCAAAACCGCAGCAAGCGGTGAAAAACAGGAGGTCACATCATGAATATCAAGTTTAATATTGAAAAGAGCCAGCGCAAGGCACTGGCACAGAAGATCGGCGAGCTGACCGGCAGCGAGGTCAAGTACCTCGGCGTTCCGAGCTGCGGATACCAGATCGGCGCATTCACCCTTGACAAGGAAGCGGTGCTGCACGGCGATGAGCTTCCGGACGAGATCCGGAGCGAACTGCAGAAGGCAGGCTACACCGCAGACGACGAGCCGGTGGCGCTGACGATCTCGATGCCGCGAGACTTCTTCGGCGAACAGGGTCTGGAGAACTTGCTTCAGATTATCGAGAACAAGGAAACGCTCCTGAAGCACGCACTGAATACGGAGAGCCTTGCGGTCAACGAGTGTGAGGAAACGGTCGAGTTCCCGTGGTTCACGGTCGAGAAGGACGGTGACGGCGATGCCTACGCAAAATTCATCACCATGTTTTGCGAGTTCGCAAAGAACCTGCAGCGCGTGGTCAATAAGCCGGATACCAGCGACAACGAGAAGTACGCATTCCGCTGCTTCCTCCTGCGCCTCGGCATGATCGGCGAAGAATACAAGCCGGTGCGCAGAGTTTTGCTCCGCCGCCTGACCGGAAGCTCCGCCTTCCGCCACGGCAAGCCCGAAGGAGGTGCGGACGATGCGGTTTCCGAATGACGCTGAACTGAAAGCCCTGCGGGAGCGTTATCCCGCAGGCACTCGAATCCGCCTGATTCGCATGGCGGACGACATCGCGCCCGTGCCGCCCGGTACGACCGGTTCGGTTGCTATCATTGACGACGCAGGCAACATTCATATGAAGTGGGACAACGGCAGAAGCCTTGCGCTGATCGAAGGCGCAGACGAGTTCGAGGTCATCTCCGGCGGCTGATTTTACAGCCTCCGGGGGCGTCGGAAAATGTGAGAACCTATTCCATCGTACCCCATATTACCACACGATTGCAAGTAAGTCAAGGGTGTATACTACACAATCATCAAGGCTGTATTTTCCTCGATATTCTGTGGTTTTAGCGGCTTGATATATCCTCGGTTTAGAGTTAATATGTGACTACCGAAAGGGAAAACACACCAAAAACCAAACAGGAGGATACCACCATGAACGCAAACACACAGGCACAGATCAACAGAATGAAGGAGCAGACGATCGGGGTTGAGGTTGAGATGAACAACATCACCCGCAAGGCTGCCGCAAAGCTCGCCGCCGACTTCTTCGGCACGAACCGCTACGAGGACACCGCATTCCGCAACGGCTACTACACTTGGAGCGCTTGGGACGCACAGGGACGCGAGTGGAAATTCCAGCGCGACGTGAGCATCAGCGGACCGGACAGCGAAAAGTGCGAACTGGTCACACCGATCCTGCACTACGAGGACATCGAAACCCTGCAGGAGCTGATCAGACGCCTTCGCAAGGCGGGCGCAAAGAGCGACTACACCAGAGGCTGCGGAGTTCACATTCACATTGGCGCAGCGGGACACACACCGCAGAGCCTGCGAAACCTCGCAAACCTGATGGCAAGCCACGAAACGCTGATCGCCGAAGCAATCAAGGTTGACAGCAGCCGCATGAACCGCTACTGCAGAACGGTAAACCCGAATTTCCTGCAGCAGCTCAACAAGAAGAAGCCCACCACGATGGCACAGCTTGCAGACATCTGGTACGGCGCACAGGGATGCGACTACGGCAGAACCCACCACTACAACGACAGCCGCTACCATATGCTGAACCTCCACGCCACCTTCACAAAGGGCACGATTGAATTCCGCCTTTTCCAGTTCGACAAGCCCGCAGGCGGCAAGCAGAACGGGCTTCACGCAGGCAAGCTCAAGAGCTACATTCAGCTTTGCCTCGCAATGAGCCAGATGGCAAAAGACCTGCGCAGCGCAAGCCCGAAGGAACAGCAGAAAGAAAACAAAAAGTTCGCGATGCGGACTTGGCTGATGAGAATGGGCTTCATTGGCGACGAATTCGCAACGGCAAGAGAAACCCTGACGCAGAACCTTACCGGCGACAACGCCTTCCGATTCGGCAGACCTTAACCGGTCTGCCGCCACGGGCAAGGGCGGCGAAACAGCCGCCCACAGCGCCCCGTGTGGGGTGGTACGGGTATCCTCCGAGTAACTGCCCCTTTCGGTAAAAAGCCCTGTACGGGGCGCACACGGCGCAAACTGCGGCAAGGCATATTCTACACAACTGCAAGCCCGGAAATCCACATATCTTTTGTAGCTTTATCGGCTTGATATAGTGCCGGAAAAGAGTTAATATGTGCGTACCGGAACGAAAACGGAATCCAAGACAAAAGGAGAAAAGCAATGAAAAGATACTACCTCGCATACGGTTCAAACCTGAACATCCGCCAGATGCGGTACCGCTGCCCGACCGCCAAGCCCATCGGCATTACGGTGATCCCCGACTACGAGTTGCTTTACAAGGGCAGCAAGACCGGCGCGTACTTGACCATTGAACCGAAGAAGAACGGCATCGTTCCGATCGCGGTATGGGAGGTCACCACCGACGATGAGAAACGGCTGGACGCCTACGAGGGCTGCCCGACCTTCTATTACAAGAAGGAAGTTCGCCTGCCGGTGAAGCTGGCGAACAGCAAGACCAAGCGACTGACCGCTTTCGTATACATCATGCACGAGGAGCGCAGCCTCGGCATTCCGTCGCTTGCCTACATCCGTACCTGTGAGGAAGGCTACCGGAACTTCGGCTTCGACACCAAGTTCCTCGATGCCGCCTACGAGATCAGCGCAAAGGAGGTGCAGCGATGAAAGACCGCAACAACGAGCCGCGCATCTGCCCGAAATGCGGGCAGGCGTACACCGCACGACCAGCCCTTTCCCGCGTGGATAACAGCCTGATCTGCCCCGACTGCGGAACACGTGAGGCGCTTGAAAGCATCGGCGTCGGACGCGAGGAACAGGACAAGATTCTCGGCATCATCCACGAGAAGTACGAAGGCGAAGAATAAGGCGCACAGAGCCGCCACGTTGCAACGAGTGGCGCGGGATGGGTATCCTTAAAACGGTATCCCTTTCGGTAACCCGCCCCACACAGGGCGCGTGTGCGGCTCTTGTGCGATGTACAATACGGCGCTGAAATGCAGGCAATGCTTGTCACATTTATTTTTCCGATAATGCTTGATATATCCTCGGTTCAGAGTTAATATGTCACTACCGCAGGAGAAGCGGAATAAACACAAAGGAGCATTCATATGAACATTTTAGTTGTTGAACCGGGCAAGCGCCCCTACGCAAAGGAGATCAGCGGAGAGCTTGAAAGCCTGCAGCAGACGGTCGGCGGATACATTCAGGCGATTTACCCCTTCGATGATCCGGTTGCACTGGTGTGCGAGGAGGAAGCCCTCTACCACCCGGAGCAGAAGTGGAACCGCCCGATCAAGGGTTACGGCGTCATCAAGGGGACATTCTTCCTTTGCGGCTTGGGCGAGGATGACTTCACCGACCTGCCGCAGGAGCTGACCGAAAAGTACACGGAGTTCTTCCGGCAGGCATACGATTTCGTGTTGGTCGGCAACATCCTGATGCCGATCCCCATGAGCGAATAACAGAAAAGCGGCGGGTGTAATATACACAACACCCGCCACACATTTTCCCCGTATCTTCTGTAGTTTTAGCGGCTTGATATAATGTGCTTTTAGAGTTAATATGTACACAACGGAAGGGCAAAGCCCGCCGGAAACTACGAAACACGGAGGAAAAAACAATGATCAGCTACGGAATGGCAAAGGCAAGAGCAATGGCAGGCAGAGACGACTGGAACGAGCGCGAGGCGATCAAGAGCGCGACGATCCTTTGGTACGACACCGAGGAGGAAGGATACGAACTGGAGATCGAGAACGAGGACGACCTCGACGCAGAGGACTTCAGGGCTTGGGTTGAGGAGAACTCCGACAGCCTTGCGCAGGAGGATGCAGCCGCAAACGGCACGACCTTCGAGGGCATCGAGGAGATCGAGTACGAAACCGAATGGATTGACGACGATGCCCTTTTTGACGAAGACTACGCAGCCGCCTGCGAAAGCGAATGGGAATGGATGACCGGCAGATAAGCCGGTCGCCCCACCGGGGCGGCACAGCGCGTTTCTGCGGCTCCTGTGGGCGGGCGTAAAGTACACAAACAAGCGAAAAAAACCACAGCGATCATTGTTATTACTCACACTTGATATATCCGCCGTTTAGAGTTAATATGTGTACAACGGAACGGGAAACCGAGCCGAAAACTACGAAAAAACGGAGGAAAACATTATGTGGCATGAAGGTACGATTGGAGTTCCGAAGGGAGACGGCAAGTACACGGTCGTTCATTACTGGGTGAAAGCCTACGACGCGGGCAGCCAGTACGGAATCGACGGCGGCAGGATCAGCAAGCTGACGCTGAAGATCAGCGGAGAGGTTGTTTACAACTACGACCGGGGGCTGGATGTTCCGCCGCAGAACGAGGCAGCGGAAATGGCGCTGGCGATCTTGATGCACGAATACAACTAAAAACACGAAGGCGGCTACCGGAGGGCAGCCGCCTTTCTCATGGAGGTGAGGCACTTGCGAAAGCTGAAAGACTATACACCGACCAAGTTCATGGCGGAGGATTCCCATTATGACAAAGCCGCCGCTGACTACGCAGTCCGGTTCATTGAGTGCCTTGCCCACACAAAAGGTACATGGGCGGGAAAGCCGTTCGAGTTGATCGACTGGCAGGAGCGCATCATCCGTGATCTGTTTGGCGTTCTGAAGCCCAACGGCTACCGCCAATTCAACACGGCATACATCGAAATTCCGAAGAAGAACGGAAAGTCAGAGCTTGCCGCTGCGGTCGCCCTGCTGCTTACCTGCGGCGACGGCGAGGAACGTGCCGAGGTGTACGGCTGCGCTGCAGACCGCCAGCAGGCTGCGATCGTATTCGATGTCGCCGCCGACATGGTGCGGATGTGTCCTGCGCTGAACAAGCGCGTCAAAATCCTGACCTCGCAGAAGCGCATCGTATACACGCCGACCAACAGCTTCTATCAGGTGCTTTCCGCCGAGGCGTACAGCAAGCACGGCTTCAACATCCACGGAGTCGTGTTTGATGAGCTGCACACGCAGCCAAATCGAAAGCTGTTTGACGTTATGACGAAAGGTTCCGGCGATGCACGAATGCAGCCGCTGTATTTTCTGATTACGACAGCAGGCACGGACACGAACAGCATCTGCTACGAGCAGCACCAGAAGGCGCAGGATATTCTGGAAGGGCGCAAGATCGACAAGACCTTCTATCCGGTCATCTACGGCGCTCCCGATGACGCAGACTGGACTTCTCCGGAGGTGTGGAAAAACTCAAATCCGTCCCTCGGTGAAACAATCGGCATGGACAAGGTTGAGGCTGCCTGCGAATCCGCCAAGCAGAATCCCGGCGAAGAAAACGCCTTCCGGCAGCTCCGTCTGAATCAATGGGTGAAACAGACCGTCCGCTGGATGCCGATGCACAAGTGGGACGCCTGTAAGGTTGATTTTGACGAATCGCTGCTGGAAGGGCGTGTATGTTATGGCGGTCTCGACCTCTAGTCAACGACGGATATTACCGCATTTGTGCTGGTGTTTCCACCGACCGACGAGGACGACCATTATTATATTCTGCCGTATTTCTGGCTGCCGGAGGAAACGCTTGACCTGCGCGTCCGGCGCGACCATGTGCCGTATGACCTCTGGCAGCGGCAGGGCTTCCTGATGACGACCGAGGGCAACGTCGTTCACTACGGCTTCATCGAAAACTTCATCGAGGAGCTTGGCACCCGTTTTAATATCCGGGAGATTGCCTTCGACCGCTGGGGTGCTGTGCAGATGTCGCAGAACCTTGAGGGGCTGGGCTTCACGCTGGTGCAGTTCGGTCAGGGCTACCGTGATATGTCGCCGCCGACCAAAGAACTGATGAAGCTGACGCTGGAGCAGAAGATCGCCCACAACGGGCATCCGGTTCTCCGCTGGAACATGGACAACATTTTCATCAAGCGTGATCCGGCGGGCAACATCAAGCCGGATAAAGAAAAATCCACCGAAAAAATCGATGGATCTGTTGCAACTATTATGGCTCTTGACCGTGCGATACGCTGCGGAAACGACTCCGGCGACAGCATTTATGATGAGAGAGAATTGCTGATTCTTTAACTTTAATATAAGCTGAACCACTAAAGACTAGGTTGTCACCTTCTTTAATACGGGAGGTGGATGCACTACCATATCTGAGATGTTTTTTTTCAAACCATTCTGGAACATAAAATTTGATATGGGGATATTCATTTCTATACCATTCAATTTGTGATTTGGCAAAAGCTATAAATTTTGGATCTTTATGAAGTAGTTCAAGTTCTCTTCCTTTAAGTTTGCCGATCGTTTTTTTTCTTTCTTTGCCCTTAGGATAAACATCGCCGGTCCAAGCATCAAGTCTATATCCTTCTATAACAGAATGCGCATGAGGGACGGAGGGATGATCATCACTATCTCCAATCGTAAACTTCCAAGAACAGTCGAATAGCTTTACTCGAGGTGAATACATTGTAAAGTGACTTCTATGGTCTTTCTGTTTTATCCTAACTCTTTTTCTCATTTCAAAGCCCCCTTTGAAGGCTATTATAACATACGCCCATAGAAAAAGTCAACCGAAAGGAGTGATGCACATGGGTATTTTCAGCGGACTGTTCCGGTCACGGGACAAGCCGAAGGACAGCTACGACAGTCCGTCCTACAGTTATTTCTTCGGACGGACTCATGCAGGCAAGCGCGTCAACGACCGCACGGCAATGCAGATCATCGCAGTTTATGCCTGCGTGAGAGTGCTGTCGGAAGCGATCGCACAATTGCCCCTGCACGTTTACCAATACACTGATAACGGAAAAGAGCGAGTGCCGAAGCACCCGCTTTATTTTTTGCTGCACGATCAGCCCAATCCGGAAATGACATCATTCGTATTCCGGGAAACGCTGATGGCACACCTGCTGATCTATGGCAATGCCTATGCGCAGATCATCCGGAACGGCAGAGGTGACGTCATCGGACTGTATCCGCTGATGCCGGATAAGGTGCGTGTTGACCGTGACGATCGCGGCAGGCTCATTTACCGCTACAGCCGGTACGACGAACACAACCCGAATTTCAGGCAGCAGGGCGAGATCATTCTGCCGATGGAACAGGTTCTGCATATTCCGGGACTGGGCTTTGACGGTCTGGTCGGATACAGTCCTATTGCAATGGCGAAAAATGCACTCGGTCTGGCGGTCGCCTGTGATGAGTACGGCTCGTCCTTCTTCGCAAACGGTGCAGCGCCCTCTGCGGTGCTGGAGCATCCGGGCGTGATCAAAAATCCGGAGCGTGTGCGTGAGGCGTGGCAGCGGGCTTACGGCAGCAGCAATGCGCACAAGACGGCGATCTTGGAGGAAGGCATGAAATACACGCCGATCTCGATTCCCAACAACGAGGCGCAGTTCCTCGAAACACGAAAGTTCCAGATCGAGGAAATTGCCCGCCTGTACCGTGTGCCGCTTCACATGATCGGCGACCTCGACCATGCAACATTCAGCAACATCGAGCATCTGTCGCTCGAATTTGTAAAATACACCCTTGATCCGTGGCTGGTACGCTGGGAACAGGGACTACAGAAAGCACTTCTTTCCCGATTCGGAAAAGGGGCGCTATTTCATTAAATTCAATGTGGAAGGTCTGCTGGCGCGGCGACTACGCAAGCCGTATGCAGGGCTATGCGACTGCAAGACAGAACGGCTGGATGTCCGCCAACGATATCCGTGAGCTGGAGGATATGAACGCAATTCCCGAAGAGGAAGGCGGCCAATCTGTATCTGGTGAACGGCAGCTTCACAAAGCTGGAGGACGCAGGCGCTTTCGCAGAGAAAGGAGAAAATGCAGATGAATAAGTTCTGGAACTGGGTACGCAATGAAGATACCGGCGCATCTGAGCTGATCTTCAACGGACCGATTTCGGAAGACACATGGTTCGGCGATGAAATCACGCCTGCCATGTTTCGTAACGAGCTTTCAAAGGTCAGCGGCGATCTCACCGTCTGGCTGAATTCACCCGGCGGAGATGTATTTGCGGCATCGCAGATCTATACGATGCTCCGCAACCACAAGGGCAAGGTCACAGTCAAGATCGACGGAATCGCGGCAAGTGCTGCTTCCGTTGTTGCAATGGCTGGCGACGAAACCTTGATCGCTCCGACGGGTATGCTGATGATCCACAACCCTTCGACTGTTGCTTTCGGCAATAAAGAAGCGATGCAGAAAGCCATCGAGCTGCTCGATGAGGTCAAGGAGAGCATCATCAACGCCTACGAGGAAAAGTCCGGTCTGAGCCGCAGCAAGATCGCCCGCATGATGGACGAGGAAACATGGCTGAATGCGAAAAAGGCGCAGTCCCTCGGACTGGTTGACGGCATTCTGTTCGCAGGCGGACAGCCGCAGCCGAAACCGGAGGAAGATGAACAGGACGAGGACGATGAAAATACACCGAAGCAGGACGAGCCGAAGGAAGATAATCTGACGGCGATGTCCTATTCCCGTGCCGCTACGATGCAGAGCCTCATGCAGAAGGTCTCCGCCGAGCGCAGGGGTACACCCGTGGATCAGCTCATGAGTCGGCTGAATCTGCTGAAATACTGATTGGAGGTATGTATAATGACTATTCAGGAACTTCGTGAAAAGAGAGCGAAGGCGTGGGATACCGCCCGTGACTTCCTCGACAGCAAGAGACAGGCAGACGGTACGCTTTCCGAGGAGGACAGCAAGACCTACGATGCAATGGAGGTGACCATCGTCAACCTCGGCAAGGAAATCCAGCGCATGGAGTGTCAGGCGGAAATTGAAGCGGATATGGTGAAGGCTACCACTTCTCCCATTCTGACTGCGCCTGCCGCACAGAACACCGAGCCGGAAAAGACCGGAACAGCATCTGCTGCATACAGCGATGCCTTCTGGAACAGCATCCGCAACCGCAACTGGATCGATGTGCGCAATGATCTTCATGTCGGCACGGACACCGAGGGCGGCTATCTTGTGCCGGATGAATTCGAGCGCAAGCTCATCGAGGCGCTGGAGGAGGAAAACATCTTCCGCCAGATGGCAACTGTTATCAAGACCAGTTCCGGCGATCGCAAGATTCCGATCGTCACATCGAAGGGCGATGCGGTCTGGATGGATGAGGAGGAGCAGTACACGCTTTCCGATGACACCTTCGGTCAGGCATCGCTCTCCGCATATAAGCTCGGCACGGCGATCAAGATCTCTGAAGAGCTTCTCAACGACAGCGTGTTCGACCTTCCGTCTTACATCGCCCGTGAGTTTGCCCGCAGAATCGGTGCAAAGGAGGAGGAAGCCTTCTTCATCGGCAATGGTACCGGTAAGCCTACCGGCATCTTCAACGCCACCGGCGGCGCACAGGACGGTGCGACTACCGCAGGCGCAAGCATCACCTTCGATGATGTCATGGAACTGTTCTACTCGCTCCGCAGCCCGTACCGCAAGAAGGCTGTGTGGGTGCTGAACGACAGCACTGTTAAGGCGCTCCGCAAGCTGAAGGATGGCAACGGCAACTACATCTGGCAGCCTTCTGTTGCGGCAGGTGTTCCCGATACGATCCTCAACCGTCCATACAAGACTTCCAGCTATGTTCCGGAGATCAAGGCGGGTGCGAAGTGTATGGCATTCGGCGATTTCAGCTACTACTGGATTGCTGACCGTTCCGGTCGTACCTTCAAGCGCCTGAATGAGCTGTTCGCAATGACCGGTCAGGTCGGCTTCCTTGCAATGGAGCGTCTTGACGGCAAGCTCATTCTCCCCGAAGCAATCAAGACACTCAAGGTCAAGAGTGGCAGCGGTGCATGATCACTCTGGCTGAGACGAAAAACTATCTTCGTGTGGATCATACAGAGGATGACAAGCTCATCCTCTCGCTGATCGACACTGCCAAGCGGCTGGTGCAGGACGTCGGCAGAATGGACGAGCAGGCACTTGCGGTCAATGAGGAAACCACCCGGCAGGCTATGCTGTATACTGTTTCTTACCTCTATGAAAACCGCAACGGTGCTGACTACCACAAGCTGACGCTGACGCTCCGGGCGCTGTTATTTGCGCAGCGTGAAGGGGTGATCTGATGGAGATCGGAACGCTGAATCAGCGCATCGCCTTTCTGGAACACAGCACGAAGATAGACGGCATCGGCAACCACAAAGCCCGGTGGGAGGAAGCCTTCTCCTGCTGGGCTGCCGTGTCCGTAAAGACATCGACGGAAACGACCGAGGCTGGCGTGACGCAGGAAGTCGTATCACTGGAATTCACTGTCCGGCAGACACCCGATACCAAGCGCATCAATACCACCACGCACAAGCTGCGTTTCCGTGGTCTGGTGTATGATATCAACGGTGTGCTGCCGAATTATAAATCACTCGACTATATGAAGATCACGGCAGGTACACGAAAGGCTGGTGAGCAGGATGACTTCGATTGACGATATGGCGGCGGAGATCATGCGAGGACTGACGGAATATGCAGACCTTGCCGATACCGCCATGAAAGCTGCTGTGAAAAAGACAGCAACCTCCGTCAAGAAGGAAATCTCAGCCAATGCTCCGAAGCGCAGCGGCAGGTATCGCAAGAGCTGGACGACCAAGAAAACGCGGGAGAACAGCCATACACTCGAAATGACCGTTCACTCGAAAGACCGCTACCAGCTTGCGCACCTGCTTGAAAAAGGTCATGCAAAGCGGAACGGCGGACGTGTATCCGGCAAACCGCATATCGCTCCTGCGGAAGCGCACGGCGAGAAAATGCTCACGCAGCTAATCGAGGAGGCGCTGTCATGACCTATGAAGAAATCAATGAAATGATGCAGGAGATCGGGATGCCGTTCGCCTATCATCATTTTGCCGAGGGCGAGTCTCCGAAACCGCCCTTCGTTATTTTCCTCTCTCCCGGCGAGGATACCTTCGGTGCGGATAATCTGATGTATCACAGCTTCAAGCAGCTTGATATTGAACTGTATACAGATGAAAAGTCGCCCGACATGGAAAGCCGTGTGGAGGAAGTGCTGACGCAGCACAATATCTATTACACGAAAACTGAAAGCTACATCGAGAGCGAAAAGCTCTACGAGGTGCTTTACGAAATGGAGGTATAACAATGGCACTGCAGAAAAACAAGGTGAAGTTCGGTCTGAACAAGGTTCACTGGGCAAAGATCACGGCATGGTCGGACGACGGCGTTCCTACCTTTGCAACGCCTGTGCGCCTGCCCGGTGCAGTTTCCCTGAGCATTGACGCAAACGGCGAGAATGAGAATTTTTATGCTGATAACAGCGTTTATTATGTCATCAACAACAACGCAGGCTATGACGGTGATCTGGAGGTCGCTCTCATCACGACTGACTTTGCAACGGCGATTCTCGGTGAACAGCTTGATGCAAAGGGAGTTCTGGTGGAGCGCAATGATGCGGAGACATCGCAGTTCGCACTCATGTTCGAGTTCGACGGAGACAAGAACCACATCCGTCATGTGCTGTACTGCTGCTCTGCGTCCCGTCCTGCGACTGAGGGCGAGACTACCGAGGAAAGCAAGTCCGTCAAGACGGAAAAGCTCTCCCTCAAGGCATCGGCGCTGCCGAACGGTCTGGTGAAGTCCAAGACCTGCGAAAGCACCGACCAGACAACCTACGACAACTGGTACAATGCTGTGTATATGCCGACTGCTGCAACCAACAACACCGGCACACGTTCCACAACGACCAAGTCCGGCGGCACTGCTGCGGCAGCGACTGAGTAAGGGGGTACAGTATGGCTATTAAAAAAACGATCACCGTTGACGGTATCGAGGTTCCATTCAAGGCGAGTGCCGCTGTGCCTCGCCTTTACCGTATCAAGTTCCGCAGGGACATTTACAAGGACTTTGCCGCCCTTCAGACTTCTGTGCAGGATGGCGACGAGGAAGGTTCTACCCTCGATATCGAGAGCCTTGAGGTGTTCGAGAATATCGCATACATCATGGCGAAACACGCTGATCCGGAGAACGTCCCGGACAATCCGGACGACTGGCTCGAAGCATTCAACACATTCTCCATCTACGAGGTGCTGCCGCAGCTCATTGAACTGTGGGGACTCAACGTGGAGACGCAGGCGGAATCTAAAAAAAACATCGCAAAACTGACCGCCCGATGACAACGCCCCTCTTCCTTCTCCGATGTGTGCAGATCGGGCTGTCCCTCTCGGAGCTTGATCTGCTCACGATCGGAGTCGTGAATGATATGTTCACCGAAAAGGAAAATGACGAATATGACGGCTGGCATGAGGTCGCTGGACAGGCGGATTTTGATTCCTTCTGATTGACTTTTTCTCGCTGCTGTGCTATAATTATGGTATGAGGAAAGCAGTGGGCTTTCTCTGCTAAATCGTAATTGGATTTTATGATGAAATAGTGGGAATCAAAAGATAATGAGTGAGCATGAATATAAGCACAAAGTATTAAAAAGAACTTTTAGAAGATGCCTTATTGTAGTAGTTATAATAGCAATCCCCGGTATTATTCTCGGAATTTTTAATAGATGGCTATTGTTATTTACTCTTTTGAGCTTTATTCCGGTGTTATATTTGGCTGATCGAGTTCTCATGCTTATAAAATGGAATTTTGTCATAGGAATCATAGAGGATGTAACTTTACTAAATGATTACGATCAGCCCTGTACAGAAGCTCATATTATTTTCCTGACAAAAGACAAAGCTGAACATGAGTGCGTCTTTACAATCAGACATTATGGAGATTACGAGGAAGGAATAGAACCTTGGTTAGAGAATATGCTCCAAAAGGATAGAGAATTATTCTTGAAAAAGAAAGTTCCTATTTTTTATTCTCCTAAAGATGTAAATAAATGTATGGCATATTTAGAAGATTCACAATAGTCGATTTCCCGCATTAAATGAATAGACACTGAGCAGTCCTTCGGGGCTGCTTTTTCATGCCCTCACGGAGGAGGTGAACCGCATGGCAAACAGAATCAAGGGTATTACCGTTGAGATTGGCGGCGATACCACGAAACTCAGCAAAGCCCTTGAAGGTGTCAATAAAAACATCAAGAACACGCAGACGCAGCTCAAGGATGTGCAGAAACTGCTGAAGCTTGATCCCAGCAACACGGAACTGCTCTCGCAGAAACACAAGCTCCTCGCCGATGCGGTGACGGCTACCAAAGAAAAGCTGGAAACCCTGAAAACCGCTGCGGAACAAGCAAACACGGCTCTCGCCAACGGCGACATTTCGCAGGAGCAGTATGATGCCCTGCAGCGTGAGATCATCGAAACGGAACAGGAACTGCAAAACCTCCAGCGTGAAGCGGAGGCTTCCAGCACGGCGCTTGCAAAGCTCGGTCAGGCGGGAGAAATGCTTGAAAAAGCCGGTGACAAAATCGCCGATGTCGGAACGACACTGACCACTCATGTGACCGTTCCTGTTATGGCTGCCGGAACTGCCGCAGTCAAGACCGCAGCAGACTTCGACTCCGCCATGAGCAAGGTCGCTGCTGTATCCGGTGCGACCGGTGATGAGCTGGACGCACTCCGGGACAAGGCACGTGAGATGGGTGCAAAGACCAAGTTCTCCGCTTCTGAGGCTGCCGATGCCATGAACTACATGGCGATGGCGGGCTGGAAAACCGGAGATATGCTGGAAGGTATCGAGGGTATTATGAACCTTGCTGCCGCTTCCGGCGAGGACTTGGCGACAACCTCGGATATTGTAACTGACGCTCTGACCGCTTTCGGCTTATCTGCTGCCGACAGCGGTCATTTTGCTGATGTGCTGGCGGCGGCATCCTCCAATGCGAACACGAACGTCAGCATGATGGGTGAAACCTTCAAATACTGTGCGCCTGTTGCAGGTTCTCTCGGCTTTAGCTGTGAAGATACAGCGCAGGCAATCGGTTTGATGGCGAACAGTGGTATCAAGGGTTCGCAGTCCGGTACAGCACTGCGTTCGATCATGACAGCCCTTGCAGGCGAGGTCAAATTCTGCGGTGATGCCTTCGGCGAAATGGAGATCGCCACCACCAATCAGGACGGCTCGATGCGTGAGCTGAACGACATCCTTGCAGACTGCCGTGTGGCATTTGCACAGATGTCCGAATCAGAACAGGCATCGGCGGCGCAGGCTCTGGTCGGCAAGAATGCTATGTCCGGCTTCCTTGCGCTGATGAATGCTGCGCCTGCAGATATTCAGAAGCTGGAAGGTGCGATCAGCACCTGTTCCGATGAAATCGACGGCTATAACGGTGTCACTGAAAAGATGGCTGCCGTCATGCAGGATAACCTCGGCGGTCAGCTCACCATTCTGAAATCGCAGCTTCAGGAACTTGCTATCTCTTTCGGCGAAATCCTGATGCCTGCGATTCGTTCCATTGTTTCCCGTATTCAGGGACTTATTGATAAATTCAATGCGCTGTCGCCTGCGACAAAGGAAACCATTGTCAAGGTCGCTCTTGTGGCGGCTACTCTCGGACCTCTCCTTGTTGTAGTCGGCAAAACAATGGTCGGTGTCGGCAAGCTGATGCAGCTTGTTGCAAACCTCCCGACGATCATTGCAAGCGCAAAGGCGGCATTCACTTCTTTCGGTGCTGCCATCGGCGGCATCAGTGCGCCCGTGGTCGCTGTCATTGCAGTTGTCGCTGCACTGGTGGCGGCTTTTGTTCATCTGTGGCGCACGAATGAGGACTTCCGCAATAAGATCACGGCAATCTGGGAGCAGATCAAGAGTATCTTTTCCGGCTTTTGTCAGGGCATTGTTGACCGTATCAATGCGCTGGGCTTCGATTTCAAAAACATCACCGAGGTCATCAAAGCAGTATGGGACGGACTCTGCAAATTCCTGAAACCGATCTTTGAGGGGCAGTTCCAGCAGATCGCAAATATCTTCAAGGCTGTTACAGACATTATCCTGAGTGTTCTGGATATTTTCGTCGGTATCTTTACCGGCGACTGGAGCCGAGTGTGGGACGGCATCAAAGGTATTTTCGTAGCGGTCTGGAATTTCATCAAGGATACGCTGAAAAATGCGCTGAATATGATCTGCGGTATTTTCGGCACCGATCTTGGTGAAGTAAAGGAATTCTGGGTAGGCGTCTGGACGAGCATCAAGAACTTTTTCGTCAACATCTGGAACGGAATCAAGAATTTTATCAGCTCTGTTCTGGGCGGAATCAAAAACTTCTTTACAACTATCTGGACGGGTATCAAGAACTTTTTTGTCGGTATCTGGACGGCAATCTATAGCAGCGTATCTGAGAAAATCAATCTCATCAAAACTGTTATCACTGTCGTTTGGAACGCCATTCATACAGCGATCAGCACCGTGCTGAATGCGATCTGGTCTGTTATTACAACTGTATGGCAGACCATCTACGACTTCATCTCTCCGCTGCTGGAAGCATTCAGATATCTGTTCGAGACGATTTTTGAGGCTATCCATGTAATTATCAGTCGCGTCATGGACTGGATTCACGATAAGATCGTGGAGCGCTGGGAAACCATCAAGGCGATTGTGACGGTCGTTCTGGAGGCAATCAAGAGCGTCATTGAAACTGTATGGAACGCCATTCATACAGCAATCAGCACGGTGATGGATGCAATCCATAATGTCGTTTCTACTGTCTGGAACGCGATCTCCGGATTCATTTCTGGCGTGGTCAATGCGATCTGGTCAGTGATTTCAAGCATCTGGAACAGCATCAAGGATCATATCACAAATACACTGAACGCAATTCATGCGGTCGTATCGGCAGTATGGAATGCAATCTCCGGCTTCATTTCCGGTGTGCTGAATACCATTTCTTCCGTCGTTTCTTCTATCTGGAACGGCATAAAAAATACTGTCACTAATATTCTGAACGCGATCAAAACTACGGTATCGAATATCTGGGACAGCGTAAAAAATGCCGTGACGCAGAAGATCACGGCAATTAAAGACACTATCGTCAACGGCTTCAACGCTGCGGTGAATTTTATCAAAAATCTCGGCTCACAGGCATTTCAGTGGGGCGCGGATATCATCAACAACATTGTCAGCGGTATCAAAAACTGTATCGGCAAGGTTGCTGATGCGGTCAAGGGCGTGGCAAACAAGATCAAGTCCTTCCTGCACTTTTCTGTACCTGATGAGGGACCTCTTGCGGATTTCGAGAGCTGGATGCCGGACTTCATGCAGGGACTTGCAGACGGTATCAACGCAAATACCAGTGTGGTGAACGATGCAGTCAACAGCTTTGCAGGCGGTCTTGCTGAGAAAATCAGCAGTGTGATTCAGAACGCTCTATCCAATGTTGTTACATCGGTGCAGGGCTTCATGACACAAGTGTTTGATACTGTCAAAACAGTCTGGACAAACGCCAATGCTGCGATTGATGCAACAATGTCGCAAATCAGCAGCGGCATCACTTCCGGCTGGAAAACGATCGTCAGCACCATTAAAACCGCGCTTGAAAATATCCGCAACGTCATCACGACTACATGGAAGGCTGTATCTTCCGTAATCTCCGCAGCGCTGGACGGTATCAAGAAAATCGTCACGGTGGTATGGACGGCACTGAAGAACCTCATCAAAACGGGACAGCTTGACATCAAATCTGTTGTGACGACAACATGGGAAGCTGTATCCGGCGTAGTTCGGACGGCTGTCAATGCAATTAAATCCGTTGTGCAGGCGGTCTGGGATGCAATGCCGGATACCGTGCGCAGCGCTATGAATCGAGTCAAGGAAGCCGTGCTGTCTATCTGGGACGGTATCAAAAGCGGCATCGGCGACAGGCTCGGCGGTGTGCGCGATGCTGTTGTCAACGCAATGAACGCTGTTTATAAAGCAGTCAAGGACAAGGTCAACAGCTCGTGGTCGTGGGGACGCGACCTCATGCAGAATCTCATCAACGGCATCACCTATATGCTCGGCAGCCTGATCAACACAGTTGCAGATGTGGCTCGTTCCATTTGGGAATACCTGCATTTCTCCGTACCTGAAAAGGGTGCGCTGACCGATGTGGAGGAGTGGATGCCGGACTTCATGAAGGGGCTGGCAAAGGGCATCAATAAGAGCAAGAAGTATGTCGAGGCGGCTGTATCCGGTGTGGCTGATGCCATGACGCTGACGATGCAGTCCGGGCTGAACGTCGATATGGACGGCATTTCCGGCGCTATGATGAACGGCGGCAGCGGCAGTGTGGTCAACAATTACTACAACAATGACAACAGCCGCACAGTGAATCAGACCAATAATAGTCCGAAATCGATGTCGCGGCTGGAGATTTATCGTATGACGAGGAACGCGCTAAATATTTGATCGCTATTTTTTGCTTTTATGATCTTTTTTTGCTTGTTCAAAGCCTTCAGATGTTGGAAGATAATCACTGTTATGAAAATCTACATGTTCATCAGTTCTGATAATCGCGATGTTTGCTGTGTCCAACGCCTTTTCTGGTTGATCAGCAACACGATCCGGATGATGACCAACTGGTTTACCTTCTGGAGTATCATCAAACTCTTTTCCTGTTAATTCGCTACAAGTTGGTTGTCTCTCACTGAGCGCCTTTTTTGTCATGCTTTTACGCCCAATATCAATTCTATCACTTTGTATTGATCTTTCCTTCTCTAATTCTGAACATCCTGATAAAGATTCGACACATTCACTACCGTATCTTAAACGCTCTCGTTCTAAAGTTTTTCGGGGCTGTTCTCTACGCTTTGCTATCTCTTTTTGAAGTTCTGGGGATGACAAATAATCTGTATCTCCGTATCTTCTGACATCATCTTCCGGTGCTGAATTAAATACTATTTGTGTTCCTTTACGGTCAGTACATAATAGTTGCTGAACTGCATCTTCTGAAAGAAATGTCTTTTGATCAAAAGCTACTCCACCATCTTCAACGGCTTTTTGTATTCTTTCTCCTTCTTTTTTTGTTAAAGTTTTAGGTATATCAGGGAAAGATATGCCTAAATCCCTTGCGCTTCGAACAGAAGGAAGTTTCTTTTCGTCATCATTTGCCATATTCAATCCTCTTTATCTTCTGTAAAGCATTTACTAATTCTGGAATATAATTCTTGCAATTTGCTAAATGCCTTCTGAGCTAATTCTTGATTATCTGGATTTTGATCAGGATGGACTTTTTTACTTAGTGCCTTGTACCATTTTTCAGCTTTTTCTTTATCATCATAAAGATCGTCCGTAAGTGCTATAAAATGATTTCTGGTCTTGCCTTCTAAGCATGATAAAGCAAAGACATATTTGGCGTTATCTGACACAAAAATACAATCAAACTTTTTTAGTTCAGTTAAGGCACTAAATGCTTCATCCCAACTTGTAATTTCACGAGAACACATACAAGGGTCTTTTTTTATTGCCTTGACAACTTCTTCAAGCTCGCCATATTCATGAAGTTCATTTGCGTTCACCGCTTTTTTCAAATCATTGAGATTAAAAGCTTTGCTCATATCTTTCACTCTCCATTACTGTAATAATTTGATTCCACGTATATTATATCATATCCATCTTGTAAAAATCAAGGGGGGGTTACCATGCATTACAAACTTATCCTCGAAAATGCCAATGGTGAACGTGTTGACATGACCGCCACGGCAAATCAGTATATGACCTCAAAGGTGGAAGGGCTGAATCCTCCCACCGGCACGATCAGCACCTCCAGCTATGCGGGCATGGACGGTAGCTACCTGAACAATGCCTTCATTGAGAAGCGGAATGTGGTCATTCACTTTGAGATGCGGGGCGTGGGACTGGAAGCACGCAGGCATCAGCTCTACAAGGTGGTGAAGCCCTCCCGCTACATCAAGATTTACTACGCGACCGCAGGTATTGATGTATTTGCGGAGGGCTATGTGGAGAGCTGCGAGGTGCAGAACTTTGAACAGCTTACAACCGGGCAGATTTCTATTCTCTGTCCGGATATTTATTGGTATTCCACGACCTCGGTCATGGCGTACTATTCGCAGATCACCGGAGCATTCACATTTCCGTTCCCGACGGAGAGCAATCCGGAGCCGTTTATCCTCGGCAAGTACAACACGCAGAACATGATGACCATTGTCAATGACGGTGACGAGATCGGCTTCACGCTGGTGATTGAGGCGCTGGAGGATGCACGTTCTCCCACGCTTTATAATGCCGACACGGACGAGTATCTGCAAATCACCGGCGACATTCTCGCAGGCGATATTATTACGGTGACGACCAAGACCGGCAACAAAACTGTCACGCTTGACCGTGGCGGCGTCAAGACAAATATCATCAACCGGCTTGTTTCCGGTTCGACTTGGCTGACACTGCGTGAAGGCAGAAACCGTTTCTATCTGCGCGGCACCGGGCTGCAAAACCTGAAAGTCACCATCGTCCACACAAATGCGTATCTGGGGGTGTAGTATGCAGATTGAAGTTTACCGAATGACAGCGGAGGAAGATGCGCTGACGATTACCCTTGAGGCAGTCTGCGACACCTTTTCCTCGCTGCTCTGGGATATTGAATACTACAAATGTGGCAGCTTTGAGTTGTATATCGCCGCCAATCCGCAGAATATTGAAATTTTCCAGACCGGCAGAATCGTCGGTCGTGATGATGATAACCAGCACTTCGGCATCATTGAATCGGTGCTTATAAACACAGATATCGAGAACGGCGACTACCTGACAGTGCGTGGTCGCTTTTTGATGTGCCTGTTGGAAAGGCGCATCATCCACCCGACCTACAACGTAACAGCGGCAAAGGCATACAGCGAGATTGTGCGAGAGGTCTTGACGCAGAACGCGCTGCTCACGGACAATCGCAGGATTCCGGGGTTGTCGCTCGGAACGGTCACTGGCACCTGCTGGGAGCAGACTACAACGCTGCAAATTTCCTATACGAACCTCATGCAGTGGGTGTATACGATCTGCGAGAAGCTGGGCAGCACGGCGAATATCCGGCTGGTGAAATCCTCCGAGGAGCAGTACCGCATGGTATTCGACCTCTCCGAAGGCGCTGACCGGAGCATTATGCAGGAGGATAACCCGCATATAATCTTTTCCGACGCATACAGCAATCTGCTTTCGTTCAGCTATGCCGAGGACAGCAGCATCCAGAAGAATTTTGCCTATATCTTCGGTCAGGGCAAGGGCGATGAACGCAAGCGCACCACATATTGTGACGGCGTTGAGCCGACCTATCTTGACCGCTATGAGGTGTATGTGGATGCGGATGATATTTCCGAGGCAGAGCAGGTCGAGGGAGAAACGATACCGATTCCGGAGGAGCAGTATCTGGAATTGCTGCGCTCTCGCGGCTCAGAACGGCTTGTACTGCCTAAAACAGCATCGGAGTCAGAGATCGCAGCGCACAACACGCAGTATGTATACAACCGTGATTATTTCGTAGGCGACTATGTGACAGTGCAGCATCGGCGCTTCGGCATGATGCAGCCGCAGATACAGCTTATTGGCATGATTGAGGGCTTCGACCAGAACGGGCGCAGCCTGACACCAACATTCAAGGAGGCATGATATATGGCTTTTTACAGCGGATTTTTCAATTCAAAGGGGCTTGACCGCACCTATACGGCGGAGGACTTCACGAGCTACCTCTCCAGCATCATCTGCAACGGTATCCTCGATACCTACGGTCAGAACTTCAAACTGATGGCAGCAAGCAGCGGTCTCAAGGTTACGCTTGGCACAGGCAAGGCATGGATTGACGGACACTATTTCATCAATGATGCGAGATACAGTATTGACCTGACAAGCTATCAGGATGAATCGCTGCCGAGATATGTGGCGATTGCCATTCTCCTTGATGTGGGAGAATCCGTTCGCAGTGTATCTCTTGAAATCACACCGGGTACGCCTGCGGAGAATCCATCTCTGCCTTCGCTGCCATCGGATGAGAATAAAACCCGTCTGCTCATGTATGCAGTACGCCTGAATCCGGGTGCAACAGAGCTGACAGAACGTGATTGGTACGATTATCGTGAGGACAGCAGTGTATGCGGTTATTGCAAATGCATCCTCGGTAAATGTAAGGTCACGGACATGATGGCACAGATGGCGCAGCTACTTGTTGAGGTACAGGAGAACAACGAGACTATTGCAGCGCTGACAAATAAGGTTGAGCAACTCGAAGCAGAGGTTGAAGATATCGGCGATATTATCTCTGTCGGTCAGTGCGGCGATAATATCTTCTATGCTATCTACTCGAACGGCAAGCTGGTTCTCAAGGGAACAGGCGCGATGTATGATTACAACTATGATGATAATCAATCTCCGTTCAGAGGTAATCACGATATCGTGAAAGCAGTAATCACAGAAGGTATCACCACAATTGGTGAGGACGCCTTCAACAGATGTGTGAACCTTGAATTCGTGACGCTCCCTACAACACTAACATCTATCGGAAGTGGAGCTTTTTTACCCGGTGATGAACAGGTCGGTTACGCTGGAATGCTGCATCACCTTACTATTCCGGATAATGTCACAACGATTGGTGGAGGAGCATTCTGGGGTTCTGCTCTTGATGAGATCACTATTCCCCGCAATGTTTCTACTGTCGGCAATTATGTGTTCAGAGACTGTTCAAGGCTTGGCGAGGTTCGCTATGAAGGCTCTGTGATAGGTGGCTTTATGTTTGTCGGCTGTATGGCACTTACACGCTTTACAATGGCGAATACCGTAACGGTTATCGGCGAGCATTGCTTCAACTATTGTCTCAATCTCAGAAAAATCATTTACGAAGGCAGTCTGGAACAGTGGGCTGCGATTACCAAGAGAAATAACTGGGACGGCAAGAACGGCATGGAAACCGGGCACTCCGGACTTACATGCATTCAGTGCCTTGACGGTTTTATGGAGTGGGATGATGAGAACCATGAATGGAAGGTTGGTGAAGAATAATGTGGAAATTCCTTGTAAAGAACCAGAGTATTGAGGTTCTGGAGCGTGAGGTGCTGGCGGATCATCAGATTCAGTATGTGCAGTTCCGCTTCACCTTTGATGGTGACTGGCGGCGCTTCCATAAGGTCGTGCAGTTCACGCAGTGCGATGAGACTTATAATATCGTCCTCGGTACTGAAGGCACGTCGCTGTATCTCCCTGCGGAGCTTCATGTCGGCGCAGCAAAAATGTCTGTGTTCGGCTATGATACTGAGAGCGATACGACTGTGAGAGCTACAACCGTTCCTGTAACGCTGAATATCCGTCCTTCTGGTTTTGTGGGCGATGATGAACCGCCCATTCCGCCGACGCCTGATCTGTATGCGCAGCTTCTGAAGAAGATCGAGGAAGCGGGACACGGTGCTGACGGTAAGTCCGCCTATGAGATTGCTGTGGAGCATGGTTATGTTGGCACGGAAACCGAGTGGCTGGCATCGCTTAAGGGAGAGCCGGGTGAAACACCGGATATGTCTGAATACCCGAAAACTTCTGAGGTCACGTCTATTGTCGAGCGTGAGATTGAAGCAGCGACCGGAGATTTTCATTCTCATGCGAATAAGGCTACGCTGGATGCTTTTACACCTGAACTTCTACAGGAGCTTTCCGGCTTGCAGCAGTTTGAGGACAGGACGCAGTATGAGATTCAGACCATCAATGAGGAGCTTATGACGCTGAATGCGCAGAGGCATACGCACGATAACAAGGATGTTCTGGACAGCATCACGCAGGAAATACTTGACGGTATTGCAAGTGCAGAGAGACAGGCGCATACACATCACAACCTCGCAACGCTGAACGGAATCACGGATTCTCATGTTTCCCGTTGGGAAGATGCGTACACTGCAGCAATGAATCTGAATGAGCGTGTCGGTGTAAACGAGGGTGTATTCGAGCGTTTCAAGACCGAGATTCTCTATGATATGCAGGGATGTCATACATCTATTTCGGATATTCTTACCCGACTTTCTGCTGTGGAGACTGCTCTGTCCGGCGTAGAGACCGCGCTAGCTGATATTGTGGAGGTGACGACATGAGCATTGCAAATTATCTGACAGCTCTGGATGCGCAGCGAGATCAGCTTGCCCGGAATCTCGTAACAATGGGTGTGCAGGCTGCGGAGTCCGAAAAGCTGAATACCCTTGTACCGAAGGTGCTGCAGATCCCGTCCGGCAGACCGGAGGCGACACTGTTCCGTAACGGAAATGATGCTCTTACCACATACGGTGAGAGCATCTACACTTTCTATATTGACGGATACCGCAGTATCGCAGGATTTGCTGATGTATATCCACATTTCTGCTGCGCGGAGAATGACTACGCGCTTTACTACAATCAACCGGATTTCAACTGGGGCGCTGTCATTTACACGATGTGTATCACTCCGGTACGCATCACACCCGCAAGCAGAATTCTGCTCACCTATAAGTCCGGGGCGACCGATGCAGGTGAAATGTGGCTGGTGCGCAAAAGCAGTCAGCAGATGTCTCCGGCGGAAACAGCGAGATTTATTCATGAGCAGATTCAGAACAATAACGCAATATCTGTTCCGTTCGGATGGCTCGGTTCTGTCGGCAACTATATCTCTGTCCTGCACGACTGCAGCAGTGTATCTGCTGACGACTATTATCTTGCTTGGAAAGCAGTGACAGACAATACAAGCCCTATGATCAGGACGATCAAGGTACTGGAGGTGATGACATGAAAGGAAGTATCTGTACGGTGATCGGTGCTATTGGTGGCGGAATTGCAGCGCTTTTCGGCGGCTGGGATTCTGCGCTGGTGACGCTGATCATCTTTATGGGCATTGACTTTGCTACCGGAATGATCAACGGTGCAATGGGCAAGTCCAAACACAGCAAGTCCGGCAAGCTGAGCAGCAAGGCAGGCTGGTACGGACTTGCAAAGAAGGGCAGTGTTCTGATGCTGATCGTTGTAGCGGTCAGACTCGACATTATGCTGAATACAACCTATGTTCGTGATGCAGTGTGTATCGGATTCTGCGTCAATGAGCTGCTCTCTATTGTAGAGAACACAAGTCTCATGGGAATTCCGTATCCACCTGCATTGAAAAATGCAATTGAAGTCTTGCAGAAACAGGCAGGCAGAAACAACGACGATAACAAAAACTGAGGAGGATATTAAAATGAAAGGTATTGATGTAAGTGTTCATAATGGAGCAATTGACTGGAAGAAGGTCAAGGCTGACGGAGTAGAGTTTGCTATTCTCCGCGCCGGTTACGGCAGAGTGGCATCGCAGAAGGATGCTCGTTTCGAGGAGAACTATGCAGGTGCAAAGGCTGCAGGCATTCCGGTCGGTGCTTACTGGTACAGCTATGCTGTTACAGTTGAGGAGGCGCGTCTTGAAGCAGAGGTGTGTCTCTCTATTATTAAAGGAAAGCAGTTTGAGTTTCCGATCTGGTTTGATCAGGAGGAGCAGAAAACCTTCAACACCGGTAAGGCAAACTGCTCGGCAATCGTCAGAGCTTTCTGCGAAGTGCTTGAAAAAGCAGGATACTGGGTAGGGCTCTATACTTCACGTTCGTTCCTCGCATCTCATATTGAGGACGATATCAAGACACGCTATGCGCTCTGGGTAGCTGAATGGAACAGCAAGCTCAATTACAGTGGCGATGTCGGTATCTGGCAGCGCTCTGAGAAAGGCAGTGTCTGCGGTATCAACGGCAATGTCGATCTCGATATCGGCTACAAGGATTATCCGTCCATGATCAAGGCGAAGGGGCTCAACGGTTTCAGCAAACCGGACGTCAAGCCTGAGCCTGCACCTAATGACAGCATCACGGTCGAGATCATTGTCAGCGGAAACAAATACACAGGAAAACTTAATAAGGTATAACATTTGCGCCCACCGGGATTTTTTTCTCGGTGGGCGCATTTTCTATTGCTAAAATCCGAAAAACTGTCCTATTGATATTGAGAAAGCAAATCGCTTCGTCCATTCAGGATGTATTTCTCCAGTGGATAGATGAAGGGGTTGACTTTCCCGGCTATCAATAGGAGGTGAGATTCATGATAAAGCGCAAGATTACTGAAAAAGAAAAGGAAATGGTGAATGGAGGGAACACTGTGGAAGAGACCGAAGAGCCTGCCGTCCCGGTACCAGACAAATTTCTGCTGACGATTAAGGAGGCTGCTGCCTACTTCAGTATCGGCGAGAAAAAGATGCGTCGTCTAGCGGAAGATAACCTCGGAACGTATGCGGTTTTCAGCGGGAATCGCTATTTGGTAATTAGACCAAAGTTCGAGGAATATATCTGCCAATCTTCTACGCTATAATTTGACGTTAAAGTGCCGTAAGTAGTTGCTTTTTCCGTGAAATAGAGTAATATATGATACTAAGCCCGGAGCGGCTGAAAAAATATATCAGGAGGCGATCAGCATGGAAGGTCTGAAAGCATCGGAAAAGTATATGCTTACGATCAGAGAAGCGAGCGCTTATTTCAGCATCGGCGAGAAGAAGATGCGCAGAATGGCAGAGAACAATGAAGGCGGGTACGGTATTTTCTGCGGGAACCGTTATCTTATCATCCGCCCGCTGATGGAACAGTATTTCAAGGAACTTGCTGAGAAAGGAGATTCACAGGATGCAGAAAGCACTACCGGATGATAAGGAATTCCTGACACCTGCCGAAGCGGTCGATTATTTCTGGCTGAGCAGACGGAAGTTTTCAGAATGGATTCAGAAAGAAAACTCTCCGGTGCTGATCGCCCGGTACGGGAAGCGGAAACTGATCAATCGCGAAGCTTTTGAGGAATATCTGGACAAACACCCTGAATTAAGGAGGCGTGAATAATGGGAATGAGAGGAAATATCCGCCGTGATTCCAAGCACCGTATACTACGTGCCGGTGAATCCATCAGGGCGGACGGCAAATATCAGTTCAAATACTATGTGAACGGCAAGGCAAAGTTCGTGTATAGCTGGAGGCTGGAACCGACAGATAAGCTTCCACTCGGAAAGAAGCCGTGTCTTTCACTGCGTGAGATGGAAAAGCAGATCGGATACGATCTCGACACGCAGATTGATCCGCAGCAAAAGAACATCACGGTGATGGAGCTTGTGGAACGCTACCTGAAAACCAAAACAGGCATCAAGCCACAGACGAAATCAAACTACAACTTCGTGCGGAATATTCTGCTTAAGGAAGATTTCAGCGGCAGAAAGATCGGAACCGTAAAGACCTCGGATGCAAAGCTGTTCCTGATCAAGCTTCAGGCTGATGGCAGGGGCTACAGTTCCGTCAAGACTGTGCGCGGTGTTCTGCGACCGGCATTTCAGATGGCAGTCGATGATGACATTATCGTTAAGAACCCCTTCGGATTTCAGCTTGCCGGTGTCGTCGTCAACGACAGCAAGACCAGAGAAGCTATTACGAAAGACCAGATGCGCAAATTCCTGCGATTTGTACACGACGATAACACCTACTGCAAATACTACGAAGCAGTGTTCATCCTGTTTCATACCGGAATGCGTATCTCAGAATTCTGCGGACTGACGCTGAAAGACATTGACCTGAAGAACCGTATCGTCAATATCGACCATCAGCTTCAGCGCACTTCTGACATGGAGTATGTGATACAGACTACCAAGACGAATGCCGGTAAGCGGCAGATTCCGATCACTGAGGAGGTCGCCCGGTGCTTTCAGGCGATTATCGAGGACAGGGGCAAACCGAAAAAGGAGAAGTTCGTGGACGGCTATTGCGGTTTCCTGTACTTCGATGATGAAGGTATGCCGCTTGTAGCGCTGCACTGGGAACATCGCTTCAACCGCATGGTCAGCAAGTACAACGAGATTTATCGGGTGCAGATGCCGAATATTACTCCTCACGTTTGCCGCCATACCTACTGCAGCAATCAGGCGAAAGCGGGTATGAACCCGAAAACACTGCAATATCTGATGGGGCACAGCGAAATCGGCGTCACGCTTGACGTTTATACGCATCTGGGGCTGGAGGACGCTGCTGCGGAGCTTCACCGCATGGAGGAACTCCAGAACGCCCGTCAGGAGATGAACAGAACAAAGGATGAAGCAGTATGATATGCTTCCGGCTGCGGCTCACTTCGGTGAGCCGCTTATTTTTTTTGCCCGTTTTGACTTGATGAATTGGAAGGATTATGGTATAATGGTATGGTACGAAAAAGAAGGCAGGTGTTTATCTATGGGGCATATGATCAGAGCAATCATTGGGAAAACACAAATCATTCAACTGATTGCTGAGAGATGGACGTATGCTGGGATGATATGCCTTCCACAAGACTATGCTCTCATATTTCTGAATGACAATTTGTTTGACGATATAGAAGAACTTGTGGATATAGAGAATACCAGTAACTATCCGCATTTGAATTACCTTACGGATTCCGTTATCTGCTTCTTAAAAGAATGTTCGCTCGAAGGTCAGCTTCTTTATATGGAAACAGATTTCTTTGGCGGATACGGAACGCAAGCAGGTGTGATTTTTGAAAACGGTGAAATGAAAAGCGAACCTATGGATGGAGACGGAACAGTCAATCGTTTGTTAGGGCTTTTAGGCGTCAGGAAGCACTTGCTAAAGGATGAATTTGACTCTTTGGAACTATATAAATATAGACGTATGGATTAAATGTGAAGAATACTACCCAAAATCCTTAGTAGTAAAACACCCCGATTTCTACTACTATTTTACTACTAACGACGTCCGCAATTTGCTAAAACTTGCCGCGTTTTGTAGTTTTCGCTCCGTTCTGCCAAATTGGTAGTAGAAAAAATATGCCGCGATATACCGCGCAAAATACGGCAATACTGAGCAAATCAGAGAGGAAAAAACGTATGATTAGAGTTATGTTTGTGTGCCACGGCAATATTTGCAGATCGCCTATGGCTGAGTTTATAATGAAGAAGCTTGTCTCGGACTGCGGACTGACCGACGAGTTTTACATAGCTTCAAGTGCAACAAGCACCGAAGAACTCGGAAATCCCGTCTATCCGCCTGCACGTTCGGAACTTGCTGAACACAGCATCGGCTGTTCCGGAAAAACGGCTGTACAGCTCAGGAAGTCCGATTACGAAAAGTACGATTATTTCATCGGCATGGACACTGCCAATATCCGGAATATGATCCGAATTTTCGGCAGTGACAAGGATGAAAAAATATACAAACTGCTAACCTTTGCAGGATGTGGAGATGACGTTTCCGATCCGTGGTACAGCCGTAATTTTGCGAAGGCTTATGCAGATATCGAGAAAGGCTGCAAAGCTTTTCTCGATCATCTCAGAGAGCAGTTATAAAAGACAGGCTTTATACAATTATATTATATAGTGACAACCTATTTCGGCACAGTTTTGCAGGATATTTACTGCAAAGGATCCTTTTTCTGCATCTCTCCAATTATTCTTCACATACAATGCAAAAAAACGGTGATATCTCATCTTTCGAGACATCACCGTTCAGCGAAAACAATCTTACTGTTTCAGATATTCACGCTTCATAATGCAGAGGTCAAATACATCAAGAACATCATCCTCACAAAAGTCCCCTGCTTTCCAGTCAGCAAGTGTTGTATCAGGAACGCCGAGAAGCCATTTCTGAAGCAGAACTACATCCGCTATATTGAACTCTCCGTCGCTGTTTACATCACCTGCTTTTCTGTCAGCTGTATCATCTATCGCCTCAAAGGCAAATCCGTGCTTTTCTGCATAAGTACGGGCTGTTGAATCACTGTACCCGTATATGGTGCCATAGAACTTTACATTGCTTATCACTCCGCTCTCTTCCGGATCAGCGTTATCAGGAGTTTCGCATATGATACAATCAGGATTAAGTATAGTTATCTTTTTGAGCCCGTATCCCGTATAATTAAAATACCCTACCTTTGTGATGCCTTTATCTATTATTACTTCACTTAGTTTATACTTACCGTATGCGAACGAATCGTATTCTCTCCATGGCCAGACTGTTAATTCTCCTTCTCCGCTGAATTTCAGTACTCCCTCGTCATCCAGTTCCCACCTGAGGCCGTCACCGAATTCACCGGAATCAAATATATCGGCTCTTGCAGTGACCGGGTACGGACTAAATACTTCACTGTTCAAAGCGGCACCGCTTCCGAGAATACAAAATGCTGATAAAAATGCAGTTATTTTTCTGATAAACATAATTTTTCCCCCTGATATTTTTATTCCTGTATTAGTTTATAAGCTGATAATTTTTTCATCCTGCGTGACATGATAAAGCTGAATACGAACATGACCAGCGTTACCGAGACAACTGTAACCGGTATAAGAAGCGGCTGAAGCAGAAGGTCTGCATTCCTTATACCGTATCCGCCAAGTATGAGAGTGAACAGAGGATCAAGCAGTATGTATCCTGCTGATGAACCTGCAACGGCTGCTATGATCGTTGTCGGCATAAGCGAAAGTGAAAGCTGATAACGAAGCTGTGTACTTGTAAAGCCAACTGCCTTTTTTATTCCGAATTCACGCTCTTTCTTGATGAACACTGTTTTGAGCAGAAGCCGTATGACAAACACAACTGTTGCAATGCTGAGTATCACCATGATATACACTCCCATTGCCACTGCCAGAACAGGCGTATAATCGTTGCTTCTCAGCTCTCTGAAATTATTTCTGATCCTGCTGATGCCCGGCTCCATAGCCTCTATCCTGCTTATCACATTGTCTACATTCCCGAAATCAGCCTCCTCTACCCTTACTCTGAGAGAATTGTATACAGTGTCCACTCCCAACTTCTGAGCTGCCTTATCCGTCATATACAGTCTGCTGCTCATAATATTCTGCTGAAGTCCTGTCACAAGGTATCTTCTGCTTGCGTGACCGTATTCAACTGTTATCTCATCGCCTACACCAACTCCGAGTTTTGCTGCAACAGTGCTTCCCACTACGACTTCATTATCCCTGCGCATTATCTCACCTTCATAAATACCGCAGTAAACATGATCGGGATCTGTAACATAGATAAGATCGACATCCATACCGCCTGTACCTGCTGTGACATAATCAAGGCCATAAGCCTGCCAGACTCCGCTGATTCCTCGTATCTTATCGATCATCCTGTAAACCGAGTCACAGGAATTATCTTCGGGATACACATATATGTCAGGTGAATCGCCCTGTATCATTCGCTGAAAATACGTTATATCCACCTTTGTATTGTAATAGAGAAGTCCTGAGATCATTGTTACAAATGCCACAGCTGTGACTATAAAGAAGATCGTGATATTCTGCCCCATATTCTGCAATGAGCCTTTCATCGCAAGCAGGAAATTCAGTTCGCTTTTAGTTTCGCTCAGCGGTAAATGGTTCTTTTTGAAGCTGTTAGATTTCAGCCCGAACCTGAGAGCAGTTGCAGGATGAAGTTCCTTTATCTTTTTCGTTGAAAAAAACGCCGCTGCTATCATAAACAGCACAACTCCTGCAAGAACTCCGAATGTTATGACGGGATACAGCCGATCCTTCCAGATTATACCGCCGCTTATCTCTCTGATGAAGGCTTGCTCCATTACAGGGAAAAATACGTATGTAAGAGCAGTTCCGACCGCAGAACCGATCAGACCGATAACAACATATTCTGCGGTCAGAGCAGTACGGATCTGTTTTACAGTATAGCCTGCCGCACGAAGAACTCCGATGTTTACGATGTCCCTGCTGATGTTGTTATTAATGGTGAATACGATCATGATCATGCATATCATCATGATTATCAACGCAAATACAGCCATAAATCCTGCAAGGATATTTACTATGACCGTTATTCCGCTCCTGCTCATCTGCATCGACTCAGCATAGGTATAGTTGTCCCCGGTCTGAAGCTTACCATTGACATATTTTATCGTATCATCAATATCTGTTCCGTCTTTGATGTTAAAATAGGCTGTCTTGATCGGTTTGCTTCCTGCCTGCACTGCGGCATCAGCAAGCTCACGGAAAGAACCATCATCCACAAGATACAGCCCTGCGTTCAGCAGATTCTGGTATATTCCCGCAACAGTGTATTCCTGCTTTCCGAGAATAGTTTCAATGTATATTTTATCCCCCATATCCCAATCATGAACGGCTGCATTATACGTGCTGATATAGATACATCTGCCCTCTGCGCTGTCATCCTTTTTTTCAAAACAGGTCTCATTGCAGCCAACATTGTCACCTAACCGCTGGATTTCCCAGTTTGCAGTATTTTCCTTTGAGTTTCTGCTCGTTGTGTACTTTATATTCTTCAGTTCGATCATATCCTGAATTATATATGAATCTATATCATCACTCTCCGAAAGTGCCATTTCAAGAACATCATAGTCTGCATCGGAAGAGATATATGCATCAGCAAGTCCGTACTCATCGGCATATTCATCATAAAGCACCGGATACATAGAAGCAAAAATTCCCGAATGAAGTATGAAAGATGCGATAGCGATTATGACCAGAAATACCGCAAGTATCGTTCTGTCCTTGCGGAATCCTGCTTGTATGAGCTTTACCATCCCATCCCCTCCAGAAACTTCCTGATCTTCTCATGACGTTCCTCATCGCCGCTGACATATCTGCTCATCCTGCACTCCCCTACTATACCGCCGTCCTGCAAATAAATAATGCGGTTGGCTCTTCTTGCCGATTTGATATCATGTGTGACCATTACCACAGACTGTCCCGCATTATTGATATCAGTCAGAACATCGAGCACGGACTTTACACCTGCGCTGTTGAGAGCGCCTGTCGGTTCATCTGCAAATACTATATCCGGATCGTTTATGACCGCCCTGACAACTGCGGCTCTCTGTGCTTCACCGCCTGATATCTGAGCCGGGAATTTCTTTGTCAGTTCTTCGCTTATTCCCATTTTCTCAAACAGTCCCATAGCCTTTTTCTTAAGTTCCTTCTGCTTCTGACCGACAAGCATACCCGTACTTATCACATTATCCATAACGCTCATGCTGTCAACAAGGTGTATCTGCTGAAACACGAATCCGCAGTGCTTTCTGCGGAAAACAGCAAGTCTGTCATCGTTCATCCCTGTTATATCCTCGCCGCAGTAAACCACATTGCCGAGAGACGGCTTATCCATGCCTGAAAGCATATAGAGCAGAGTTGATTTTCCTGCTCCCGACGAACCCATTATAACTGTAAAATCGCCTTCATATATCTCAAGATCAAGATTCTTTATTACGTGCTGCTGTTTTCCGCCAACAGAAAAACTTTTCGACAGCTTTTCAGTCCTGACAATGACTTTTTTATTATCCATAGCAGTCCTCCAAAAAAAGATCATACAGTTCTTTCCTGTATGATCTTATTATAACATATTGCTTTTTTAAAATCTTTGTCGATTCTTTAATTATTCTTTAATGCAGCGGCGTCTGGCTGACATTTTTTCACGTTTTTGAATCAGATCAGCCTGAGTCTCAGGGAAACGGTAAAACCTTCTCCGTTATTGCGGCAGTTCAGTTCTCCGCCCATCTGCCCTATCAGATAGTGAGAAATGTAAAGTCCGATGCCCGAACCTTCCTTTCCGGCGGCATTTGTTCCACGGCAGAACTTTCCCATTATTATATCCAGTTCTTCATCGGGAACTCCTCCGCCTTTGTCTGATATCTCAACAACGAAGAAACCTTCATCGAAAAAGCTTGAAACCGTTATCTCAGTATCGGCATATTTGTAAGAATTTGAGAATATATTGCCAAATACCTGTTCAAGCCTCAGTTTATCAGCATATACAATGCAGTCTTTTATATCCGCCTCTGTGACCTTTTTCTGAGCATCACACTCTTTTATGATATTTCCTATCTCACGGGATGACATTTCCTGCGGATCGACCTGAAGCTGTTCAAGCTCTTCAAGTGTGGCATGGAACATATTCTGTACAAGCTTGTCTATGCGGTCAGCCTTGCTGTTTATGGATTCCAGCGTTTCCCTTGTCTCATCATCCTGAGTAACAAGTTCAAGATAATCCACCATTGCCTTTATAGATGAAACAGGTGTCTTGATATCATGTGAAAGCTCAGCTATAAGTTCCTTGCGGCTTTTAACAGCGGCTTCCTCACGTTTCCGTGAAGCTCTGAGCTCCTCACGCATTATATCGAAGCTTTCGGTGAATGCTCCGAATATGTTTCCCTCGTCCATTTCAAGGGGAGTTTCAAGGTCACCGCCTGCAACACGCACCGCAAACCCTTTCAGCTTTCCGAAAGGCTCGACTACACGTTTTCTCAGGAAAACAAAGTATATGACCGACACTATCAGCATCAGTGCTGCCATACATCCTATCATACGTGCATTCCTGATATCGCTGAGACGCTTCTGCTCGGCATAGGGATTATGGACTATAAGTTTTCCTGCCGCTTTGCCGTCTACCTCGATATCCCGTATAATGTCAAAATGCCCCGTGGCAGCTGAGACAGTTGTTGATATTCCCTCTTTAGTATAACATATAAGACGGCTTTCGCTGTCAATGACCGCATAATCAAAAGCCTCTCTGCTTTCAACAAAGGCATTGTTCATTGTTGATATCTCATCCCAGTTCTCGCCTGTGTCAATGATAAGCCTGTTGATCTCCGTTGTATACTGAGGCATGACCTGCTCAGAGCCTGAATGAAGTATGTATGCACATATGATACCGCTCAGCAGTGAGAATAAAATGACATACAATACGATAAAGCGTCTTTTCAATTGTTATCCTCCAGCATAAAGCCGACACCCCATATAGTTTTTATGACCGCAGGAGAACCTGCATCATCTTCAATTTTTTCACGGAGATGACGGATATGTACATTCAGCGTTACATCGCCCACATATTCAGTTTCCCAGACTTTTTCAAAGAATTCATCCTTTGGAATGACACGGTTCTTATTTTTCAGCATATACAGAAGAAGCTTGAATTCCATTGCCTTGAGAGCTGTAGTCTTGCCATCCCTGACGATAACAGCCTTCTTCATGTCAAATGCTGCGCTGCCGATACGGACGATGCCGTCCCCGTTCGTTTTGCTGCCGGTATTCTTCGCTTCTTCATACCTTTTGAGTACAGCCCTGACCTTTGCCAGCAATACCCCAAGAGAATACGGTTTGCATATATAATCATCACCGCCTATGCTGAGCGCAAGAAGCATATCATCCTCTGCCGCCCTTGCACTTATAAAAAAGATAGGCACATCCATACAGGTACGTATCTCACTGCAAAGGTCAAACCCGGAATCATTCCCGAGGTTTATATCAAGAAGTATCAGTGAACAGGTATTCTTTTTCAGGAAATCACGGGCATCCTGTGCAGTCAGGACATACTGTGTCTCCACACCTGACATATTGAAATACTTAGCTGTATATTCAGCCAGCTCAGGCTCATCATCAATAACAAGAACGCTTGTATGCATCTTACCACCGCTTTCTCTGATTTTGTCTCATTATACCACAAAATCCGTGCAATGTCCAGCACATTTTCGGTTTCGTCATCGATGCTGCCGTGAGGCAGCAGTATGTCTTTTCTGCCGTAAGAAGCCTGATTTATTTTTTCCCGATCATATAAATGAGCAAAAATTCGCTTGACTTCTCTCTATACACGGATATATAATTATTGTAGATACTACTATGAAAGGGTGATCTTTTTTGAAAATATTAAAAAAAATAGCTGCTGCGGCTTTAGCTATACTCTCTGTCATGCCAATGGCTGCACCGTCTTTTACTGCATATTCCGCCGCTCTCCCCGATAAGAACGATTATGAGGAGATCGACCGTAACTGGGCTAAGCTTCTGCAATACACTCTGCATTTCTACGATGCAAATATGTGCGGTACTGATGTTTCTGATAAAAACAGATTCTCATGGCGAGGCAACTGCCATACCTACGATGCAAAAGTTCCTCTTCAGCCAATGGATGAACAGGAAAACGGCACAAACCTTGACGATGCTTTCATAAAAAAATACAAGGATGTACTCGATCCTGACGGTGACGGATTCGTTGATGTTTCAGGCGGATTCCACGACGCAGGCGACCATGTAAAGTTCGGACTCCCCGAAGCCTATGCCGCTTCCGTTGTATCGTGGGGATATTATGAATTCCGTGAAGCCTATGAGAAAACGGGACAGGCTGAACATACAGAGACTATATGCCGCCATTTCTGTGACTACTTCATGCGCTCAACTTTCCGTGATGACAACGGTAAAGTCGTTGCATTCTGCTATCAGGTAGGCGACGGAAGCATCGACCACGAATACTGGCAGTCGCCCGAGATCGACGCAATGGCAAGACCTGCATACTTTGCTACCTCCGAAAAGCCTACCACCGACGATGTATCGGAATCAGCGGCCGCTCTCGCTATCAACTACTATAACTTCCTTGACACCGATCCCGAATATGCTGAAAAATGCCTTGACTATGCAAAGGCACTGTTTGATTTTGCATCCGTAAATGAAAAGAAAGTGGGTCAGGCAGGCGAAGGCCCCAAGAGTTTCTACACATCCAACAAATGGGAAGATGACTTCTCTTTTGCCGCCTGCTGGCTTTACCTCATAACAAAAGATCACCGCTATCTTGAGGAATGTCTCCCTTATGTGGATTACTACGCACCTCCCGGATACGTTCTCTGCTGGAACGATATGTGGAACGGTGTAGGCATCCTCCTCGGACGCATCCAGGACATCTATCCCGAAGTCTGTGTGGAATGCCGTGAAGCCGCAGGACTTAACAAGTACGAAGAACTGGATTTCTGGTACATGGAGGCTAAGGCGATAAACACGATCATGGAAGGCAAAAAGGGAAAGATCACTCCCGCAGGCTATTTCTATCTCGATACATGGGGAAGTGCCCGTTACAATACTGCTGTTCAGTTCACAGCCCTCCTCTACGATAAGTACTGCAAGGGAAAGGACAGATTCAATCCGGATAATCCCGATTACACTTTCTCAAAATGGGCACAGGGGCAGATGGAATACATCATCGGTGATAATCCCCTCGGCAGAAGCTACGTTGTAGGATACGGGGAAAACAGCGTAAAGTATCCCCATCACCGTGCCGCTTCCGGTCTGACAATGGCAGAAGATCCTGCTGAACACAAACACGTACTATACGGCGCACTTGCAGGAGGCCCTGACGCTTCCGACAAGCACAACGACGTTACAGCTGACTGGATATACAACGAAGTCACTATCGACTACAATGCCGCAATAGTCGGCGCAGCCGCAGGTCTTTATCTGTACAGCGGTGATGAGACAATGAAGCCCGATGAGGACTTCCCCCCTCCCGAAAAAGAAGACGATTCAGCACTATTCTCAGGCGATAACTTCTGGGCGGCAGGATACTGTCAGGAGTCTCCAGAAGATACAGGTGCAGGTGTTACAAAGCTGACGTTCTTCGTCAATACCGACTGCCTTGAACCGCATACCGATCTTTCCATACGCTACTATTTCGACATCTCGGAATTCGAGAAAAACACCGATATCCCGGGAAGCTTTGTACTTCAGAAGACCTACGATCAGGTAGAGACCGAAGTCACCGACAGGGCTGCAACTCTTTCCAAGCCGATAAAGTACAAGGACAATGTCTACTATGTTGAGATAGCGTGGCCCGATTACGCTGTTGCAAACTCAAATAAGAAATATCAGTTCATAATCGGTATGTATTACGGCGATAAGTGGGACTCATCAAATGACTGGAGCAGAAAAGGAATAAAGGAACTTGATGGCGATTATGATAATATCGTCGGCGGCGTTGAACTTGCTGAAAAATGCGAAAACGTCTGCGTTTATGCTGACGGGAAACTGGTTGGCGGTACCGAACCTGACGGCACTCAGCCGGCTAAAGTATACAAGATCGCACAGCTTGTAAGACTGCACAAAATGCTCCACGGCATTTCTCCTTTCTCTGATAAGGATTCAGCCATGCAGTTCGACTTCAACAATGACAGCGAAATTAATATCTACGATGAGATCATACTCAGAAAACTTATACTCAAATCAATGTAATAAAACAAAGCTGTTCTGAGCCTATTTCATTTACGCCCGACATCCGTTCATTTTCCCCCTGATATAAAACAAGGACTGCCAACATCCGGGCAGTCCTTGTTTACCTCCGCAGCAGAGTACGTTAAGGCAACACCGCACAAAACTAAAGAAAATGGTATGATCACTTATGGAAAACACTTCAAATAATAAAGCTTATTTTCATCTTCCGGGACTGTTTGAATTCTATGATCTGTACAGTGTGTTTCTGCCACTGTACCGTAATCACCGGGAATATTTCTACGACCGGTGCGAAATAGCATCTGTCTATGGCGCTCCTGCCGACTGCATCTGGGGCGGCGGACGTGCCGGATTCGGCGAATGTGAAGCCAAAGATGTACTCGCACTGATGAATGAATATGGTATTTCTTCAAGGCTCACTTTCAGCAATTCACTTTTAAGACCCGAACATCTCACCGACAGGAAATGCAATGCCCTGTGTGAACTTTTTGCCGGAAGCAAAGGCGTTCAGAACGGCGTGATAATCCACTCTGATCTTCTGCTTGAACATATTAAAAAGAATTATCCCGACCTTTATTTCGTTTCATCGACTACAAAGGTTCAGACTGATTTCGAGCAGTTTTTAAAGGAAACAGACCGAAGTGATTTTAAATATGTCGTTCCTGATTTCAGACTGAATAAGCTGTACGATAAACTCGATAAACTCTCACAGGCGCAGAAAGAGAAAGTTGAATTTCTGTGCAATGAATGCTGCTCGTTTTATTGTAAAGACAGAAAAGAATGCTACGAAAATGTAAGCCGTAAAAATCTCGGAGAGAATTGTCCCGATCACATCTGTACCGCTCCTGATGCGGGGGACGGATACCGTTTTTCAAAGGCAATGAAAAATCCCGGATTCATCAGTACAGAAGACATCATCAACACATATCTGCCCCTCGGTTTTTCTAACTTCAAAATAGAAGGCAGAGGACTCGGAAGTGCTGTTAATCTCGAATTTCTGCTTTATTATCTCATAAAGCCTGAATACCGGCTTATTGTCCGTGAGGAGATCTACCTCGACAGTATGCTGGATCTGTTCTGATTATCACAGCTGCGGTCGTCCCACATATTCAAATCCACCTGAAACTTCTATTTGATATAAACTCTGTCGCAGATATACTTAACCGGTACTTCTTCGGTACACCAGACTTCGTTCTCGGTTACACCGAATTTGTATCCATCCTTGTTCATCTCAGAAGCTGCGATTTTCAGCACTACAGGAGTCTTGTGCCAACGCTCGGCAGACTGCCATGCTTTGCCAATATCGGCTTGCATATGTACAGCGTGTCGCTTCATCTTCTTTATAGCTCCGCTTTCCTCAATGGCTTCAAGAGCCTTGGCAGTCGTTCCGTGATAGAGGAATTCAGGCGGTTCACAGTATTCAAGTTCAGGCTCTACCCATGGGATAGAGTGTCCCTGACAGCACTTGATCTTTTCGTGCTTTTCATCAAATCTGTAGCGTCCCTTATTGTCTTCTGCTGCTATCTGTTCCAGCAGTTCACGATCAAGCTTATAGCTGCTGTGACAGTTAACGCCGTTTATAAGCTGTTCTATCGACACCCATCCGTGTTCGTCCATATCCAGACCAGCTTTCTCTGGCTGGTGACGAAGGAGCAAACACAGATATTTCGATAATTCGTTCATATTATCACCTCATTTATCATAGTATTCATTATTCCACCCATTCCTCCACAGCAAACGGCCATAAGTTGCAGTGATATTTCACTGTAAATTGACAGGGATAATAATTGACTGTAGAAAACGAAATGGTAAAACCGCGCTCCGACGACTTAAAAGGCCCGCCGCAATCGTATGTGCCGACATAGATTCCGCTGACCTCATAGCCAGAGTCCAGTGCGTCGGGATGCCGCTTGTCATGCTTTAGGTTGAAATGCCCAAGCCACGGCTTTGCCTTTTTGACACATTCATTCAGATCGCTCAGCATCCTGATCGCCAGTTCTGTCGTTTCTTCCGAAACCTTTCCGTCAGATGATTCGAGGACAAAAACCCCGTTATTATTTATAAGGATCGTCGCTGACGTATCATATACGTCGAACTTTTCAAAATTCCTCTTTTTCAGAAACGTTATTACTTCCGTAACAGAATAGTGTATATACAACTCATTATCCTGCATTTCATCTGTGTTTTCGATCTGTTTCATAGTATACTCCTTTCGTTATTTCCGTTCTGCCTTCTTTAACATATATCCTTCTTCATCAAGGTGAAACCACCGCTTGAGCTTATCGTCAAAATGCATTTTTATCTTTCCGTTTTCGTACCACTCATAATATATCTCAATGTTTTTTCTTTTATGATATATACTATAGCTTTTCAATTTGCCTGACGGGTAGAAATCGACTTCTACTCCCTCCTCTAATCCGTCTTGAATATACGCATAATACATCAGGCTACAGTCCTCATGTAATTCATACATCAGACCGGTATAATTCACATCTTCCTCATTATCGTATATAAACCATCCGTCGCAAGGATCCCACCAAAGCTCATATCCAAACTCTTTTCCGTGTTCGGTCACATAGTCCCATGATAAGAATTCCAGCTTTTTATGCTCGATCACATAGTCACGGGATAATTTATCCAGCCCGATCTGAGCCATTTGCTTGGTTCTCACATATTTCGGATCATCCGGGTGTGGTTTGGGAATATTCTGCTTTGAGTGTTTCGGTTTAGGTTTTGATCGTTCTTTTTTAGGTTTGATAAACATCTCTGCTCACCTCCAAAGGCTTCTGAATCCCCCTGTGCCTTTCAGTCTTTTTCTTCTGTACAAGCACACGTTTGTCATCATAAATAAGGCACATATTGGTGAATTCTGTTTTTTATGATCTGTAAAACACTTTGATATGAGGCTTATAAATTCTGTCTTGCTTATCGATCGGATACAACTTATCTTCAGGATATAAAAAGTTGAAGCTCTGCAAATCCATAGCACCGCTCCTTTCTTTAGCTGCCTTATCTCAATCATGGTAAAGCACAGGAGATGCCATACCTTTTTTACAATGCTTCTCAGGAAGTGTTTTACAAATAAAAAGTTGTCTTATTTCATCCAGCTGACATGGTGATAGCCGGGTATTTACAAGTATTTTCCATGATGTACTCCTATTTCATGTTTTCTCTATTATACATCAATACTGCTAATAATGCAAGGCTGATTACAATAAAACAAAAATACCGCAGTTAACAGTGATACTCATATAGAACTTAAACCCGCGAATTAT
>ACOK01000107.1 GCA_000174895.1 Ruminococcus flavefaciens FD-1
CCGATGCGGCGCGAATTGCCCTTCGCACCTGCAAGAAATGATAAGTTCAGACTTATCTGGTGTGCGCCCTATATGGGGGCAAAATTAATAGTCTTGGGAAACGAATTTGAGAAGAATCTTCTTCAAAACGTCTACCTCAATAATACGTATAAACTGCTGTATGAGTACCACAGTTAAGTGTGTCCTTTTGTTGTAGAAAAACTATTGTGGAACGCCGAGGGCGGCGTTCCCTACAAAATCATTTACGCAAAATAGCTAAAACGCAGGGACGGACACACTCGTCCGCCCGCTCGGCGGTCAATCGAATCTTTCGTCGATCACTCTTGCTGTTTTCTTGGTGCTTCTTGGGAGAACGCCTACTTCGACGACTTTGACGATAGGTGTAAATCCTATCTTGCTCTTTACCTTTTCAGCTATTCTCTTGCTGAGTGAAGCAAAGTCAACGTCACCTGTGGACTCAACGTAGATACGCATTGTGTCCTTGCCGTCAAGGTGGGAGATGCGGATCTGGTACTCGCTGTTGATCTCGTTGAAGTTTGCAAGTACTTCCTCGATCTGGTTAGGGAATACGTTAACGCCCTTGATCTTCATCATATCGTCTGTACGTCCCATGATAGTGCCGATACGTGGGTAGCATCTGCCGCACTTGCACTTTCCGGGGATAATTCTTGAAAGGTCATGTGTTCTGTAACGGATAAGGGGAGCGCCTTCCTTTACGAGAGTAGTGATGACAATCTCGCCCATTTCGCCGTCGGGAACAGGTTCGCCTGTCTTAGGATCAATAACTTCAAGGTAGAGGTAATCGTCCCAGTAGTGCATACCCTCGTTGTATTCACAGTTGATACCGATACCCGGGCCGTATATCTCGGTAAGGCCGTAGATGTCATAAAGCTCTATGCCCAGTGAATCAGCGATGTGCTGACGCATCTTGTCGCTCCATCTCTCTGAACCGATAACGCCCTTCTTGAGGTGGATATTCTCCTTTATGCCTCTCTTTTCGATCTCCTCAGCAAGGAGAAGGGCATATGAAGAAGTCGAGCAGAGAACGGTAGTCTTGAGAGCCTGCATCATTTCCAGCTGCTTGTCGGTGTTTCCCGGACCCATAGGTACAGCCATTGCGCCCAGCTTCTCACATCCGTTCTGGAAGCCGATACCTGCTGTCCAGAGGCCGTAGCCCGGAGTTATCTGTATTCTGTCTTTGTTTGTGATGCCTGCAACTTCGTAGCATCTCTTGAACATCTCGCCCCAGTCGTCAACGTCCTTGGCTGTGTAAGGGATGATAACGGGAGTACCTGTAGTACCTGATGATGAGTGGATACGGACTATCTCCTCCTCGGGAGCGGTCATAAGTCCGAGAGGATAAGCGTCACGGAGATCCTTCTTCTCAGAGAAGGGAAGCTTTGTGAAATCCTCGGGCTTTTCAATATGGGTAATGCCTGCCTCTTTGAGCTTTTTGCCGTAGAAGCTGCCTGCTTCAACGAGAGCCCTGATACGGTCGTTGACCAGGTCGAGCTGATGCTGTGTGATCTGCATTTACAATCTTTCCTTTCAATAAATTCATAATTCGTAATTCGTAATGCGTAATTGTGGTGTCCCCTTCGGGGACGGATCAAATAATATTATAATATTCTGATTTGTGAGCGATAGCGAACACATTCATTATGAATTACGCATTAAGCATTATGCATTATTATAACGCAGTGCCTTGCTGTTCATTTCCACGAACTGCGGTTTAACTGTCTTTTTCATAGTGTCTTCTATATCGTCAACGGAGAATGGCAGTACATCGTTGCGTACAGCCGCTCCCAGCATTATCATGTTCAGCACCTTTGGTGAGCCTATCTCCTCACAGCCCTTTGTGCCGTCAACGAGAAGCACGTTTTCAACGTTTCTCTGCAAATACTCCAGCATTTCCGTACCTGTATAGTCCGAGCCGCTGAGTGTAGCAGTTACGGGCATTATGGGGTGAGTATTGACTACCACCTGTCCGCCGTCTTTGAGGTAAGGGAGCATACGTACTGCCTCAGCAGGCTCGAATCCGATGATAAGGTCTGCTGTCTTTTCGGGGAACATAGGGCAGTAGATGTCGTCGCCCAGTCTCAGGAAGCTGAAAACGCTTCCGCCCTTCTGAGCCATACCGATAGTCTCGGCGCTCATTACGGGGATATCATGCTCCATAGCTGTTGCGGCGATAAGCTTTGATGTCAGGACGATTCCCTGACCGCCCACTCCGCATATAAGGATATTACTCTGCATTGCCTGTACCTCCTATTGCTCCGAAAGGACAAACCTGTGAACAAAGTCCGCAGCCTGTACAAAGGGAATTCTCTATAGCAACCTTGCCGTCTCTGAGTACGATTCCGGGACATCCTAAAGTCTTGATGCACTTCTTGCATGATGTACACTTAGCGCTGTCGATAACGGCAGGCTTATCGGGTTTGATGAGGACTGCACAAGGCGACTTGAATACGATAGCCTTTACGCCTTCTTCATCAGCTACACGCTTTACTGTCTCAACGGACTTTTTCAGGTCAAGAGGATTTACAGTCTCGACGGTCTTTACGCCGATACCCTTGAGGACTTCCTGTATGCTTACCTTTTCAACGACCTCGCCCATCATTGTGCGGCCTGTGCCGGGGTGAGGCTGATGGCCTGTCATGGCAGTTGTGGAGTTATCGAGGATGACCAGTGTCATATCTGCCTGATTGTATACCGCATTGACTGCGCCTGTGATAGCTGAAGCGAAGAATGTGGAATCGCCCACGAATGCGAAGCACTTTGTATCAGGTTCTATCTTGCCGATACCCTGAGTGATGTTGACGCCTGCACCCATGCAGAGGCAGGTATCTACCATGTCAAGAGGCATAGCATTTCCGAGAGTGTAGCATCCGATATCTCCGCAGAATACCGACTTCTGACCCTTCATTGCTTCCTTTACGGCGAAGAATGAGGCTCTGTGAGGACATCCTGCACAGAGTACGGGAGGTCTTACAGGGAGTGCGGGAGCTTCTTCAAGCTTTGCAGTTTCGGGGACTTCCCAGCCCATGAATGCGGAAATATTGCCGAGAACGGATGCACAGGTGTTCTCGCCTGCTGTCTTTACGTTGTGTGTCAGCTTGCCGAGAATTTTTGTGTTAAGGTGATACTTTCCGCAGATATATGTGAGTTCACGCTCGATTATTGGGTCAAGCTCCTCGATACAGAGCACCTCATCAAGTCCGCTGAGGAATTTAACAGCCTGCTGCTCGGGAAATGGGAATGGAGTTGATACCTTGAATACACGGGGAGATTCCTTGTCTCTGAGAGCCTCCATAGTGTAAGTATAGCTGATACCGTGGGTTGCGATACCCTTTTTGCAGCCCTGTGCCTTTTCGGGGAGGATGATATTGCGGCTGTACCCGGAGAATACCTTTGAAAGCTCAGCGTTGCGCTCCTCGATGTGGATGTGAGCATTATAGGAAAGACGTGGGAAAATTACCCACTTTGAGGAATCCTTTACAAATCCCTCGGGACGGTTCACCTTGTACTCGTTTTCGTCCTTTACTTCAATTGAAGCGTAGCCGTGACAGACTCTTGTTGTAGGGCGGAAAAGCACGGGAGTGTTGTACTTCTCGGAATACTCGAAAGCGTCCTGTATCATGTCGTATGCTTCCTGTACTGATGACGGGTCAAAGCAAGGGAGCTTTGAGAAAGAAGCGAAATGTCTTGTATCCTGTTCTGTCTGAGATGAGATAGGGCCCGGGTCGTCAGCGACCATTATGACCATTCCGCCCTTTACGCCGATATAAGCAAGACTCATCAGCGGATCGGAAGCCACGTTCAGACCTACCTGTTTCATTGTGACCATTGAACGGGCACCGCTGTAGGCAGCACCTGCACCAAGTTCGAGAGCGGCTTTTTCGTTTACGGACCACTCTACATAGACTGAGCCGTCATTTACCTTTGCAGTGGTTTCAAGTACCTCAGTTGACGGAGTACCCGGGTAACCCGAAATAAGGTTCAGACCTGCCGCAATAGCGCCACGGGCTATGGCAGCATTGCCCATAAGAAATTCCTTATGCATTGTTATCCTCCTTTTTTATAAGCTGTTCTATCCTCTTTGAAGCATAAAACAGCGCACTTAAATTTATTATAGCACTTGTCCGTACAAATGTCAAATGGAAGGAAAAATAATGCACGGCAACAGCGTTTACTTTTAAATAAATAATAAAAAACCGCCGAAGGCGGCATTCCGGGGTCAAGGGGGATGTTATCTCCCTTGCAGGGGGTGAATGAGGGGGACAGCGTCCCCCTGACAAAGTAGTAAAGCAAGAGTAGCGATGCTTTACGGATGGTTTACAAGAATTATGAATCGCCCCAAAAAAGTAAATGCTGTTGCCCTGAATAATAATGCAGGACAAATGAAAAAGGCATACCCGGGGTATGCCTTTCTGTCAGAATTCGTAATTTTCGAGGAAGCTGAAATCTCTTCCTGTTATCTCGTCGTATTCAAAGCCTCCGCTTACCACACGGTAGATCCAGGTAAGCTCTTCGCCTGTGTAGGTGTATTTTGCGAACGGGAGCCATTCAACGCCGTTCTTTGCGGCCTGTTCTTCAAAGATCTCCTCTCCGCCGTATTCAAATGAAGCGGTCTTCAGCGAATAGATATCGGAGCCGTCGTAGCTCATCCAGCTGAGTTCGCCCTCGCCCATGAATGAGTAGGCGGAAACGAATTTATTCAGCTCAGGGTCCCATGCGAAATCGGTGTGTATTCCCGGTATGCCGTCGCAGATCACCTTCAGACCGAAGTCGTCGTATGTATAGAATGTCTCCTGCATATCGTCTTCGTTGGTGCCGCATTTCAGAATAAGCTCCGGGATGCCGTTCCCATCCATATCGAAAAGGGTATATGCGACAGATACTGTCTCAGGGCCGCTTACCATCATAGCGTCGATGGTATCCGAAACTGCGCCCTTGTATGCATCTATGACATCCTCATGTGCAGGCCCCTGCTTTAGGGTGGGCTCTGTCTGCTGTGAAACATCAGCCGAGGTCGTGGTAGTGCGCACTGATGCGGAAGTTGTATCAGCATTTGAAGAAGCTTCCGTATTCTTATTTGAAGCAGCCGGCTTGCTTGAAGAAGCTGCCTTGCTTGTAGTGACTGCTTTTGTCTCAGAAGGCTTTGACTGTTCATGCGAAACAGGGTCTGTCTCCAGCGCAACAGCTGTGTTGAAGGTAGTACCCGAGTATAAAACTGACGTAACAGGCGATGATACAGCAGAAGTTGCTGCGGAAGTAGTCTGCATATCAGCCTGAAGTGACTGAGACGTATAATTGCTGGTCATGCCGGCGGTAGAATCACCTGTTGAGACCTCCGTGACCGAGCCTTTATGACTGCTCTCACAGCCTGTTGCGGCGATAAGTGCAGCCGCTGCAAAAGCAGCAGAAATGTATCTTTTCATTATTGTCCCCCTGTATACTTCCGCTGACTGAGACAGTGCAGGCGGAAAGTATGTATATCCGGTTTTCGATTCAGCGAAAACAAAAGTGAACGAAAATGTGAACAAATTATTACGATATGTAACTTTTGCGGACTATACTCTACCCATATTATACACAGTGGTTTTTCATAAAGTCAAGCGGAAACTTTAAACTCCGCTTAATTTCACAATAACTATTGATTTATTTCATCCTTTGTGATATAATATCATCAAAGATTATATCATACAGGGGAGCTTGTGAGACAGGCTGAGAGGGAAGTCACGGTGCATGAAGTTAACTTCCGACCCTTTGACCTGATATGGATAATACCAGCGCAGGGAGTTCTTTTATACAGTCTTAAAAGGAACTGCGTTTGTCGGTTCCTTATTTTATGCCTTGCTGAATACAGGCAGGAGGAGGCGTTTTCATGGTAAAAGTAAACGGCGAAATGATGGATATGGACGGAAAAACAGTGGCAGAGCTGCTCGAAGCTATGGATGCAGGCAGCCAGCGTGTTGCTGTTGAGCTCAATATGGATATCGTACCAAGAGCTTCTTACGGCGAAACTTTGCTCAAAGACGGCGATTCAGTCGAAGTTGTCCGCTTTGTGGGAGGCGGCTGATATGGCAGTCCCCACAAGAGAAGAAATGTACAGGGCTCTTGAGGAAAGGCACGGTGCTGAATATCAGAAAAAACTGTCAGCGGCATCTGTGGCGGTCTGCGGTCTGGGAGGCCTTGGCTCGAATATCGCCATTGCTCTGGCAAGGGCAGGCGTGGGAAAACTGCATATAATCGACTTCGACACCGTTGATATCTCCAACCTGAACCGTCAGCAGTACTTTCCCGAACAGCTGGGACAGCCCAAGTCACAGGCGCTGTACGATACACTTCACCGTATCGCACCATACTGTGAGATAACCGCTCATCAGCTCAAACTCAATGAGGAGAATATCCCCTCACTGCTTGCCGATGATGATATAATATGCGAAGCCTTTGACAAAGCCGACCAGAAAGCGATGCTGGTGAACTGTGTGCTGGAGAATATGCCGCATAAGTACATAGTATCGGGTTCGGGCATGGCAGGCTTCGGACCTTCAAACACCATACAGACAAAGCGTGTGACGGGGCGCTTTTACCTCTGCGGTGACGAGGTGAGCGATGTGGATGACGGAGTAGGCCTCGTCGCTTCGAGAGTCCTTATCTGTGCAGGCCATCAGGCACACGCCATTGTACGCATCATTGCAGACGAATACGATATTTAACCATTAGCCGATTTTGTAGGGAACGCCGCACTTGACACGTGCCCAGCCCCTTTGTCACTGCGTGACATTTCCCCACACTGTGGGGAATCACCCGGCGTTCCATGATGAACCGTAAAAATATGTCGATGAACAAAGTTATGATGATACATAATTGTTTCACGCCATAAATACGGAATTGCTAATTGATGCGTTTACCTGTGGAACGGCGAGGGCGCCGTTCCCTACAAAGCTAATGGTTTTTAAGAAGGAGTAATAAAAATGAATGACGATAAACTTGTAATCGGAGGACATGAGTTCTCATCACGTTTCATACTTGGTTCGGGAAAGTATTCCCTGAAACTTATCGAGGCAGCTGTAAAATATGCAGGCGCTGAGATAATAACTCTCGCAGTCCGCCGCACAAATTCCAAGGACAACGAGAATATCCTTGACTATATCCCCAAGGGAGTTACACTTCTCCCAAATACATCAGGCGCAAGAAATGCCGACGAAGCTGTACGTATCGCCCGTCTTGCCCGTGAACTGGGCTGCGGCGACTTTGTGAAGATCGAGATAATGCGTGATACGAAGTACCTTCTCCCCGACAATCAGGAGACTATCAAGGCTACCGAGATACTGGCAAAGGAAGGCTTTGTGGTAATGCCTTATATGTACCCCGACCTTAACGCTGCCCGTGACCTCGTAAACGCAGGTGCGGCTACAGTTATGCCTCTTGCTTCGCCTATCGGTTCAAACAAGGGACTGGCTACAAGGGATTTTATACAGATACTCATTGACGAGATCGACGTTCCTATCATCGTTGATGCAGGCATAGGCCGTCCTTCACAGGCTTGCGAGGCTATGGAAATGGGTGCGGCTGCGGTAATGTCCAACACAGCCCTTGCAACAGCAGGCGACCTTCCTGTAATGGCTGAGGCTTTCAAGCAGGCTATAGAGGCCGGCAGAAAGGCTTATCTCTCAGGTCTGGGACGAGTTCTTACCCGTGGCGCTTCACCATCCGACACCCTTACAGGATTCCTCCGAGACTGATATTACAGAAAGCAAGCTGACGCCAGCTTGACCGCAACCACGTTACGCTTGTAAACTCGCTTACTCTGTACGTTTAGCATAATCTGCTTTCGCTCGTTGGCACTTCTTGTTATGTATGGGTAAACGTACAATCTGTAGGGAACGCCGCCCTCGGCGTTCCATGTTAACGTAACACATATGAATTTTATTTTTACTACATGAATGATTTCAACATCATTTATATGGATGGCAAATTCAATTGGTTCACCGTGGAACGGCGAGGGCGCCGTTCCCTACAAAATGTGATGAACCATTTGTAGGGGCGCACAGTGTGCGCCCTCGGATAAACCATAAACACAGCTCACACCACAGGTAACGTAAATTACAACAATGGGACGTCGGGACGCCGTCCCCTACAAAAATTACGCATTGAATGGACGCTATCCGCCCATACAATTTTTTTATAAGAAGGTTTATTTAAATGGAAAATCAATATTTCGTGGATTCGGACAAACTCTCCGAAGCCGCTCTCAAAAAGAAGCATACCCTTGAAAATGACCCGTCCTCACGTACTGATCATATGCAGTACATGGAGGGCATGGAGCGCATAGATTCCGATATCATGGATAAGGTCATGTCCGAGGTGAGAAGCTACGATTATTCGCAGTATACCGCCCGTGACGTTCACATGGCGCTCAGTCACGATGTCTGTTCCGTTGAGGACTTCAAAGCTCTCCTTTCGCCTGCCGCAGAGCCTTTCCTTGAGAAAATGGCTCAGAAAGCAAAGCTGGAGACTCAGAAGCATTTCGGCAACACTGTCTACCTTTTCACTCCGCTGTATATCGCCAATTACTGCGAGAACTACTGCGTTTACTGCGGATTCAACTGCTACAATGATATCAAGCGCATGAAGCTGAATATGGAGCAGATAGAGCACGAAATGAAAGTCATCGCTGACAGCGGCATGGAGGAAATACTCATCCTCACAGGTGAAAGCCGTGGAATGAGCGGCATAGAGTACATAGGTGAAGCCTGCAAGCTTGCCCGCAAATACTTCCGTATGGTAGGCATTGAGATATACCCTGTCAATACCGATGAGTACAAATACCTCCACGAATGCGGAGTTGACTACGTCACAGTCTTTCAGGAGACCTATGACAGCGACCGATATGAACAGCTTCATCTTATGGGACATAAGCGTGTATGGCCTTACCGTTTCGAGGCTCAGGAACGTGCCCTTATGGCAGGCATGAGAGGTGTGGCAGGTTCGGCTCTGCTCGGACTTTCCGACTTCCGCAAGGACGCTCTCGCAAGCGCTCTGCATATGTATTTCTTGCAGAGAAAGTACCCCCACGCCGAGATATCACTGTCATGCCCGAGACTCCGCCCTATTGTAAATAATGACAAGATAGACCCTCTTGACGTTCACGAGAAACAGCTTTGTCAGGTCCTCTGCGCTTACCGTATATTTATGCCTTTCTGCGGAATAACAGTATCATCCCGTGAAAGCGAACAGTTCCGCAACGGTATAGTGAAAATTGCCGCTACTAAGGTTTCCGCAGGCGTATCTACGGGTGTCGGCGACCACGAAAGCAAGTACACGGGAAAGGAGAACGATTCAGCTGAGGGCGACGAGCAGTTTGAGATTGCCGACGGACGAAGCTTCGACAAGATGTACAAGGATATGTCCGATGAGGGCTTACAGCCTGTGCTGAACGATTATCTCTATGTCTGATATAATTTGCGTAACTAACCGTAAGCTGTGCAAAGAGGACTTCCTCACACGCATTGAGAGCATTGCGGCTATGCATCCGAAAGCAGTGATACTCCGTGAAAAGGATCTCACCGAAGCCGAATACACTCAGCTTGCGGAAAAGGTCATGGAGATATGCAGGCGGTACGGTACTCAGTGCATTCTCCACACTTTTATCAATGCCGCAGTAAAGCTTGGCTGTGACAGCATACATCTTCCCCTGCCCGTACTCCGTGAGACAAGTGAGGCGGACAAGGCAAGGTTCCGTGTGATAGGATGTTCATGTCACTCAGCAGAAGAAGCAAGGGAAGCCGTAAGTCTCGGAGCGACCTATATGACCGCAGGCCATGTGTTTGCTACCGACTGCAAAAAGGGACTTCCTCCACGTGGGCTTGAATTTCTCCGTCAGGTATGCAGTACTGTTGATATACCTGTTTACGCTATCGGCGGTATCTCTGCCGAAAACATGGACGATGTACGCAAAGCAGGAGCGGCAGGCGGATGTATCATGAGCGGATTTATGGTATGAACAGGTGTCAGGTTGTAGGGAACGCCGCCCTCGGCGTTCCATTGTTAATGCAACACGTATGAATTTCGTATTTATTACATGAACGATTCAATATCATTATTAACGGCAGATATCATCGTTTCATCGTGGAACGCCGAGGGCGGCGTTCCCTACAATGTTCTATTCATATTTGTTGCGGTATTCACGGGCGCACAGTGTGCGCCCTCTGACAAAACCACAAACACGATAAAATCTGTAGGGACCGCCATTGGCCGCCCTCGGATAACCAAACAAGGATGAACCATTGTAGGGGAGGCCGCCCTCGGCCTCCCGTTGTTAAAGCAGCAAAAAATCAAAAAGGGAGGTAAAAAATGCAGTTCAATAAAGAAATGCTTAAATTATATGCCATAACCGACAGGACATGGCTTGGCGGAAGAAGCCTTGAAGAAGCCGTAGAACAGGCTATCCTCGGCGGTGTTACCTGTGTGCAGATACGTGAAAAGGGGCTGGATGACGATGAACTTGTCGAAGCCGCTTCAAAGCTTGCGGATGTCTGCCACAAGTATAACGTCCCCCTCATCGTCAATGACAACTACCTTGCCGCACTGAAAAGCGGTGCAGACGGAGTTCACGTAGGCATAGAGGATGCTCCCGTAAAGGAGATACGCCGTATTGCAGGCAGAAACTTCATAATCGGTGCTACCGCAAAAACTGTGGAGCAGGCTAAGCTTGCCGAAGCAGAGGGGGCCGATTATCTGGGCGTGGGAGCAGTTTTTCCGTCGCCTACAAAGAAAAATGCAGTTCGTATCACTCCCGAAAAGCTCAGGGAAATATGTGACAGCGTGAAGATACCGGCAGTCGCCATCGGAGGCATCAGCCACGAAAACGTCCATGAGATAGATGGATGCGGACAGGCAGGCATCGCCGTAGTATCAGCGATTTTCGCCGCCGACAATATAAAAAAAGCAGCAGAAGAACTGCTGTAAACTAAAAGGCCGGAGTTAACCGAGGTACTCATATAGCCACTTTATATGTATTTATCGGGGAAAACCTTTCTGAGGAAAGGTTCTTCCCCGAACCCCTTTCCAAAGACTTTTAATAGAATTTTGCCCCATAGAGGGCGCTCAACGTAAGATGTGAAAACCAGTAGTTTCACCGGGGAGCGCCCTCTATGGGGCAAAATTAATACTGAAAGTTTTAGGAAGGGAGTTTGAGGGAGAACCCTTTTTCAAAAGGGTTTCCCTCAATAGACACGCATAAAGTTGCTGTATGAGTACCACAGATAAATGTGCTGTTTTGTATCAAAAAAAGACGCCGGCTATTGCCGACGTCCTTGTTTTAATGTATTAAATTATTCAGCATCTGTTGCAGGGAGCTTATCGATAAGCTTGAGCATGAGCTTCTGGATTGCAAGAGCATCCTTGTTAGTCATACCGTCGCCAACGTTGCAGCAGTCAGCATTTGCCTTACCTACAGCTGTGATGTGGAGAGCATCTGTACCTGTCTCGCCGTACTTTGAAGGATTGGAGAGAGCCTGCATGATGATTACAGCGTCAGAGATGTTTACGATAGTATCGCAGTTAGCATCGCCGATGAGTGTAACGTCGTTGCCCTTAACATCTGTTGTAGTTGTGGTTGTTGACTCAAGAGTTGTTGCAGTTGTTGTATCTGTAGAAGTCTCAGTTGTAACAACTGTTGTAGTTGTTGACTCGCTTGTGCCGGGAACCTGAGGATTAGAACCTGAAACGATTGAGTAATCCTTGACATCGAGATCCTTGAAGCCTGCCCAGATCTGGAACTCAACTGTTCCGCCTACTACAGCGTCAGCAAGTGGGATCTCCACTGTGAGCTTGCCGTCAGCATCAGTAGAACCGCTCCACTCGATCTGTGTCCACTCGTCGCCCTTCATGAAGCCGAGAGCACCGTTTGTCTTAGTTGATGGTGCGCCTTCGAGGTTAACATAGAGAGTATCCTCGTTCTTAGCATCCTTGAGGTTGATCTTCTTGATCTTTGAAGTAGCCTCAGGCTCCTTGATCTCACCCTCAGGAGCTGCAAGGATATTTACAGACTCAACAGTTGTGAGCTTAGGAGTCTTAGCCTGCATATGAGCGATAGTTGTAGGATCGTCGCCCCAGAGATCTGGAACCTTAGCCATGTTGTAGTAAGCAATGCCGTTTTCCTTATCAATATCGTAAGGCTTCATTTCAGTCCAGCCGCCGTAAGAAGCGTCTGAGAAGCAGAGAACAGGAGTTGAACCTGTGAACTTTATAGCAACTTCCTTGCCTTCGAGCTGTGACCACTCAACTTCGCCGTCACCGCCGGGAGTTGTGTTCTGGTATGTCTTCTCCTTGGAAGCATCCAGCTCATAAGGTCCTTCGAGGAATGTTGTACCCTCAGCGTATGACTGGTGCTTAACTGTAGGAATGTGTCTCTCGCTTGCCCACTGGATAGACTCATCGTCCATGATCTCCATCATCTTGTTGATGATAGGAAGGCTTGCTTCATGCCATTCGCCTGTTGTACGGTCGATATAGCCGTGACACTCGCCGGGGTCCTTAGGATTGGAAACAGTGTTGTTATCCCACAGACAGCAAGGGATACCGTACTTCTTAGCTGTTGTGAAGTACTGAGTTGTCCATGCAACACGAGCTTCTGTGTTATCAAAGTTAGATGTACCCATTTCGCCGATAACTACAGGGATATCTTTGTCGAGGAATGTATCACGCATACCCTGGAGGATGTTTGCAAGGTTAGCAGAGTAAGCGCTTGTGAATACAGAGTGATCCTTTACAGCTGTATTCATTGTGAAGTCATAAGGAGTGTAAGCGTGGATAGAAACAGCAACATAAGGATCGTTAGGAACATCGATAGCCTCAAGGAACTGAGTCTCAGCACTTGCACAGTAGCCGGGGAGCATCAGGAGACGGGTCTTAGCGTAAGGACCGTCAGTGTTTCTGATGAGGTCAACGAAGTCATGTTCCAGCTTATTGATAACATCACACTCAGGAACAGCTTCAGCAGCCCACCACTCGTGAGGCTGACCTACAGCACGTGGCTCGTTCATGCACTCGAAAATGAGGTGCTGGTCGTAATCCTTGAATTCTTCAGCGATCTGAGTCCAGATCTTGAGGAGCTTTGGCTTGATCTCGTCGTAAGCATTAGCTAAGTCGCCTCTGTTGATCCAGTTCTCGTGGTGAACGTTGAGGATGATGTACATATCGTTCTTGATACCGTAGTCTACAACTTCCTTTACACGAGCCATCCACTCAGGATCGATGTTGTTGTTTTCGTCGAGGTGCTGGAACCATGTGGTGGGGACACGAACAGTGTTGAATCCCTTAGCCTTGAGAGCATCGAACAGAGTCTGGTTAGCCTTAGGGCATCCCCAAGCTGTCTCAGTTTCAACGCCTGCGTGGTCAGCATCAACGTAAACCTTCGGGTTATCAGCTGAAGGAACGGAAGCCTTAGCATCCATTGTGTTACCGAGGTTCCAGCCTATCTTCATATTTTCTGTGATCTCGAAGGCTGTCATATCGCCCTCTGCCTTAGCATTGAAGTACTCGGCAGGAGCGATCCTCAGTGAGGAAAGCATACAAACAGCAGCAGCTGAGATGCTTATGATACGCTTAACATTCTTTGAATTAAACATAGTATAAAACCCTCCCATAAATTTTTCTGATGTTTTCTTATTATCTTTCCGAAGAGTCCAGTGCAGTAAGCTCTTCGCTTTTGACAACTTAATTTTATCACATCCGTATAAAAAAGTCAAGGAGGTTTGTGCAAAATGCAATAAAACGGACGTAGAATTTATGTAGAATGTTTTAGCAACTTTGCATACAACATTTTTCGATAGCAGATGCTAATTGTTAATAAAATGTAAAATACGCATAATTTATACCACAATAAGAAAACGGATGAAATCAATTCATCCGTTTCATTTACATTATTAATTATTGCTTTAAGATTTATTTTTACAGTGAAAAAATCCGTATCAGCTTCTTGCCTTGATGAATTCAGCCAGTGTCATTGGTTCGTTATCGACAGATGAGTAAGCGTAGTAGCTGAGGATTATGGTAGCGTCGTTGCCGTCTATCTTCTTGTCAGCGTTTACATCTGACATTTTCTGCTGAAGGTCGGAGAGCCCCATATCCTTGCCTACCGACGACTTTGCATAGGCTGTGAGCACAGTTGAAGCATCTACACCGTCTATTATGCCGTTGCCTGTGACGTCGCCCATTATGGAAGCGTTAAGGTGTACGGCAACTGTTTTTGATGTGGCATCGGAAGCTGTAACGTCCCACGGATTGCCTGTATCCTTGTCGTCAATGGTGAATTTGTACACGCATTTCTGGTAGGTATCGGGATTGTCGTGAGGGTCGTGTATGATGAAAGTATCATCGCCTGTGCCGTTGATGGTATCGGTGAAAGCAGCGGAGGTGCGTCCGAAATCTCCGCCTGTTATCTCAACGCTGAGAGTGTAGGTGCGGAAATCGTCCTTGGTGTTGTCTCTGCCTTCGAGCTTGAAAGCATAATCCTTGCCGCTTTCGATACTGCCTGTGTAGTAGGGGATATCCTTGCCCTCGGGTGAATCGAAAGTGATGGTGAAAGTGCCTGTTGCGCCCTTGGGGAGGACGAATCCGACTTCGCCGTTAACGTCATTCTTGTTGAAATCATCGTAAACAAGCTCTGAGTCAGCGGCATATACGCTGAAAGGTGCAGCTGCCATAAGGGCTGCCGCAAAGATTGCTGCTGATGTTTTGATCTTCATAATGAACACTTCTTTCTTTGTGTCAGCCTGTAGCTGAGATGGTAATATTGCTTATATCGTCGGTGAGCGGGATGTATGCCGAGAAGCCGCAGTCGCTTGTCTCGCCCTCACGTCCGAGAAGCTTGTCCTCAAAGCAGTTGAAAGCTTCATAGGTCTTGCCGCCCGATGTGATGAGTATTCTCTTGCCGCTTTCGGATACAGTGCCGAAAACGTGGGTAAAATTGCCGCTTTGTTCGGTGTGGATATCCGCATCCGCACATTCAGCCGCTCCCTCTGCACTTGCTTCGGGGGCAGGCATCATAGGCGCATACTTCTGGAGATTGCCCAGATTTCGCTCCACTATCTCGATTATAACAGCCGAATCGCTGAGACCGCTTATATTGTATGGTACTGCACGGGAGAATGAGGCGGTACTGAAGCATTCCGCCATATAAGGGAGGATAGCCTCGCCGTAGGAATCACGGAACATCGCAAGGCTGCCCTGACCCTTTTCGCTTGTGGTCTGAATGCTTATGTCGTCAAGGGCACGGAAATGCCCCTGATACTGATAAGTGAAGCTGTAATCGCTGTAGACCTGAGCATCCTGAGCGTCCTCGGCAGGATATATCATAGCCGCAAGGTCGCCGAGACGGTCATTTCTCACAGACCAGTTTTCACCTGTGGGACAGCTTTCACGTCCCAGCTTTGACATTATAGCGGTGTGGCCCACATAAGCTCCCATGTTATTCCAGTGGGTATCGGTCTTATGGTAGAGAGGCATACTCGATTCCGCCGCAAGAAGGGCGGACTTCATATTCAGGTAGTAGTCCCTGCCGGCAAGCGCCGACGACAGCATCTCGTAATTGCTCATTTTGTGGGCAGGAACATAATTCTTCGGCATATGCTCGGGATAGAGCGTATTCTTGTTGGGTGCGCAGGTGAAAATGAACTGCGAACCTATGCTGCTGCAATAGCTTTCTATCAGGTCAAGATTATGGACGATATTGCGTATGCCCTGCGGACTGAGAGTCTCAGAGCGCAGGTAGTCATTTGCCGTTTCGCCGTAGTAAAGCCATCCGTCGCTGCCGACTATAACGTCTTTATTCGGGGATGTGCCGAGAGCGGAAGCCATAAGCCTGCCGTCTGCTGTTACCATCTGCTGACGGAAAGCAAAGTGCTCGGAAAACCAGTCATCGAACTGAGAGAAGAACTCGGTATTAATTTTGCCGTCCTCGGTTTTTACTTTCGGCAATTCTGCAAGTCTGCGCTTTTCCTTTGAGCTGTCAGCTTTTGCGAAGGGCATACACACCGCAGGTACGAGGCATATCCCTATGAAAGCCGCAGAATAAAGACGGTAAAGGATGTTTTTGTTCATATTATCTCCAATGTTGTAATTCATAATTACACATTATGAATTATTACTTAAGCAATAAATAGTGGATAAATATTCCGTCGGTCAAGCCGAGGGAGAATAATTGAAACGTCCGTAAAGCATTGCTACGCTTGCTTTACTGCTTTTTCAGGGGGACTCTGTCCCCCTCGTTCACCCCCTGCAAGGGAGATAACATCCCCCTTGACCCCGGAATGTGCGGCTGCGCCGCTTTTTATTGCCTCATTAATAATCAGAATCTGAAGTAGATAAACGGATTGTAGCTTGATGATGAAAGAGTGAGTATGCATACCGCAAACAGCACCATCGATACTGCGTAGCCGAATAACTGTCCTACAGCCTCAGACTTTTTGCCTGCCAGCCTGCTTTCAACATTTCTGATGACAGGGGTTGAAAAAACGACCGCCAGCGTCAGCATTACCAGATAAGCCGGTGTAAGCTGTGCAAGGAACATTGCCTTCTCTGCGCCGCCGCCCGATGGCACGAACATATGCCCGATGAAGCGTACAGCGTCTGTGAGAGTATCAGCACGGAAGAATACGAATGCCAGCAGAGTTACTGCCATAGCATAGCAGTGTCTCAGAAGCTTCGGCATTTTCTCGGTGTTGATGAGCTTGTATGACTCCAGCATCATGAAGCCGCCGTTGAGAAGTCCCCATACGATGAAGTTAAGGCTTGCACCGTGCCAGAGACCTGTGCAGAAGAATACCGCCAGCTTGTTAAGGGCTGTCCTTACCTTGCCTTTACGGTTTCCGCCCAGTGGGATATACAGATATTCCTTGAACCATGTTGACACCGAGATGTGCCATCTGCGCCAGAATTCCTGCATACTCTGTGATATATACGGGTAGTTGAAGTTTTCCTTGAATCTGAAACCGAACATCGCTCCCAGACCTATAGCCATGTCGCTGTATCCGCTGAAATCGAAGTATATCTGGAAAAGATAGGATACTGCGCCTAGCCATGCAAGAGATGCGGAGAGCTGTGAACTGTCGAGAGCGTACACATAATCAGCCGCCGCCGCCATGGTATTGGCGATGAGCAGCTTCTTTGAAAGTCCCAGAATGAAGCGGCGTATGCCCTTTGCTGTCATTTCGGGAGTTGACTCACGATGGTCTATCTGCTCGGCTATGTCGTAGTATTTTACGATAGGGCCTGCGATAAGCTGTGGGAAAAGCGTGATATACAGCGCCAGTTTGAACGGGCTTTTCTGTATGTATTTCGGGTCCTTGTAAGCATCTATTACGTAGGACATAGCCTGGAATGTATAGAATGATATACCTATAGGTAGGGCTATTTTCGGTACTGTCACGCTTACGAAAGGCAGTTTGTTGAGCATTTCCGCACCGAAGCCTGCATACTTGAATATGCCAAGCATTATCAGATTTGCCGCAACACTTACCGCAAGAATGGCTTTGCGTGCCTTGTTCTCACTTTTCATACCCAGACCGAAGATGTAGTTCATGCATATCGAAATGAGCATGAGGACTACAGCTTTCGGTTCGCCGTAGGTGTAGAAGGCGATGCTGAATATGAGAAGCAGGGCATTTTTAGCCTTGATAGTCGGGATGATGCAGTAAAGTATGTATACCGCAGTCAGAAACAGAAACAGGAAAACAGGACTGCTGAAAACCAATAACAGACCTCCTGTCTTTTATATTTTATTTATCAAACGGGTACGTAGAAATCTATCTCGGAAACAGTGTCGCCGTTCAGAGTGAAGATAAGCTGCTTTGCGCCGTCGTTGTAGATGAGCATATTGCCTGATTCTTCGCCTGCGCCGTAAGCAGCTTCAACGTCAGCACGGCTGCTGCCTACCTTTATGCCCTTTGAAGTAGAATAGTTTCCGCCTAAGATGTCATAGTCGAAGAAATACTCAACACCGCCGTCGATGTAGCACTGAATCTTCAGTTCGCCTGCATAGTCGTATGTCTTGACATCACAGCCGTTTGATGTGCAGGCAGCTGCTGTGGAAGTTACAGGTGAACCGCCGAGAGCTGCGATGATGTCAGCGGCATTTTTCAGAAGGTCATCTGTGCTGAACTTTACTTCCTGAGCAACAGGCTGTGTATTAGCATTGCCGTTGTCAACGGGAGTTTCGTTGTTCTGCTGAGGCTGTTCCTGTGCAGCGGGAGTCTCGTTGTTTCCGCCGTTGTCAGCAGGTGCAGCTGTTGCAGCAGGAGCGGCATCGCCCTGAGCGGAAGCAGCTGTAGTTTCAGCGGCAGCAGCAGTTGTTGTGTCAGTGCCTGTAGTTGTATCTGTTGAACCGTCGTTACCTGTGGTAGTTGTACCTGTTTCGGTCAATGTGGTAACATCGCCTGCTGCAGTTGTGGTAACTGCTATTTTCAGGTGTGCAGAGCTTTCGTCTGCTGTCTGTACCTTTCCGCAGGAAGCAGCGCCTGCCATACAGATAAGAGCGGTGAGTAAGAGTGCTGTACATCTCATTTTCATTTTCATATTCTCCTTAGATTGAAGTATTATTTTTCATACAGCAGGGGACGTCATTGCCGACGTCCCCAAGCTGAGAACTTGTTTGAATTAGTCGTAATTCGGGTAAACGAACTGATACCATGTGTAAGTCAGGTTAGCAAGGTATGAGTCTGAAACATTTGCGCAGCCGTTGCAGGCGTCGTAGTTTGTCCATACTCCGTTGATCTTTACCTGATTCCAGTAGTGGTCGCTGGTGTGGGTGCCGTTACCGTAAACGATACGGCTCTCGTAGCCTGCCTCATGGAAGAGGAGATCCTGGATAGCTGCAAAGTAGTAGCATACTACAAAGCGGTTATCCATAGCGTAGTTTGCGAAGTAGCCCCAGCCCAGATTTTCTATCTGCTGGAGTGATCTTGTAGCCTCCATATACTTATAATAGTTGTGGCTTCTGATATAGTTGAAGATACCGTCGGGAGTAGGACTGATGGTCGATAGTATGCTTCTTGCCCTGAGCTGTACAGCTGAGAGCTTCTTTGCAACGCCGTCAGCATCTATCCTGTAGTCGCCCAGTGTGCAGTTTGTTGAGAGAACACCTGTAGTCTCATCGAAATGACGGGTGATATCGTCGATCGTCTGCCAGCCCTTGAGCATAGCGCCGTCCTCTGCGCCGAAGTAGTATTTATTGCCGTTTGCCTCAGCCCAGCCCTTTTCCATAGCGCCTGTGCTGCCGAAGTTATAGGTCTTGTCGCCGACATCTATGAAGCCCTGCATAGCTATGCCGGTCTCATCGAAGAAGTACTTGTCGTCGCCTATAGTCTGCAAGCCTGTGACCATAGTGCCGTCCTCTGTGCTGAAGTAGTACTTGTCGCCGTTGAGCTCAGCCCAGCCCTTCTGCATAGCACCTGTGCTGCCGAAGTTGTAGGTCTTGCCCTCAACGTCCATGAAGCCCTTGACAGCCGCACCGTTTCCTGCGAAGTAGTACTTGTCCTCGCCGATATCCTGCCAGCCCAGAAGAGCTGCGCCGTCCTCGCCGAAGAGGTATGTCATAGCGCCGGATGTGACTTTGCCTGTCTCCATAGCGCCGTCGGTGCCGAATGAGTATATCTTGCCCTCGATGGTGTGGATGCCTGTGAAAGCAACGCCGTTGTCATCGTAGTAGTAGGTCTTGCCGTCCTTTTTCTTCCAGCCTGAGAGGAGTTTGCCGTCCTTGCCGAAGTTGTAGCTCTTGCCGCCGATCTCCTGAGCGCCTGTGAGCATTACGCCCTTGTCGCTGAAACCGTAGGTCTCGCCGTCCACCTCATGAACACCTGTAAGGGCAGGACCTTCCTCGGAGAAGTAGTATTTGTCATTGCCTGCGGTAGCCCATCCTGACTGGAGGACGCCCTCGCTGTCGGTCATGTAGGTCTTTCCGTCATAGGTCTGGAGGCCTGTGAGGAGGATTCCCAGCTCGGAGAAGAGGTAATTCTTCTTGTCGATGGTCTGAACTCCCGTAACAGCTTTGAAGTCCTTGCCAAAGTAGTATTTCTTCTTGCTTGCGGTCTGCCAGCCTGTGAGAGCTGCGCCGTCCTCGCCGAAGAGGTATGTACTGCCGTCGATAGCCTTGAGACCTGTCTGCATTACGAAGCTGTCGTCGAAGAGGTAAAGCTTGTCGCCGATGGTCTGGAGTCCTGATTCAGCGTAGTTTTCCTTGCCGAAGTAATAGGTCTTCTTCTCGATGGTCTGCAAACCTGTCAGGACCTTTCCGTCCTTGTCGATGTCATAGAGCTTGCCGTCGATGGTGATGAGACCTGTCTGCATTACACCCTTCTCATCGAAATAGCGGAGGCTGCCGTCAGCAGTCTGCCAGCCTGTCTGCATAATGCCCTTTTCATCGAAGTAATACTTGCTGCCGTCTATTTCGGTGAGACCCTTTGCCATGTAGGAATCTTCAAGGTAGTAGTAAGTATCCTCACCGAATTTCTGCCAGCCAAGCTGGAGCTTGCCGTCTTTATCGAAACGATAGGGATTGTCGAAATAAGTGGAGTCTCCTGTGAGCATACCGTCTTCAGCTGTGACGATGTAGAAATTGCCGTCGATAAACAGTACACCGGTCGAGCAGATACCTGTCTCGGGGTCGTAGTAGTACTTCTTGCCGCCGACTGTCTGCCAGCCTGTAGCGATCTCGCCGTTAGAAGATATCTTGTAGGGGAGGTCGTTTATGACAGTCTCGCCTACTGAAAGGTGGCCGTTTGCGTCAACATAGCCTGCCATATCCTCATTGTGAACGAAGCCCTCTTCCTCAACAAGCCTTCCGTATTCGTCGAAGAATATCATGTTTCCGTCGTCGTTCTTCATTGAGCCTGTCTTCTTTCCGCCGTCAGCGGAGTAGAAGTATTTGCCGTCAGCGTAGTCTATCCAGCCTGATACCTGTTCGCCTGTTTCGGGGGAGTAGTATCTGCGCAGGCCGCTGACAGTTCTCCAGCCTGTTTTGAGAGTGCCGTCCTCGGAGAAGAGGTAGGGCTTTCCGTTTATTATCTGTTCGCCTGTTACAGCTGCTTTCTTGCTGTCGTAGTAGAAAATGCAGCCGTTTTCGTCTTTGTACCATGATGAAGCGGCGGGTTTATCCGTAAAATTCAAAGCAGCCGAAGCAGAGAGCGGAGCTGCCGCAATAAGTCCGATAGCTGCTGCCGCCGAGCAGACAAGCATTTTTGTTTTGTTCTTCATAATTTCTCCTTTGCTCATATATTTCCGGTAACACCGCACATAAATGACGGTGTTGCTTTATTTACATAATCATATACGAAATGACACGAGAGTTTGTGACATAAAAAAGATATTTTTTTATAAACGTATACTCTATTTATTATATCAAATAAATGTTTGATTTGCAACCGTTTATGATATATTAAATTATTATTTCCACCGTTGTTACACGTAAAAATTTTCTCTGACCTCACAGAAAAGGAATAATACTATGCCATAAACGTATTACAGAAGTGTTGACAATGGATTTTATTCAGTGATATAATAATAACATATTTTTACAAGGAGGCAATTATAATGGATATCAGACTTGAAAACATCGATAAGGGAAAAGCCTTTGACTGGGGCAAAACATCGGAGGATTACGCTAAATTCCGTGATATCTACCCCGATGAGTTCTACAGGTATATCATTGATATGGGGCTCTGTGTGAAGGGCCAGAAGGTCCTCGACCTGGGCACGGGTACAGGCGTTCTTCCGAGAAATATGTACCGCTTCGGCGCAGAATGGACAGGAAGCGATATTTCCACCGAGCAGATAAAGCAGGCTGAACTGCTGTCTCAGGGCATGGATATAAAGTATATCGCCGCTTCTGCCGAGGATATGGACTTCCCTGATGAGAGTTTTGATGTTATAACTGCCTGTCAGTGCTACTGGTATTTCGACCATGAGCGCATCGCTCCTGTGCTTGCAAGGATGCTGAAAAATGGCGGAAGCTTCCTTATGCTCATGATGAACTGGCTGCCATATGAAGACGGGATAGCAGGCGCAAGCGAAGAACTGGTACTGAAATACAGCCCCGAATGGAGCGGCGGAGGGGAGAGAGTTCACCCTATAAGTGTGCCTGAGGCTTACAGCCCTTACTTTGAAATTGCTCATACAGCGGAGATACTGCTGGATGTGCCGTTCACCCGTGAGAAGTGGAACGGACGAATGAAAGCCTGCCGTGGCATTGGTGCATCTCTGCCGCCTGAGAAGATAGCGGAGTGGGAGAAGGAGCACATGGCTATGCTGAGGGAAAAAGCTCCCGAGGAATTCACGGTGAAGCACTTCGCCGCAGTTGCACAGCTCAGGAAAAAATAATGCTGATAATACATGAAAATAGCTGAATCGTAGGGGCGCTTTCCGAGCGCCCCGCAATTATTTATAAAACATAAGGCTGTACTTCTACTGTGGATATCGCATATTTTACAAAACTTTTTCTTTACTAATGTGAAAATATGTGATATAATTATACTACAGAATTATTATCTGAAAGGATGTGCTTGAAATGAAAGCAGATAAATACGCAGTTACAGGCGAAAAAAAGATCGACATAAGAAAGCTCCCGACCAACAGCAAAAAGGACGGAGCTGACAAGGATGAAACTATTGCTAAATATGAGGCGAACAAGGCTGAGATCGCTCTCCTCCAGGATAAGTTCTATGCCGACGGCAGAGAAGGACTTATCATCGTTCTTCAGGCACTTGACGCTTCAGGCAAGGATTCTGCCGTCAAGAACGTTTTCAGCGGTATCAATCCGCAGGGCGTGAAGATACATTCCTATAAAGCGCCGACTTCGGAGGAACTGGCTCATGACTACCTCTGGCGTATCCATCAGAATATCCCACGCAGAGGCGAGATAGCTGTTTTCAACCGCAGCCACTATGAGGACCTCATAACTGTGCAGGTAGAGAATATCAAGCCCTTTTATCATATGTCCGACCGCATAATCGGCAAGGATGACAAGACCTTCTTCAAGGAGCGCTACGAACAGGTCAACAACTTCGAGGAATACCTTTATCAGAATGGCTATAAGGTGGTAAAGATATTCCTGCACGTCTCAAAGGAAGAGCAGACAAAACAGCTTCTGGAGCGTATCGAGCTTCCCGAAAAGAACTGGAAATTCCGTGCTGACGATATGAAGGTAAGGGATAAATTCGACGCATATGTTGACTGCTTCAATGAGGTCATAAATAAGACATCAAGCAAGAACAGCCCTTGGTACGTTCTTCCCGGAGATCAGAGATGGTATACCCGTTACCTTATCACAGAGATAATACTTGATGCGCTGAAGTCCGCAAAATCCGAGTATCCTCCGCTTCCCGAGGTGGATAAGGAGCGTATGGACGAGTGCAGGGAAATACTGAAAGCTGACCTCGCAGAAACCGAACCCGAGGAAGCTCCAAAGAAAAAATCAAAGAAAAAATAAGAAAAACCGCTGACATTAATATGTCAGCGGTTCAGCTTGTCAAAAAAGTCATATATTATCGTAAAAAATGGGCTGTCGAGGACGCCAGCCCCTACAATTTGGCTATTCTTCGTGAATGCTTTTGTAGGGGACGGCGTCCTCGACGTCCCAAAATTAGTTTTTCGACAGCCTGCCCCCTGACATTAATATGTCAGGGGGTTCTATCAGCATATAACACGGACGTAGTTCCTGCCGCTGGATTTTGCCCAGTAGAGTGCGGAATCCATACGCTCGAATGCAGTGTTGATGGTATCATCGGGTTTCAGCATTGTAATGCCGATACTACAGGTGATATGCTCAACGGCGGTGAAAAGGAAATCCTCCACTTTCTTACGCAGTTCATTGGCCATATCTTCTGCTTCTGACTGTGAGCTGTCGTAGAAAACAGCTACAAATTCTTCGCCGCCCCATCTGCCTGTAACTGCATTGTGGTCTTTGCAGAATTCCTTGATGATATGCGCGAATTCTTTAAGTGTGGTATCGCCGACAGCGTGGCCGAATTTGTCGTTGACCTGTTTGAAGTAGTCGATATCAAGTATCATTATAGCGATGTTCTTTCTGCACTTTTTATGCTTCTCCAGGGCGTTGCTTATCTCGGTCTCCATTCTGCCGTGGTTGTAGACTTCGGTAAGGGAATCCTTGAGGGCAAGGTCTTCGTATTTCTTCAGTGTGGACATCAGAACAACTGTTGTTTCGTTGATATCCTGTACCATATATACGAAACGGTAATCCTCGGGGTTATCGGTCTCGGCACGGCTGAAGATGAGTTTTACCCAGATGTACCGGCCGTTCAGATTCATCATAAGGCAGTCAAATGATGAAGTCTTGCCGGGAGCGATATTCTTTTTCAGATACTCGGGATCGGTCCTCTTGAGGAAGAGCGGCTGATCCTCGGGCCATATCATATTGACGATCTTCTTGCGCCAGTCGGAATATTTGATCTGCTGGTTCATGACTTCGTCGGAAATTTCGGTTATGCTGATACTGCTTGTGGTATCACGCACGATATCTATGTACATTGAGAAGAGGAAAGTATTCTGGATGGTATCGACTTTTTTGTTTGTGAGGGTCTCGTCGATATACTGGCTTCCGTCAAGTTCGTCAAGTATGAACAGGTAGGTTGAGGATTCCTTTATGGGGTAAATGGTCATCTGGATGGTGTGTGTCACATCGTTGAAAATGATGTTTACCCTTTTGCTGTACTTGCCTATGAACTTGCCTGCGGTAGGGATGAATACGTGATAATCCTCAACAACTTTATCGGAACTGTTGTTGAAGTGGAACCAGAGCTTTTGTATCAGATCATGGTAACTTCCTGTTTCGTCCACGAATTCGGTGAAGAAACTCTTTCTGCTAAGAGCTCTGTATGTGTCAGCATCGCCGTCAACGTAGAGAACGGCACCAAGATTGTTCTTTAAAAACTCCATAGCGACATCAAATGTGAAAGAATCGCTTCTGTTCAGATCCATGCTAAAGCCTCCTAAAATAAAATGATCGCCCGATTGTTGCAATTGTACTGTATAATACAGTAATATGAAAATATTATATCATATTCTGAAGTAAAAAATGGTAATTTAATATGAATTGGTATAAATATATAATTGAATCTAACCAAAAATTTCACCCCATGACAGTTAACCTCGGTACTCTTACAGAAGTTTTTACACGAGTCTATTGAGGAAAACCCTTTTGAAAAAGGGTTCTTCCTCAAACTCCTTTCCTAAAACTTTCAGTATTAATTTTTCCCCTGAGAGGGCGCTCCCAGTAATACTACTGGTTTTCACATCTTTCGTGGAGCGCCCTCTCAGGGGAAAAATTCTATTAAAAGTCTTTGGAAAAGGGGTTCGGGGGAAGAACCTTTCCTCAGAAAGGTTTTTCCCCGATAAATACATATAAAGTTGCTGTATGAGTACCACGGTTAAGGTGGCTTTTTTGTGTTAAAGTATGGGGGATGAATTGGTTTCTTATCTCTGCCGTTATGGATTTATTTCTCAGGCAGAGTAGTTATGAGCTGAAGACAGTATTTCTGTATTGCGAGGGCATCCATGTTGGTAAGGCCGTTGCCGTTTTCGGAAACATCTCCGTTAAGCTGTCCCTGCCTGGTGATATGGCCGTCTGCACTGCCTGTTTCACCGTATTTGTCGGGATTTGAGAATACCTGCATTATGAGAACAGCGTCACTCATATCGACTGTTCCGTTACAGTTTGCATCGCCCCAGACTATATTGTCCTGTGGCTGGGACATTGTTGATGCAGGCGGCTGTTTCTGAGTAGTCGGCTGAGTGGTCACCTGAGCAGTGGCAGTTGTTTCGGCTGCCTGTGCGCCTACAGCTTCTATTATGAATTTCTGGTTTGCGCTGCCGCTGAATGTGTACTGCTGTATGTTGGCTCCTGAGTTCCCGGACTGTTCGTTTACGTCAAGAGCAGATTTTCCGTCGGTAATTTTAGTGAGAATGCTGTATGTTCCGTCATCATTCTTCTGGAATCTGAACTTCTGGTTTTCGCCTTTATTAAATGTATAAATCTCGATATTCGTACCGTCAGCAGTCTTCTTGGCGTTTACGTCAAGTGCGTATGATTCGCCGTCGCCAAGCTGTGAGACCAAGTAGTAGTATCCGTCTCCTGCTGCTACAGCCTTGAACTGGTTCTGCTTTCCTGTAGCTTCTGCCTGCTGTACATTAGTGCCGTTTGCAGCTGTACCGCCTTCAACATCGAGGTAGAGTCCGCTGTTAAGGTTCTTGAATGTGTAAATCTGACCGTCGATGATATCAGAAGCGGTTATTGTTGTTGTGGTCGTAACAGGAACGGTCACCTCTGACTGAGTTGTTACTGATACGGGAGGCTCGGTAACTACAGTTGACTGCGGTGTATTGTTCAGCTTGATATTTGGTCTCTCCGGGAGCGGAGCATCGCTTCCGAGGTAATAGCTGACGTGGGGAGGTTGATTGTATGAGGACTGCTGACAGCAGTTCTGAGCACGGTACTGCATATCATGCATGAGAGTTGTCAGTCTCAATTCTGTCTGGGCAGTTGTACACCATACACGCAGCTTGGTATTATCGGTCGTTCTGAGGATAAGCTCTTCACGCCAGTCGCCGAACAGGTCGGCAGTCATACACGGAACTGATTTTGAGCTGTTATTTGAACCGCATCCATCGGCTGTGAAAATAGTGCCGATCTTGTTTGCAGCTGTCATCTTTGAGATCTTTGTACCGTCGAGGATCTCTCGTTCGAGGTCTCCGTCCCAGTAGATGAAGAAGTTCTGTGCGGGTCTTGTTCCGCCGATCGATTTGCCTGCGGAATTATAGACATTTCCGTCAGCGGCACCCCAGAATTCAGCGCCTTTATTGCCTGCCCATATGTTATCGGCAGCACATCTGCCTGTATCCTTGGTATTGTTGATGTGGAATATAACATCACCTGTTGCGGCGTCTATACAGGATTCGCCATAGGGCTTGTCCTCGTGGCATTCCCATACTTCAAGGCCCTTGCGGTCGGGGATAAGGTCGCCGACGTGCATAGCGTCACCGTGAAGCTGACCTGTTGTCCAGAGAAGTTTGCCGTTATCATCGATAGCCGAAGCGCCCATGAATATTTCCTGTTTGCCGTCATTATCTGAGTCGGCGACCATCATGTTATGGTTTCCGCAGCCCCATCCGGGTGCGCTTTTGTTAAAGGATGTGTCGTATACCCATTTCTTTACAAGCTTCTTATCCTTTACGTCAACAGCTGAAACTGTAAGTCTTGTGTAGTAGCCACGGCCGTACACAGCGGAAGGATGAACGCCGTCGAGATAAGCGATACCGCTGTTCATACGGTCAACACGGTTTCCGTAATTATCGCCCCAGTCAGCTACTTTACCTCTCGGGACAGGGAAATCGATGGTGTCAAGTGCGGCGCCTGTCTGTCCGTCGAAGAGGGTCATATATTCGGGACCGCTAAGAATGTATCCCTTTTCGTTGCGGTAATCCTTGCTTCCGTCGCCGATGATCTTGCCTTTGCCGTCCTTGGTGCCGTCAGCGGTCTTAGTGATAAGTTCTGCCTTTCCGTCGCAGTCGAAGTCGGCAACGCACATCTGCGTATAATGCTGGCCTGCACGGATATTCTTTCCCATATCGACTCTCCACAGCTGCTTGCCTTCGAGGGTGTAGCAGTCGATGAATACGTTGTCAGTCACTCCCTCTTTTGAGTTATCCTGTGCATTGGCAGGATCCCATTTCAGGAATATCTCGTACTGTCCGTCACCGTCAACATCGCCGACAACGCAGTCGTTAGGGGAATACTGACTTCCGGGGCTGTTCAGCTTGATGTCGAAATAGCTGTTTCCCGAAGTGAATCTGCAATTCTGCGAATATACTACTTTTCCGTTTTCTACGCAGTCAACACGGTATTAAGGGCCGGTACCGCCTTCATTGTCCTGATAGGAAGTAGGATCGCCTTTTTTGCTGGTGTAGATAAGCTTGTCGTCACGGTAAAGCCTGAATTCGGCATCGTCTGCATCATCGGCATTCCAGCGCCAGCTTACGAACATACCGCTGCCGCTTTTGACAGCGTAAATGCCTCTGTCGAGGTATTCCATTATCGCTGTGCCGTTGCCGCCGACACCGTAAGCTGCGTCAGCTGAAAGCTGAGTAACGAGCGATGTTTCCGTGGATACTGCCACAGCCAGGGAAGCTGTGAAAGCAGCAAGTTGTTTGAATCTCTTTTTCATGGTGCTATTCTTCCTTTCATCCGGCCTCCCGTGCATTGACGGACAGGAGACTGTTTTTTCTATTTGTGGACCGGCAGTTTGCCGTACACCGGCGTCATTAGAACTTCGCCGCACAAAGGGTTATAGTATTCTTACTCTCTGTGCGGCGCTGTTCTGTGGTATAGATGGTAGTGAGGTTTGCTGATGGAACCAAGGTTGAAAGTATACGCAATGTAAACTTTCACGCCTTGTATACATATAACTACAAACTTGATGTTGTAGTTAATGTTTATATCTATATTATACAATACATTGCAGGTTTCGGCAACCACACAAAATAAAAAAACTGTATCAATCGAGCAGAATAAATATGACTATTCAGAAAATCTACGTGAAATTATCCTGTTTGTATATACGTTTATTACAAAAACGCAGATTAAAAACAGGCGATTTTCGTTTTCTATAACTATTGAATTAGTAGGAAAATAGTGTTAGTATATAATTAGGGATATTATAATTTTTATAACTCAGAATTACGGAGGAATAAAAATGACAGACGAGAAAAAACAAAAGTACGCAGATGTTTTCCGACAGCTTTTGAAGACAAAAGAATACGATCAGGTAACAATAAACGAAATATGTGAGAAGTGCGGCACATACCGTCCGAACTTCTACTATCACTTTAAAAGCAAGGATGATCTTGCGGAATGGATATTTCTTCAGGATCTGAAGGTTATTGAAAGACAAAAACCCGACCTCCTTGCAAGTCAGACGGAATTGCTTGAAAAAATGAAGGAGAACAATGTGTTCTATCTGAAAGCTCTCGCTCAGAAGTATGAGAGTACGCTGTTTATGTATATGAAGGATCTTCTGATGGGAAAGACCTGTGAGCATATTGATATCGATTATGATTCGATGGATGAGTTATCACGCTTCACTCTTGATTTCAAGATCTCAGGCTGGATCATATCTGTATTGGAATGGCTGTCAGGAATGGTCGATATTAGTTCGGAGAATCTTTCTCAGGCTTTATATGACGTCTTTTCTTCGCTCATTAAGGAACTAAAAAGGGGTGAGAAATAATGCGTTCCATATCCAAGATAAAAAAATACACTGCGGCAATATCGGAACTTCTGAAAAGCAAGCCGCTGGATAAGGTTCGTATCAGTGAGATATGCAAACTGTGCGGAACTGACAGACAGAACTTTTACTATTATTTCCGTGATAAATACGATCTGGCTTCGTGGATATTCAGACTTGATTTTATAGATGCGACGAAAGAGAAAAAATCGTATGAAGAGGATCAGCGTATAGCCATTCTTGAGAAGATACGATCAAATAAGATGATCTATCTGAAGCTCCTGAAGGATAACTCACAGAATTCCCTGCGCTCATATCTATGGGAAAAAATCGAAAAAATAGCGGAACACATCAAAGAAGAACATCCTGAGATCGGCAGGTTTACTAATGAAGAAAAATGCAGGCTTTTGCTCAATTTTAACGAATGGATAGAGAGCATAGTTTTGTGGCTTGACGGCAAATATGACGTTTCCATGCAGGAACTGGCTCATATCCATACCATTGAATCTGTTATTGAACTTGAGTATATCTTAGAATATTACATTGGACGAGGCGATATCGGATAAAATATCCCGTCAGATGATAATTACCATCTGACGGGATATTTTTGTGTTTCTGCGATATTACTGATAGTAATATTCTTGCCGGATATCGTATATTGTATTTTTATATTAGTGTTACAAAAAATTATATATGTACTAAATTAGTACGGATTTTTCAAAATGTATAATTGCTGATATTAGCTTAACAGTGTATAATATGTAATATAGTTTAAAACAAAAAGCAAGATAATACCGGCAATATTCACAAACAGCAGAAAATAAAGCGCTGTTTACAATGCGTATATTATCTGCTCTGTTTTACCAATCAGGGATAAGCCGCCCGATCTGTAAAGGAAATGACGGACAGACGTTTCCGTAAAAGGGGGGGCTTAAATATAGTATGGAAGGATGGATTTTCTATGAAAAAAACATTGGGCAAGCGATTGCTGAGCGGTCTTATATCATCGTTCATGACGATCGCTTCATTCGCAACACCGTTATTGCACGAGGGCATCCCCCTTACAGCAAATGCCGACGGTGAAGATGATAACATTCGTATAGAAGCTCGTGTTATTTTCGGTGATTATAATGATGACGGCGAGCATACTTACACCGACAGTGTTCCGAAGATCTCGCTGAAATACAGAAACAGCGAAAGTACGAACAATTTGGTGGGAACTGTTGATGCAACTCCCGTTGTTGACAGCACTCCCGCCCGTAAGGATTGGTGTTATCAGTATAATTACGTATGGGAAGTCCCGAAGTTTGAAGACGCCAATTCAAGCTATTACGTGGCTATTGAGCCAAACGGAACTAATTTCGATCGTAATAAATACAATGTTTATTATCTGAAAGATGACGCTCTCGGTCATCCGGGTCAGGCGACAAGTGCAGCATATAAAACCGCAGCACAGCACGTTACGGCTAACGACGATCAGGTAATCTACATCTTCCTTGATCCGAAAGAGGACTGGCAGCATATTGAAAAAAGAGAAGGAAATGTAAATTTCGGTAAATATGTTCAGCCTAGAACTCTTGACCTTTCAATGAAGAAGCGCTGGGACGGACATAACGAAAAGGATATAAACCTTCATCCTAAGGAAAAGATAAAAGTCCAGCTTCAGCGTAAGAAAACTGACGGAACATGGGCAGAGTATAAGCCCGGTGATTTCGGCGAGACATATACAAACTGGTACTTCTTCAAAGCAGATAATGGAAAGTTTGTAAATAAGAATACCGCCGGTCTTTTATCCAAGAATGTTGCAGCTGCAAACAGACTTCAGGTCGAAGTTAACGGGCAGATGCAGGATTACAAGGATAAAAACGGTAACTACATCGATAAAACCAAAATAGTCGGTGAGGATAACGTTTCAAGAGCGGATCGTCTTCAGATCAATATGGTTTACGATCAGTGGAATAATATCGTTCTTAATCTCAGCGGTGATAATCACCCGCAGCATTTTAAAAACGGTTATTACTACGCATGGAATAACCTGCCATACGGCGAATACAGAGTTGTAGAGCTCCAGAGCTTCTATGATGAGAATGACGACGATGTATATAATGCCGCAGACGGCGACAGGGACACATCTTCCGAATACAATTATATGGAATTCCCTCCCTCAAGAGATTCCAATGGTGTTCTTCACATCCAGAACTTCACCAAGATCATGAAGATCGAGGTAGATAAGGCGTGGTTCGTTGATGACGAAGGAACACAGCAGATACCTACCGAACAGCTTGAAGGCGAAAATAAGCTTTTCGACAGCAAGGTGGATTTCGAGATCTATCGTACAAAAACAACTTTGCCCGAGCCTTATGAAAAGCCAAGTGAAAATACCGAAAACCTTATAAAGATAGGCACATTCACAACAAATGACAGCGGTTTTGCAAGAGTATCAAATGATATTCAGGATAAGAATAAAGAATCCGAAGGAGTTTACTACTGCGAAGAACTCAAGCCTCAGGAAGTTGAGAATGGTCCTAAGTATTACTATTATGTAAAGGAAGCCCTCTCAAAGGACGGCAACTATGTACAGATCAATTCTGATCTTGATGAAGGCTTTGTAAAAAGCGAAAAAGGAACATATGACGTTGATTATGAAGCAGGCGATTCGAGAGTTTTCAAGCTTGCAAATAAGCCTGAGATGAAGATCAAAGTCAGAAAGACATGGACAGATGAAGCTGATAAGGACAAGGAAATGAAGTTCGTCCTTCTCAGAGCAGCCAAGGATTATTCGACTGAAACTGAGGGACAGCTTGAAATCGACACCACGGACGGAACTAATTTCTTTGTTAAGGGTGACACATCAAAGACCTTCAAAACCATCGGAGAATTCACTACTGCCGATCAGGAAAAAGTGCTGACATCAGATGATTCAGCGGACATAGTTCCATATAAGATCGAAACTAAAAATGGTAAGATCCAGGCAACACAGCTTTACTTCTATGTTGCAGAGCTTGATAATGACGGTTCATATAAGCTTTCTGATTATAATGTAACAGTTAATGGTCAGGCGCTTAAATGGTCGCCAAGCGGTGATAAGACTCCGGAGATAGAGGTAGAAAATACCCCTAAGGAAACGACGACTACCACCACAACAACTACAACAACCACAACTACAACAACTACAACAACTACTACAACTACAACCACAACGACGACTACAACTACTACAACCACAACCACAACAACTACTACCACTACCACAACAACTACAACCACCACAACTACTACAACCACTACCACAACAACTACAACCACCACAACTACAAAACCAACCACGACAACTACTACTACAACAACAACGACGAAACCAACCACGACCACAACCACGACAACAACTACTACAACAACAAAACCAACCACAACAACGACTACCACAACTACCACAAAGCCGACTACTACGACAACGACAACCACAACCCAGCCAGTAACAGCAGATGTCAAGATCTGCAAGCAGGACGTTCACAGTGTTGAGATCGAAGGTGCAAGACTTACTCTCACAGGTAAGGATAAGGACGGCAATGCCGTAACATTCACACCTGACATGATCGAAGCAGGTGAAGGCGCAAAGGTCGTAACCAACAGCGGCGAATCACTGGTATGGATATCAGGCACAAAGCCCACAAACGTTAAGATCGGTGACGGTACATACGTACTGCATGAGATCGCAGCTCCTACAGGATATGAAGTTGCTACAGATATCACATTCGTGATCGAGGATGGAAAGATCGTTTCAGTGAACGATGAGACATACTCAAAAGCTGAGATCGTTATGGTTGATAAGGCTATAGTTACAACAACAACTACCACAACAACCACAACTACAAAACCAACCACTACAACAACGACCACTACTACAACAACAAAACCGACAACGACTACAACAACAAAACCAACCACTACAACAACGACCACTACTACAACAACAAAACCGACAACGACTACAACAACAAAACCAACCACTACAACAACAACAACTACAACCACCACCACTACAACGACGACTACAACTACTACAACCACAACAACCACTACGACAACAACTACCACAACCACAACTCAGCCAGTAACAGCAGATGTCAAGATCTGCAAGCAGGATGTACACAGTGTTGAGATCGAAGGCGCAAGACTTACTCTCACAGGTAAGGACAAGGCCGGCAATGCCGTAACATTCACACCCGATATGATCGAACCAGGCGAAGGTGCAAAGGTCGTAACCAACAGCGGCGAATCACTGGTATGGATCTCAGGCAAAAAGCCTACAAACGTTAAGATCGGCGACGGTACATACGTACTTCATGAGATCGCAGCTCCTACAGGATATGAAGTTGCTACGGATATTACATTCGTGATTGAAAACGGCAAGGTAGTTTCCATGAACGATCAGGCATACTCAGAAGCAGAGATCGTTATGGTTGATATGGCTATTGTTACAACAACAACTACAACCACGACAACAACAACCACAACAACTCAGCCCGTAACAGCAGATGTCAAGATCTGTAAGCAGGACGTTCACAGTGTTGAGATCGAAGGCGCAAGACTTACTCTCACAGGTAAGGATAAGGACGGCCGACCAATCACATTTGAAAAGGGAATGATCGAAGCCGGTGAAGGCGCAAAGGTCGTAACCAACAGCGGCGAATCGCTGGTATGGATATCAGGCACAAAGCCTACAAACGTTAAGATCGGTGACGGTACATATGTGCTTCACGAAATCGCAGCTCCTACAGGATATGAAGTTGCTACGGATATCACATTCGTGATCGAAAACGGCAAGGTAGTTTCCATGAATGACAAGGCGTATTCAGAAGCCGAGATCGTTATGGTTGATATGGCTATTGTTACAACAACAACTACAACCACTACAACGACGACTACAACAACAACAACCACTACCACAACTACTACAACTACAACTACAACGACAACAACGACCACCACTACCACAACAACCACAACTACAACCACAACTACAACCACAACTACAACAACCCAGCCTGTAACAGCAGATGTCAAGATCTGCAAGCAGGACGTTCACAGTGTTGAGATCGAAGGCGCAAGACTTACTCTCACAGGTAAGGATAAGGACGGCCGACCAATCACATTTGAAAAGGGAATGATCGAAGCCGGTGAAGGTGCAAAGGTCGTAACCAACAGCGGCGAGTCTCTGGTATGGATATCAGGCACAAAGCCAACCAATGTTAAGATCGGTGACGGTACATATGTACTTCACGAAATAGCAGCACCTACAGGATACGAAGTTGCTACAGATATCACATTCGTGATCGAGGATGGAAAGATCGTTTCAGTGAACGATGAGACATACTCAAAAGCCGAGATCGTTATGGTTGATAAGGCTATAGTTACAACAACTACTACCACAACAACCACAACTACAAAACCAACCACGACCACGACTACCACAACTACTACAACAACAAAACCGACAACGACTACAACTACAACAACTACAAAACCAACCACCACCACAACGACTACAACGACTACAACTACTACCACAACTCAGCCTGTAACAGCAGATGTCAAGATCTGTAAGCAGGACGTTCACAGTGTTGAGATCGAAGGCGCAAGACTTACTCTCACAGGTAAGGATAAGGACGGCCGACCGATCACATTTGAAAAGGGAATGATCGAAGCCGGTGAAGGCGCAAAGGTCGTAACCAACAGCGGCGAATCGCTGGTATGGATATCAGGCACAAAGCCTACAAACGTTAAGATCGGTGACGGTACATATGTGCTTCACGAAATCGCAGCTCCTACAGGATATGAAGTTGCTACGGATATCACATTCGTGATCGAAAACGGCAAGGTAGTTTCCATGAATGACAAGGCGTATTCAGAAGCCGAGATCGTTATGGTTGATATGGCTATTGTTACAACAACAACTACAACCACTACAACGACGACTACAACAACAACAACCACTACCACAACTACTACAACTACAACCACAACTACAACAACCCAGCCTGTAACAGCAGATGTCAAGATCTGCAAGCAGGACGTTCACAGTGTTGAGATCGAAGGCGCAAGACTTACTCTCACAGGTAAGGATAAGGACGGCCGACCAATCACATTTGAAAAGGGAATGATCGAAGCCGGTGAAGGTGCAAAGGTCGTAACCAACAGCGGCGAGTCTCTGGTATGGATATCAGGCACAAAGCCAACCAATGTAAAGATCGGTGACGGTACATACGTACTGCACGAGATAGCAGCCCCCACAGGCTACGAAGTTGCTACAGATATCACATTCGTGATCGAAGATGGCAAGGTAGTTTCCATGAATGACAAGGCGTATTCAGAAGCCGAGATCGTTATGGTTGATAAGGCTATAGTTACAACAACTACTACCACAACAACCACAACGACGACGAAACCAACCACGACAACGACTACCACAACTACCACAACTACAAAACCAACCACTACAACAACGACCACTACTACAACAACAAAACCGACAACGACTACAACAACAACTACTACCACAACGACAACTCAGCCAGTAACAGCAGATGTCAAGATCTGCAAGCAGGATGTACACAGTGTTGAGATCGAAGGCGCAAGACTTACTCTCACAGGTAAGGATAAGGACGGCAATGCCGTAACATTCACACCTGACATGATCGAACCAGGCGAAGGTGCAAAGGTCGTAACCAACAGTGGTGAGTCGCTGGTATGGATATCAGGCACAGAGCCAACCAATGTTAAGGTCGGCGACGGTACATATGTGCTTCACGAAATCGCAGCTCCTACAGGATACGAAGTTGCTACAGATATCACATTCGTGATCGAAAACGGCAAGGTAGTTTCCATGAACGATCAGGCATACTCAGAAGCTGAGATCGTAATGGTCGATATGGCTATTGTTACAACAACAACTACAACCACTACAACGACTACAACAACGACCACAACTCAGCCAGTAACAGCAGATGTCAAGATCTGCAAGCAGGATGTACACAGTGTTGAGATCGAAGGTGCGAGACTTACCCTCACAGGTAAGGATAAGGACGGCAATGCCGTAACATTCACACCCGATATGATCGAAGCAGGCGAAGGCGCAAAGGTCGTAACCAACAGCGGCGAGTCGCTGGTATGGATTTCAGGCACAAAGCCCACAAACGTTAAGATCGGTGACGGTACATACGTACTGCACGAAATCGCAGCTCCTATAGGATACGAAGTTGCTACGGATATCACATTCGTGATCGAAGATGGCAAGGTAGTTTCCATGAATGACAAGGCATACTCAGAAGCTGAGATCGTTATGGTTGATATGGCTATCGTTACAACCACAACGACTACAACCGCTACAACAACTACTACGACAACAACAACCACTACAATGACAACCACAACGACAACAACTACCACAACAACAACAACTCAGCCTGTAACAGCAGATGTAAAGATCTGCAAGCAGGACGTACACAGCGTTGAGATCGAAGGTGCAAGACTTACTCTCACAGGTAAGGACAAGGCCGGCAATGCCGTAACATTCACACCTGACATGATCGAAGCCGGTGAAGGTGCAAAGGTCGTAACCAACAGCGGCGAATCTCTGGTATGGATATCAGGCACAGAGCCAACCAATGTTAAGATCGGCGACGGTACATACGTACTTCACGAAATCGCAGCTCCTACAGGATACGAAGTTGCTACGGATATCACATTCGTGATCGAAAACGGCAAGGTAGTTTCCATGAACGATCAGGCATACTCAGAAGCTGAGATCGTAATGGTAGATATGGCTATAGTTACAACCACAACTACTACAACTACTACAACAACTCAGCCAGTAACAGCAGATGTCAAGATCTGCAAGCAGGACGTTCACAGTGTTGAGATCGAAGGCGCAAGACTTACTCTCACAGGTAAGGATAAGGAAGGCAATGCCGTAACATTCACACCTGACATGATCGAAGCAGGCGAAGGTGCAAAGGTTGTAACCAACAGCGGCGAATCGCTGGTATGGATCTCAGGCACAGAGCCCACAAACGTTAAGATCGGTGACGGTACATACGTACTGCACGAGATAGCAGCCCCCACAGGATACGAAGTTGCTACGGATATCACATTCGTGATCGAAAACGGCAAGGTAGTTTCCATGAATGATCAGGCATACTCAGAAGCTGAGATCGTTATGGTAGATATGGCTATTGTTACAACAACAACTACAACCACTACAACCACTACAACAACTACAACCACGACAACGACGACTACTACAACCACTACAACCACGACAACGACCACTACTACAACAACTACCACAACCACCACAACTCAGCCAGTAACAGCAGATGTCAAGATCTGCAAGCAGGATGTACACAGCGTTGAGATCGAAGGCGCAAGACTTACTCTCATAGGTAAGGATAAGGACGGCAATGCCGTAACATTCACACCTGACATGATCGAAGCCGGTGAAGGCGCAAAGGTCGTAACCAACAGTGGTGAGTCGCTGGTATGGATATCAGGCACAAAGCCAACCAATGTAAAGATCGGCGACGGTACATACGTGCTTCACGAAATCGCAGCTCCTACAGGATACGAAGTTGCTACGGATATCACATTCGTGATCGAAGATGGCAAGGTGGTTTCCATGAACGATCAGGCATACTCAGAAGCTGAGATCGTTATGGTTGATATGGCTATTGTTACAACCACAACTACTACAACGACCACGACAACTACGACAACAGCTACAACCACTACAACCACAACTACCACCACCACAACAACTACTGCCACAACAACAACAACTACCACTACAACCACAATTATAACAACAGAAGAAATTACTACTGAATCCACAACAACCGAGACAGCAATTTTCGGTGATGATGTCACTACGGAAACAACTACCGAGACAACCACTGAAACTGAGACAACTACAACTGAGTCGGAAACAACAACCGAGCCTGAAACAACCACAACAACTATCGCAACAGATCAGCTTAATGAAGAAAAGACAACAACAACTATCCCCGGCATTATCGACGGTGATTCTTCAGAGAACTCGACTACATCAGAGACAACTGCTACAGCAGAAGTAACTTCAACTACTTCTACCGTTACTATGGACGGAGGATCAGAAGAAGGTTCTACAACAACTACAACTGCTTCAACCACATCTGATACAGTAACTACTACTGCATCTATCTCTCGCAGCAGTTCATCGGGTTCATCCTCATCTTCTTCATCAGGACGCAGCTCGTCCGGCAGATCAGTTAATACTAATTCAAATTCACCTAAGACAGGTGATGAGGGTGTTGGTACATTGTTAGCTATAATTTCTCTTGCTGCTGCTTGTGCATACTGCACAGCTTCAGGAAAGAATAAGAAATAATCAAGCTTCATAATCCATCAACTTTCATAATCCATTGCAAAGCAGCCGTTTGCGTAAAGCAAGCGGCTGCTTTGTTGTATCCCGAGATCCTCCTATAAAGGCGTATAGAGTTTTTGTAAGAATTTTGTCATTATGTGTGCGTCACTGCGAAATTATGTCAGATTATTTTTAGCGCCATGGGCGGAGCCTCTACTTATTCCGCAGAAGCTGATATTTCCGCTTGGTGGCAAGTCCTCCACGTATATGGCGTTCCTGTTTGTTTATTTCCAGTATCTCCTTTACCTGTTCATACAGCTGAGGTGCAATCATCTTCAGACGCTCGCTGACATCCTTATGCACCGTGCTTTTGCTTATCCCGAATTTTCCTGCTGCTGCACGGACTGTCGCCTTGTGCTCGATAATGTATTGTCCCAGCATGACAGCACGTTTATTCGGCTGTTCTTTCAAAATTATCCCTCCTTTGCGTTACTGCGGTCAATAATTTATATGCAGTGCAGGGGAGGATAATGCTCTGATTAA
>ACOK01000106.1 GCA_000174895.1 Ruminococcus flavefaciens FD-1
GTGACCTTGTCAAAATAATAGAAACCAAGCAGTGAGGAGCATTCATTCCAAAGAAAGTACATAGAGTCATGATGTTTTCACAACACAGGAAGGACATACCGGCTGAGAGGATAAATCTAACAACGCTCATAACAAACTTCGTGACGAATCTGAAGAGCAACCATGCAGACTATAATTGGAAGACGTGAACACGACTTATTCGGCCGAGTTAGGAATAGGAAACAGAAGAATTAATAGTTCTGGATTCCAACAGGTACACAAAAAAGCTATGGTAAAGTCGGACTTTTTAAGTTATAACTACAGACAGTAGCAGAACAACTTCGGATTATGTGTAATATAGTCAAAAGGTTACCTTTGAATGGAAAAGTTTGTCACTATGGTAATATTAACTACAAGGGTGGCATTGAATACGCCCTTTTTCTTGTCGCATAGAGAGGTAATCGTTTTCGCAGGAAAACACAATACGATGTTCAATTAGGACAACTATTAAATATTAGAAGTTTCATAAGGAGTGTGACCAAGCGCGAAAATAGGGGAAAAGACAATGTATTATTTAGTGGAACATCTGCACGTGTAAACTTAATAGAGTAAGTTTTTGGAAGGGAGTTTGAGGGAGAATCCTGTTTCAAAAGGGTTTCCCTCAATAGACACGTGTAAAAACTTCTGTAAGAGTACCGAGGTTAAATCGCAGGGGATATATTTTTATTCACTGACGTTTTTGACAAAGTTGATTATCTCTGCGGCTTTTTCACGGGTAAGGCCTTCGATATACAGCAATTCATAGGGATGGCTGAAGCCTCCTGCCTGTTCACGGAAGCTGATTATCCTTTCGGCGATGGTCTCGTCCACATGAGGAAGCAGCATAAGTTCCTCTTTTGTTGCAGTATTCAGGTCAAGGGGAGCGATCTCCTCAAGGGTGGGAATATGCTCTGTCTCCTCCTCGGACGGCAGTTCCTCACTTGGCTGTTCCTCGCTGACAGGCACATCGTAGACAGGATCGGTCACGTAGATGTACTCCCTGACAGCTTCAAATTTACTTTCGCCTATGCCGCTGACGTTCATCAGCTCCTCGATATTTCTGAATCCGCCAATAGACGAGCGGTACGTGATTATATCTTCTGCCAGCTTTTCGCCTATTCCCGGGAGAAGTGCAAGCTGTTCAGCGCTTGCTTCATTCAGCTCGAACCACAGCACAACGGGCTCGGTGGGTTCCGTTTCCTCCTGCACAGTCGTGGCTTTGGCAGTTGTCGTTTTCGTTGCTTTAGCGGCTGTGGTCTTTACTTTGGTTGTCTTCACAGATGAGGATGATACCGCAGCCGATGACACGGAAGTTGTGGCAACGTTGAAAACTACTCTGCCGTTATCTTCCGCCTTTTGGCGGTCAGCAGGCGAAAAAATAGTATACACTGTACCTGCCGCAAGCACAGCACAGGCATAGACCGCATAAAGTTTCGTCTTCTTAGTCATAAGATCACCGCCCGGATTTGGAATACAGTACCTGTTGTCTTTCCACAATTATACAACAAAAACCGACAAATATCAACTGTTTCCGACAAAAACAGCGACTATCATTTATTCCGTCCTGATATCGCCAAAAGGTATTGTAATTATGTCCGAAATCTGGTATAATTAATATGATTAGGCATTTTTCAGACAGAAAGGAAGATAAATGATGGAACTTAAAGATACTATTGTTTCACTGTCGCAGGCATACGGCGCATCGGGAAATGAGCCCCCTGCCGCTGAACTTGCACTTTCAATGCTGAGGGAGTACTGCCCCGATGCTGAGATAATCGGCGGAAACGTTATCGGCACATTCGGCAAAAAGGATGAAAGTCTCCCTGCACTGGTGCTGGACGCTCATATAGATCAGGTTGGATTTGTGGTCACATACATCACAGACGAAGGCTTTATTAAAATAGGAAGCATCGGCGGCATCGACCGCAGACTGCTACCTGCACAGCCTGTTATCGTTCACGGAAAGCGTGATATCAAGGGCGTGATATGCTCCGTTCCTCCGCACCTCACAGGCGGCTCGGGAAGCGTTCTCTCTTTCGACGATGCGGCTATTGATACGGGAATGACAAAGGCTGAACTGGAGGAGATAGTTTCTCTCGGCGACAGCATCACCTTTGATGTGAAATGCCGTGACCTGCTGGGCACACGCATGACAGGCGGCGCACTTGATGACAGGTGCGGAGTTGCGTCTATCCTCTATGCGCTGGAACTTCTCAAAGGCAAAGAGCTCGCATATAATGTCACTGTTGTTTTCTCCGTTCAGGAGGAAGTGGGCGAACGTGGCGCTAAGACAGGCGCATTCAACACTGCTCCCGATGTGGCGCTGGCTGTGGATGTAAGCTTTGCCTATGCAAACGGCGAGGACGAGGAAAAGTGCGGCTATCTGGGAAAAGGCCCGATGATAGGCATTTCTCCGTCGCTTTCCCGTGAGATATCCGACAGGCTCATCGAGATGTCGAAGAAGAACGATATTCCCTGTCAGATAGAAGTCATGAGCGGTATGACCTCCACCAATGCGGATCAGTATTCCGTCAGCCGTGGCGGCGCAAAGACCTGTACAGTGTCCATTCCGCTGAGAAATATGCACACCCCCGTTGAGGTCATCGACGTTAAGGATGTTAAGCTGACAGGCAGGCTTATTGCTGAATTTATCAAGGCATAAAATATGTTTAGTGAATCATTTCTAAAAAAGTTTCTGACAGTTCTGAGAATTATAATAGCGGCAATAGCTTTTTCAGTTTTTGTTCTTATTGTTTATGCCTGTTCAGACCAAAAATTCAGCTTTGAAACAGAATACGGCGATGTTTTTCATGGATATTGCGATACGTGGGGAGACTACGCTGAATTAAGCTGTCCTGACCACAATCTTGATTTATCGTTTTCTTCCGCATTTTCCAAAAATGATATTACTCCTGTTTGCGATACTGAACATTTTCGCTGTTACAAATTTCACAACGGAATTGATGATGATTTCTATATATGCGGTCTAAAGCCTGACGGAGATTACTTTCCGATTGATCCCGACGAAAAAGTAACACCCGAGTTTTTCAAAGAAAAATACGGCGAGGATTTCAAAAAAGTCTTTTTAGCCGATACATACATAATGAAGATCACTCTTTATTACATGGGTGGCTGTTACCACAGTACAATGCTAAATATAGCCGAAAAACTCATCGCAAAGGACTATGAAGGACTTGAAAAATACGGTCTTACACAGGAAATGATAAATGATAAGGAATCGCTTAAAGAAAAAACTAAAATAATGTACGATTATCTTGACAGAAGTAAAGGAGTGTACAAAAATGAAAGATTTGCTTCGTGAGCTTTGCCTTACAGACGGAATCTCAGGCGATGAGAACGCTGTAAGAGAGCTTATCATAGAGAAGATCAAGGGGCTGTGCGAATACAGCACCGACCCCCTCGGCAGTCTCATCTGCTTCAAAAAGGGAAAGAAAACTCCCGAAAAGAAACTTATGATATGCGCCCACATGGACGAAGTGGGCTTCATGGTCACCTACATCCGCCCCGACGGTACTCTCAGCTTTGACACCGTAGGCGGAGTTGACCCTGCTGTTGTCATCGGCAGACAGGTGCGTGTGGGAAAAGGCCGTATCAGCGGAGTTGTCGGCTCCACTGCTGTGCATAATCTCTCAAAGGAACAGCGTGAAAAAGCCCCGACTATCGGCAGTCTCTACATAGACATCGGCGCTGAGGACAAGGCCGATGCTGAAAAGCACGTTTCCCTCGGCGACTGCGTTTACTTCGATTCCGAGTTCGTGGACTTAGGTGAAAAACGCATAAAGGCAAAGGCTATCGATGACCGTGCAGGCTGTGCCATGATGATAGAAATGATCCATGAGGAGCTTGAATATGATACTTACTTCGTGTTCAACGTTCAGGAGGAAATTGGTCTGCGTGGCTCGACTGCTTCAGCATTTGCCGTTGCTCCCGATTTCGCCATCGTCCTTGAATCCACAACTGCCGCAGATATCGACGGTGCATCGGGCGCAAAGCGTGTCTGCGAAGTGGGAAAAGGCCCTGTTGTTTCGTTCATGGACAGAAGCACCATGTACGACAAGGAACTTTACCGCCTTGCTTTCGATATCGCAAAGGAACTGGATATCCCCTGCCAGACCAAGACCATGGTCGCAGGCGGAAACGATGCGGGCGCTATACACAAGAGCGGCAAGGGAGTGCGTACTATCGCCGTATCTCTGCCTTGCAGATATCTCCACTCTCCCTCATCGGTGATTGAATTTGCCGACATGGAGAACTCATACAAACTGGTAAAAGAACTTTCAAAGAGGATAGCTGAATTATGATAAAGATAATCGAACACGAGCACGAACTTGACCGTGACTTGCTCAACAAGACCCTGTCAGGCAAGAAGATGCTTTCATACATGAGAGCATACGGCCCCAACTATGAATTCTGCCGCTTCTACAAGCTGACAGACGAAAACGGCGTGGGCTTCATGTTCATCATCAACTCAACGCTGATAATCTGCACTGACGGAATGCTCCAGCCCAGCGAGGAGATAGACCTTTTCGTCAGCATGAATCTCCCCTTCCGTATCGAAGGCGACAGACACATCATCGACGGAATAAAGCTTGATGACCACTACCAGAAGCTTAACCGCACTATCTTTGAACTCATCCCCGATGATTCGCCTCTTGAAGCCATCGAGGAGCACGTTGACTTCAACCCAAAGCTGACCGACGTATACCAGATACTCAGCGAGGGATTCCCGAATATTGCGGATTTCTCACTGTGGTACACTGATACATCTCACCGCACCCGTCACGGCATAAGCAGAGTTTTCACCTATCGTGGCTCGACAACTGCTTCTGCGGTATTCGACATCGGCAGCACAGTCCTCATCGGTCAGGTTGCTACAACAGTTGCCGCCCGTGGCAGAGGCTATGCAAGGGAATTTCTCAAATGGCTGGCTAAATTCTTCAACGGACTCGGAAAGAGAGCCTACCTGCTGGCACTTGATGTACGTGTCAGCTTCTATCAGGAGATAGGCTTCAAGATAGTTGGCCGTGAAGTAGTCCTTGAGCGTATCGACATCGAAAAGGACAGCCTCAGCAAGGGCAAGCTTGCCGAGGAAAAGCAATGATCGCAGGAAACGGTTAAGTAAAACAGAAAGGAATAAATATGAACAGCAGAATAAATGAACTCTACAGCTTCGATCCGAAGCTTACAGAAATGGCAGAAAAGGCTGAAAAAGCCTGCATGGATGCCTTCAGACGCACTGAGGAAACTGCCGAATACAACGGCGCAAAGGTGCTCAAAGCCTTTGCCGACAACAAGGTAAGTGAGCCCTGCTTCTACGGCTCAACAGGCTACGGCTACGGCGACGTGGGCAGAGAGGTCATCGACAAGGTCTTTGCTCAGGCTCTCGGCACTGAGGACGCCCTCGTCCGCTTCAATTTCGTTTCAGGCACTCATGCTCTCTCCGTTGCGCTTTTCGGTGTACTCCGCACAGGCGACAAGATGGTCTCAATCACAGGCAAGCCCTACGATACACTTGAAGAAGTAATCGGTCTCAGCGGCACTAAGGGTAACGGCTCGCTTATGGATTACGGCGTTGAGTACGGTCAGGTAGACCTTAACTCCGACGGCACTCCTAAGCTCGACGAGATAACCGAAGCTGTAAAGGGGGCGAAGATAGCCTATATTCAGCGCTCCCGTGGTTACTCGCTCCGTGGCGCATTCACTGTAAAAGATATCGAGGATATGATTAAAGCCGCTAAAAAAGGGAATCCTGACATTATAATCATGGTGGATAACTGCTACGGCGAATTCATCGAGGACCGTGAGCCTTCAGCTGTAGGCGCTGACGTTATCATCGGCTCCCTTATCAAGAATGCAGGCGGCGGAATCGCACGTACAGGCGGATATATCGCAGGAAGAGCCGACCTTGTCGAGCTTTGCTCATACCGTCTCACCTGTGTGGGAATGGGCAAGGAAGTAGGCTGTACCCTTGGCATGAACCGTGAAATGCTGCTGGGACTTTTCTTCGCTCCCGATGTTGTGGCAAATGCAGTCAAGACCTCCATTTTCGCAAGTGAGCTTTTCACTATGCTGGGATTTGAATGCTCCCCACGCAAGGACGACTCCCGTGGAGATATCATAACTGCCGTAAAACTGGGCGATGAGGAACATCTCTGCGCTTTCTGCCGTGGTATTCAGAAGGGCGCTCCCGTTGATTCGTTCGTAACTCCCGAGCCATGGGATATGCCCGGCTACTCCGATAAAGTCATCATGGCGGCAGGCGCATTCACAGGCGGTGCTTCTATTGAGCTTTCCGCAGACGCTCCTCTCCGTGAACCCTTTGCTGTATGGATGCAGGGCGGTATCACCTACACAAGCGGCAAATTAGGCGTTATGCTGGCCGCTCAGGAAATGATAAACGAAGGCCTCATAAAGCTCTGAACTTATTGAATTGAGAATGGAGAATGGAGAATGAATGTGTTCGCTCACTTATTTTGATCCGTCACGAAGTGACACCGCAATTCTCAATTCTAAATTCTAAATTCTCAATTTTAAAAGAAATGGTTACAAAAAGAATACAATTTTCACTGAATATGTAATATCGCAACTTTTACAGTTGACATTTGACTAAATTGCTGATAAAATAAATATGATGGCTTATTATGGAATATATATGAGCCTATAACATTTTGACTAAAGGAGGAGCTGCTTTGGGAGACCTTAAACATTGCTATAAATGCATGGAAGAATATGATGCAGAACTTCATGTCTGCCCACACTGCGGCTACGATGAGAATACACCGCACAATCCGATGTATATAGCACCCGGTACTCTGCTCCATGAAAAATACCTCTGTGGTATTCTTCTTGAATTCAACGGCGAGGGCGCTACCTATGCCGGCAAGGATATCAACACGGGAAAAAAGGTACAGATAAGGGAGTATATGCCTATCACACTCTGTACCCGTATCAAAAACAGATCTACCATCAGTGTAAATTACAATAACCTCGCTAAGTATAAAGCCTTTATGGCTGAATATACCGAGCTTAACAAGTCTCTTGCAAGACTCAGGAACAACCAGAACATCATCCCCGTTCTGGATATGTTCGCAGAAAACAATACCACCTATACCATCTTTGAGCATATCGACGGAGTAAAGCTCCTTGATTACCTCAAGGAAAATGCAGGTGAACTCAGCTGGGATCAGGTCTCAAGGATATTCCCTCCCCTGTTCACCACTATAGGCATTCTCCATAACGCAGGTATCATCCACCGTGCTATCAGCCCTGATACCGTTTATATCAACGATAAGGGCGAACTGAAGCTCTGCGGTTTCAGTGTGGCTGCTGTGAGAACTGTCAATGCAGGCCTTGAGTATGAACTCTTCAAGGGCTATGCCGCTCCCGAACAGTATTCGGCAAGCAGCAATTCCCGTCAGGGCACATGGACGGATGTTTACGGCGTCAGCGCACTTCTCTACAGAGCGCTCACAGGATGTATGCCTATCGACTCTGTGACACGTCTCAAGCACGATGATCTCCATGAGCCTTATATCCTGGATTCACGCATCCCTCCTCATGTTTCATCAGTTATCATGAAAGGTATGAGCCTCTCCGGCAGAGACAGGATCCAGACCATCACAGAGCTTGTAACAAAGCTTTTTGAACAGCCTTCAGATGATGAGGAGACTGCTACAGTCGCCGCTATACAGGCCGCAGAAGCAAAGCGTGAAGCTGCTTCAAAACAGGCGGCTGCTAATAATATGCCAAGACTTCAGCGAAGAAATCCCAATCAGCCTGTACGCCGCTCCGCTCCTCCTCAGCCTCAGCACAGACCGGAGCAGCCTGTAAGAGAGCGCCGCTACCGTGAGGAAGAAGAATACAGCTACGAAAGAGCAAGTACAGTTGATAAGATCAAGGTACCTATTATAATAAGCGTACTTCTCCTTGCTATCCTGCTGCTGATAGGTGTATTCGTTTACAATATCATCAACGAGCCCCAGGAAGAGGAAGACCCGAGAGCAAAGCGCAGGTCATCATCTTCTGTTTCAGAAGTCGTAGATGATGACAGCGAGATAACATCTGATTCGTCAGGCGATATCGAAATGCCGAGCCTTATAGGCCGTTTCTATGAACAGACATCAGAAAAATGGGCTGAATACTTCACTCTTGAGCCTGAATATGAGTACACCGAAGACTATGCCATGGATATGATCTATGAGCAGAGCATCGAGGAAGGCACTATGATAACTCAGGGCGCTGTTATCGAAGTCAAGGTCAGCAAGGGTAAGATATCTGCGATCATCCCTGACTTCAAGGATGTCACAGTCGCTCAGTATAAGATCCGTCTCGAAAAGGCAGGTATCCCTGAGGATAACTACGAAATGGTAGAAGCCAAGACAGGAAACGGAGTTACCGATTCCATCACAGAGATACAGCTTGACGGCGAAAAGGTCGATCCGGGTACAATGTTCAACAACAAGTCCGGCAAGAAGCTGACGATCTACTATGTATCCCCAAAGACCGTAAACGGCACAACTGCTGTATACAGCGAAAACTACAACAACACAACAGTTTCTTATAACTACACGGATACAACTACAGTTGCTTCATACTACGAAGAGCCTACACAGCAGGCAGTATGGACAGAGCCGCCTACACAGGCCGCTTATACCGATCCTCCTGCACCTGTAGCTACAGACCCACCGGCGCCTGTAGTTCCTGATCCACCGGCACCTGTTACACCGCCTGCTGATAACGGAGGCGGCGGAGAAGCTGCTGAACAATAACAAGAATAAAGCCATAGTACAGATGTACTATGGCTTAACTTGTCAAAAAGTGACATATCATCGTATAATAATGGGCTGTCGGGGACGCCAGCCCCTACAATTCGTCTATTCTTCGTGAATGTTTTTGTAGGGGACGGCGTCCTCGACGTCCCAAAATTAGTTTTTGACAGAATAAGAGCCGCCAAAGGCGGCCCCTGCATTTATTGTTGTATTATCTCATAAACAAGAAGTGCAAACGAGCGAAAGCAGAATATGCTCAACGTCCAAAGTAAGCGAACGGCATGGAACGCCGAGGGCGGCGTTCCCTACAAAGCAAGTCCCCGCCGCTCAGCTTGCGGTAAGTTCACCGTTTGCGTCGAGGTCGATGTCGATGCTGTCGCCTGCCGAGAGATTGCCGCCTATAATGCGCTTTGCAGCAATTGTCTCTACCTTGCTCTGGATGAATCTTCTCAGCGGTCTTGCACCAAATGTCGGATCATATCCGCAGTCTACGATGTACTGCTTAGCCTGATCGCTGACTGTTATCTTGATGTGCTTGTCATCAAGACGCTTCTGAAGTCCCTTCAGCATAAGGTCAACGATGCTCATTATCTCTGTCTTGCTCAGTGGCTTGAAGTAGATTATCTCATCAAGACGATTGAGGAATTCGGGTCTGAACTGTGTCTTGAGCAGAACATCGACCTTTGACCTTGCCTCTTCGCTTATCTCGTTGTTCTCGTCGATTCCTTCGAGAATGTACGGTGAACCAAGGTTTGATGTGAGGATTATGATGGTATTCTTGAAGTCAACGGTACGTCCCTGTGAATCGGTGATACGTCCGTCATCAAGCACCTGAAGAAGGATGTTGAATACATCGGGGTGAGCCTTTTCTATCTCATCAAAGAGAACTACCGAATAAGGCTTTCTGCGGACTGCCTCTGTAAGCTGACCGCCTTCGTCGTATCCCACGTATCCGGGAGGCGCTCCTATCAGACGGCTTACGGAGAATTTCTCCATGTACTCACTCATGTCGATACGGATGATATTTCTCTCGTCGTCAAAGAGTATCTCTGAAAGAGCCTTTGCCAGCTCTGTCTTACCTACACCTGTAGGTCCGAGGAAGAGGAATGAGCCGATAGGTCTGTCAGGTGACTGAATACCTGCACGGGAGCGGAGTATAGCTTCACTGACCTTTGTAACAGCTTCGTTCTGACCGATGACACGCTTGTGGAGAAGTCCTTCCAGTCCCAGTATCTTTTCCTTTTCGCCTTCCATAAGCTTTGCTACGGGGATGCCTGTCCAGCGGCATACTATCTTTGCTATCTCGTCTTCTGTAACTCTGTCACGGAGCAGCCTCTCGCCCTTCAGATCTTCTTCTGCCTGCTTTTCAAGGCTTTCCAGTTCCTTTTTAAGCTGTGGGAGTCTGCCGTATTCCAGCTCAGCGGCCTTGTTGAAATCGTACTCACGCTTAGCCTTTTCTATCTCGCCGCCGATCTGCTCCAGCCCTTCACGAAGCTTCTGAACAGCGGAAATGTCATTCTTCTCGTTTTCCCACTTAGCCTTCATGGAGTTGAACTTCTCACGAAGCTCTGCAAGCTCTTTCTGTATCTCCTCAAGGTGCTCCTGTGAGATATTATCGTTTTCCTTTTTAAGTGCAGTCTCCTCAATCTGGAGCTGTATCATCTTACGGTTTATCTCGTCAAGCTCAGTCGGCATAGAGTCCATTTCAGTGCGGATAGTAGCGCAGGCTTCATCCACAAGGTCAATTGCCTTATCGGGGAGGAAACGATCCGTTATGTATCTGTTGGAAAGTGTAGCCGCCGAGATGAGAGCGTTATCGCTTATCTTAACGCCGTGGTATACCTCATAGCGCTCTTTCAGTCCACGGAGAATTGAAATAGTATCCTCCACGCTCGGTTCGTCAACCATCACAGGCTGGAAACGTCTGCCCAGTGCAGGGTCTTTTTCGATGTACTGACGGTACTCATTGAGTGTAGTAGCACCGATACAATGCAGTTCACCACGTGCAAGCATTGGCTTGAGGAGGTTTCCTGCATCCATAGCGCCGTCGGTCTTGCCTGCACCGACGATGGTGTGAAGCTCATCTATAAACAGGAGAATCTCGCCGTTACTGTTCTTTACTTCGTTGAGAACGGCTTTCAGACGCTCTTCAAATTCGCCTCTGTACTTTGCACCTGCAACCAGTGCGCCCATATCAAGTGAGAACACCTTGCGGTCTTTCAGGTTGTCAGGAACATCTCCTGCAACGATACGGAGAGCAAGTCCCTCAGCGATGGCGGTCTTACCAACACCAGGCTCACCGATGAGTACAGGGTTATTCTTGGTCTTACGGGAAAGGATACGGATAACGTTTCTTATCTCGCTGTCACGGCCGATAACAGGGTCAAGCTTGTTCTTTTTTGCAAGTCCCACAAGTTCCTGACCGTACTTTGTGAGGACATCGTAGGTCTCCTCCGGATTCTCATTTGTAACACGGGTATTTCCACGAACTGACATAAGAGCGCTGAGGAAACTGTCACGGGTGATATTGAATGTCCTGAGAAGCTGTGAAACGTCTCTGTCCTTGCTTTCTATGAGTGAAAGCATGATATGCTCAACGGAAACGAACTCGTCCTTCATATTTGAAGCGATGGACTCTGCTCCTGTGAGTACACGGTCAGCCTCTGCGGAAAGTGCCATCTGAGCGCTTCTGCCGCTGCCTGTGACCTTAGGAAGCATACCTATCTTCTTGTCCGCCTCGGAATCGAATATATCCACATCCACGTTCATCTTCTTCAGCAGCTGCGGGATAAGTCCGTTTTCCTGCTTGAGAAGTCCTGAGAGAAGGTGGATCGGTTCGATAATGCTGTTAGACTGCATAACGGCGATGCTCTGCGCCTTTCTCACAGCGTCGATGGATTTCTGTGTCATTTTTTCTGCATTCATATATATATCCTCCTTTATAATGGGGTGTCTTAAGGCAACACCGCACAAAGCCCACCTGACGGCTTTGCACTGAATCTGCGGACATATTTTCCGTCATCTTGCACAGAAATCCCTTGACATACGTCAGTATGCCTGCGGAATTTCTATACAATCTGACGAAAAATCTGTCGGCGCATATTCAGCACAAGTTTTGTGCGGTGTTGCCTTAACTATATTAGATCTGATATTTCCGCTACAAAATGTATCTTTGCAGCATATCCACATACTCCTTTTCCAGCCCGGGAGCATACTTCATGAACTCATCGGGTGCTGAAAAATAGGTCTGTATGGATCGGTTCAGATGTGTCAGGTAGCTGCTTATAGCCTCACCTGTCTTCTCGTCATCAAGTCCGCTTTCCAGAAGCTTGCGAGTGAAGCATCCCGAAGTCAGCTCAAAGCCGTAATCATCCCTGCCCTTTCCGTGGAGCAGAGCCGTTTCAAGCTTTGCACGGTAGACGAAAAAGCTGTTGAAAAGGTCGATAAGGCTTCCGCTCTGAGTGCGTATCTGCACTCTCAGCGTTCCCAGCTTATCATCGGGAGCACGTTCAAGCTCCACCTTGTAGCTGATAGTCGGGCGGTACTTGTAGTCCAGTGCAGTTTTCAGCGTCATCAGCGAAGCAGAGCGCTGCTGCTGTATCTGAAAGCTGCTGCTCATCAGTTCGGAAAGCGAGGCGAAAATGTCTCTCATCCTCATCTCAGGAGTAACGCAGGACAAATGCTCGGCAAGGATCTGATTTATCAGGTTTGACCTGCTTGTGCCGAGTCGGTAAGCCTGACGGTCAACAGCCTTGATGACATCGTCCATAAGGACCAGACTGTATACACTTTTCTTCACATTGCTCCCTCCTTTCGATGATTATATGATATCACACATTATAGAATTTGTCAAGCGGATTATATAATGTTTCACGCAAATTTCATATTTCGATTTTGCTGCTTATATGTGCCATATGTTAAAAATAGTACGTACATATAAAAAAATAATAGGGCATTTCGCATAACACCGAGGGTGTGAGAGATATACTATCAGTAAATGTATAAAAAAAATCCATCCCGAAGGATGGATGAAACGCTCCAAACGACTTTCGCCGCTTAGCACTGTGGAGCGTGCCATAGATAATAAGTTAAAACAAGTTATTGAGAATAGAAAACATGAAAAAATTACAAATGAAAGGGGTTAGTTTTATTTATTGACAAAACTATCTCTATGGCGAGCAAGTGAATTAATATTCAGTATCAAGCACATGAGAGGGGAGGGTACTTGATACTGAATACCAATAATCTTCATTTGCTGTATTTATTATAATTCAAAACGTATCTTTTTGCAAGATACATTTGTAACCAAAACTTAATTTTTGTACACTTTTGACCTCTTTTTACGATTTTTTAGAGTTAACTTTTTATTAATTAGTTTAAGCTTATATCTTATTAACATTGATTATCATTTATGAATTATTTTACCTTTCCGAGCATAGACAAAAATAAAAAAACAGCGCCTCTTTTTTGTCAGAAGCGCTGTAATTCATATTACTTATTGTAATAGTGACGTAAAAAATTACTGTCCGACATGAAATTCATTTTGTCCGTCACTGACGCTGAATGTTTCACTGCCGTTTCCGTTGATGACCGTGTAGAAGCTGCTGCCTGCACTGATCTCAGGAGCGAGCATCATTATGCAGCGGAAATTGTTATGGGGCTGCAGCACCGCCATCTGCGTGTCGTTGAGCACCATCTCAGCCGTTGAGCCTGCCTCATATGTATCGCCGCAGTCAACCACAATAAACGGATTATAGCTCATCGTAGGCACTGACACACGGTTTCCGACGGCGTAGAGAGTGCCGCCTGTGTAGTTGAAAGCACCATCGGAATAAACCGAGCTCTTCTCCTCTTTTGTACCGCCGTAAGCGATGGTACGTCCGCCGTTGATATTGATCGTGCCCTTGGACTTGATACCGTTTGTGCCGCCTCTGATGAGGAGGTCACCGTCATTTATTGTTATATCGTCGTGAGCGAATATGCCGGACTTTACCGAATCGATCTCATAGCGTCCGCCTTCGATGATAACATCATCGTCGCCGGAAATTCCGTGAGCGTTGTTGGAGTAGATGTACAGTTCTCCCCCGCCCTTTATTCTCAGAGTGTCGTTGGAGAATATAACGCCGTCGTTGACCTTATCCTTAGCGCCGTCCCTTAGCACTGAAATAGTGCCGTCCATCAGTTCAATAGTGCACTTCTTGGCGTCGTTTATCAGAATTGCAGGGCCGGAGGAATTGGCAATGCCCACACCGTTGAGGATGAGCTTGACCTTTTCTTCCGTGGTTGTATCTACAAAGATCTGTCCGTCATCGGTATTTCCCGAGATAAGATAGTCACCGCCTGCGGAAATAATTACTCTTGAGCCGTCAGCTGCGGCATTTGCACCGACTATGGACGGACTTCCGCCCATTACTATCTCGGCTGTATATTCGCTTTCCGTCTGCACTTCAACAGGTGTCTGCACCTCGTTTGCGCCTGCCTCAGTGTAGTTTCCTCCGCCGGAGGATGAGGAATTTCCGCCCCCCGCTGAAGAACCGCCGCCCGACGAACTGCCGTCCGACTTTGAGCCTGACTTGGCTGTAGTTGTTGAAGCTGTTGTAGTCTCGCCTTTTTTGACGGATGTGGTCGTTGTTTTTTCTTTTGCCTTGGTAGTTGTCTTTTTCTTTGATGAGGCTTCTGTCTCTTCGGTCGTGGCTTCCTCAGCCGTCTCCTCAGCTGTTGTTGTCTTCTCAGACTTTTTCGTGGTCTCCTCTGTTACTGCGGAACTGCTGTTGCTGTTTTTTTCCTGAGGGTCAGTTTTTCCGCAGGCACATGATGTCAGCATAAGTGTAACTGCTGCTGCCATTGCCATGAATCTTCTGCTGTCCATAATTCATCTCTCCTTCTATATTGCATAAATGCATATTATATCCCCGAGCACAGGCAGATCTGCCCGCCCGAAAAAATCCGCCGTAAAACAAAAATTGCCGAACACATTTTCTGAGAATATGCTCGGCAATCCTGGTTGTTGTATTAGTTTTCGTAGATCTTGTCGTCGTACTTGAAGAAAACAAGATTGATCGTCATATTGCCGTTAAGGGCACGAAGCTCGTCAACGAACTTCTTCTGATCGATGTTCTCAAGAACATCAACGCTGTAGATAAGCTCAAACAGTGTACCGAAGTTGGTAGTCTTTACTCTTCTGAGCTTGTGGAATGTTGTGTATCTGTTGAGTACGGGCTCAAATACGCCCTGATAATCAAGGTTCTCAGGAATAGCTATCTTGAGAGTCATATGTCTCTTCTTGCATCCGCCGAAGTCTACCTCGCTCATTACGAAGAGGACAGCGCCGAGAATGATGAAGAATACGATAGCGAAACCGATGAATCCCATTCCGCAGGCAACACCCATTGCCATTGCGAAGAAGATGTAGGAAATATCCTTCGGGTCGCCTGCAACGCTTCTGAATCGTACCAGTGCAAGAGTACCTGCAAGGCTGATAGCGCCGATCTGGGTATTTACCAGAAGGAGTATCAGTGTAACGATGGTAGGAAGCATTACCATTGACATTACGTAGCTCTGTGAGTAGCCTTCTTTTCTGTGAGTAATGATATAGATAAGGCTGATCAGTGTTCCGAGAATCACAGCAGAAATAAGACAGAATAAGAATTCTCCTGCTTTAAGGTCCGGAAGAACTGTACTTGAACTGTTTATTACAGAATCAACATCATTGTACCTTGATAAAACATTGCCGAAAAAACCATTTGGAAACATAAAAATCACACGCTCCTGTTCATAATACTGTTATTTACCATTGAGATCCCTGAGATATAAATGCGGCCCGAACCGTTTGAGCATCTTGCACTCTCGACCTGACTTTTTACAAAGTTCTGGTAAGCTCTGCCGTACTTGGAGAAGCTGGTCTTGTAGATCTCCAGCTCTGAAAGCTTGTTAACGAGCCAATCGGGTATGGCATTTGAAACCTTGAGCTCCATGAGTCTCTGGTCCGCACCTATGATGTAATTGCCGTAGCTTTCATAGTTCAGTCCGAGATCATAGCGTCTCTCGGTGATCTTTCTGTCAAAGGTAAGTCTGAAATCGCTGTCGTATTTGCCGAAGAAAGCCTCACGCTGATAGCTGATATACTGCTTGGGAGCGATGGGGTAGTTATTCAGGAAAACATCCAGTTCCCTGAAAACCTGTTCGGTTATGTACTTGTTCATTTCAGGCTTTGAACGGTCTCTGAAGTAAGCGTCCGACTCAGCAAGAGTCATCTGTACTCTTCTTTTTGTCACTATTCCTCCGATCTTCTTTTTGATCTCGAGGAATACCATATCGTCCGGTGCAGCAGGTGAGTAGTAGCTGCGAAGTCTGATCTTCTCCTTGTAGTAAGGCTTGGACAGTGATTCTCTTATAAGGTAATCATCGGGAGTATCGTAGTATATATTGTATATACCGTACTCCTTGCCGCCAATGCAATACTTATCGGGATTCATGTATTCGTTAATGACCTCCATAAGGCCATGATACTGATCCATATTCAGGAGAAATTTTATTTCTTTACGAGCAAAAGTATTAATTGCCATAAGCGCCTCCACGGCGGATAATTTCCGTCGGGAGCTTCACACTCCTTTCGTATCGTTTGAATATATTATATATTAATAATCTTAAAATAGTCTTAATATAAAATACCTTCAAACAAACTGGATTTTGAGTTTAAAAAGTTTTGTGGCATTTGGTTTTTTCTCTGTATACCGTTATTTTCCCAATTTCGCTTCTATACTTTTCAACTTGTACGGAGTGTCCCGGCAAAGTGAATTTTTAATGAAAAACATTTTCATAATGTCGTCACTTTACCATTTCGAGCTGCATAAAAGCGACACCGCACCAATGCAGACTCTGACCGTCTGAATCATCCTTATAAATCAGACTTGTTTTCTGTACTTTGTAGGAGTAACTCCCACGATTTTTTTGAACTGGCGCATGAAGTGTTCCTCGTTGTCGTAGCCGCACATAGCCGCTACCTGGGAAACGGTACACCCCGTCTCGCTGAGGATCTCCTTTGCTTTTTCAATTTTGCCGCTTATAACGTCCGAGATGCATGATACTCCGAACACCTCACGGTAGATATGCTGGAAATACGACCTTGACATATTCACATCTGCGGCCATTGTATCCACATTCCACTTCTGCTGAGGGTTGCGGTATATCTTTTCCCTGAGTTCTACAAGCGTACTGTAGTGCGGAGCGGCAGCCTGAACAGTTTCCTCTTCACGCCTGCTGCCCGATTCGCTGAATGATATGAGGAGAGTCCTCATGAGGGTATCCAGCATTTTAGCTCTTCTTGAGCTGAGTGAATAATATTCCGCCGTGATGCTTCTGATAAGCGAGGTTATAAATTCGCTGTCTGCATAACGGACAGGTCTGTTAGTGATGAGCTCCAGTGAATCGATAAATTCCCTGTCGCCTTCTGTGTCGAAGCATATCCAGTCACAGACAAGGGCTGTGCCGCAAGCCGAATATTCCTGCTGTTCCTTATCATTATAAAGGATGGCAGTCCCTTCAGGGCATACAAATGCGCTGTCACCGATATGGAAACGCACACTGCTTTTTGCCAGCATGAAGAGGTATGTACCCTTTTCGGGCACACGGCTCACACCTCCGCCTGCATCGTAGACCGAATTGCAGCCGAGACTTCTGATGTTCATTGCTATCACTCCCCTTTAACAGCTATGAATCGTCGTTTAATATTCTTCCAATACTCCCCTGCGTAGTCTATGCCTACTCTGGGAGCTTCAATTATCCGAGGCCTGTACCCGTCGTCCTCTATCCATATGTCAGGTTCGCTGCAAATGTCCCTGCCGTTGAAGCTTCCGTCGATACCAAGGTATTTCGTAAGCTTGGCAGGTCCGTCATACTTTTCACCTGCACGGATGAGAACGCCCTGAGGCTGTTCCTCTTTCCCCGTGACAACGTTCATCAGCCAATGCATACCATAGCAGAGATAAACGTACATCACACCGCATTTACCGTAAAGCAGTTCGGTTCTTTTTGTTCTTCCCCTGGAAGCATGACAGGCGAGATCCTCCTCACCGCCGTAAGCCTCAGTTTCAGCTATCCGTTCACTGATAACCGAACCGTCAGCCATTCTGCGGAAGATGACCTTTCCCACCATATCCCTTGCGACCTCATCCACCTGACGGTGAAAGAAATCCATACCGAGCCTTGCCATTACTTTACCCTGAGCCTTTCTTCGACCTCCGTGTCAGGTCTTACGAAAGCGGTCTTGTAATTGGTGAATATGACCTTGCCGGGCTTAGCGCCTGCGGGCTTCTTCACATATCGTGCAAGGCAGTAATCAACGGGAACAAGTGACGAACTGCGCCCTCTGCTGTTAACTGCGGCGATAACAGCGGCTTCCTCAATAGTACTGTCGGGGGGAGTTGAGCCATCCGTCAGTATGAGCACATGAGAGCCTGTAATGCTCTGAGTATGCAGCCATATATCGTTTTTCTCCGCAAATTTCAGAGAAAGCTGGTCGTTTTGTTTGTTGTTGCGGCCAACAAGTATTGTAAACCCGTCGCCTGACTTGTACTCAATGGGAGGCAATGCCTTTGGAGGCTTAGCCTTTCCGCCTGCGTACTTTATATAGCCCTGCTCACGGAGTTCCAATCGTAACTGGATTATATCATTTTCTGAAGCCGCCCTTGTAAGAGAATCGAAAACGCTGTCGAGGTACTGCAATTCTTCCTCGCCCTTTTCGATCTGCACCGCTAATTTTTCCTCTGCGGTCACGGCTTTCTTGTATTCACTGTAATAGTACTGAGCGTTCTGGGCAGGAGTTTTCCTCACGTCCAGATCGATCTTCACCTGCGGACAGTCCTCATCGTAGAAATTCTCCAGCAATGCGGCACTGTCGCCCTTGTTTATACGGTACATATTGGCAGAGATAAGGTCTCCGCAGAGTTTGTACCTGTCTTTATCCGCACAAGCGGCAAGCTCTTCACGCTGCACGCTGATACGTCTCGAAGTGCGCTCCGTAAGATTCACAAGCAGCTTGAAAAGGTCATTTGCTCTCTGCTTGGTGCGGGCTGCACGGTCACGTTCGTAGTAGAAATAGTCCAGGAGTTCGGAAGCTGAGCCGATCTCCTTAGTATACATAAGAGTACCGAACTGTGAAAGTCGGATAAAGGAGAAATCCTTGAGCTGACCTTCCTTGTCGGTGACAACAGAGAAGCAGCACTGCCCCTCAGTCAGCTGTTCACGGGTACGCTTTATCACAAACATCAGGCGGTCCAGCTGATCGCCGCTGATGGTATCGCTGTCGATATGAACTCCCCTGCCTGCGAAAAATGTCCATTCACGGGCAAGCACAGGGGAAATGCCTTCAAAAGTACGGATGAGAGCCTTTGAAAGTTCGGCAGGTCTCTCCGCAGCAAGGCGCTGTCTGATCTGCTCAGGCTCGGCTGTCAGGAAATTCAGTCTGTCATCACGGGGCGGAAGAGTGTACTTCATGCCGGGGAGGACCATTCTCTCACGGGACATCTCCTCGTCAACACGCTTGATACTGTCGATGACCTTGCCCTCATGACTGATGATAATGAGGTTGGAGCATCTTCCCATGATCTCGCAGGCAAGAGTAACAGTGACGATATCGCCCAGTTCATTCACACATTCAAAATCGAGGAACAGGATACGTTCAAGTCCGTCCTGACGGATATCAATAAGCTTGCCGCTGCCGAGACGCTTTCTCAGAAGCATACAAAACATAGGCGGTGTCTGCGGATTATCCACGCTCTTCTCGGTGAGATGAACACGGGCGCTGCCTGCATTTGCCGAAATATAAAGCTTTTTGCTGCCATTGCGAGTGCGTATTGATATTACGATCTCCTCACGGGAGGGCTGATGAATTTTTTCAACTCTGCCGCCGATGAGGGGCAGAAGTTCGGATCTAACTGCATAGAGAAATGCGCCGTCGAGAGCCATCAGATCATTCCTTTCAAAACCTGTAAAGGAAGAAAGCATATGATCGCAGATAACCTCAGCCTCTTTCTTCCTCTTTATTATATCATTTTATAGCCGACTTTTCCAGTCAAATTTTGCGGTATATTAGTAATTCAAAGTCAGCTTTTGTACAAATTGAGCAAATTTTGGCAAGTCGCTCCTGCTGCTCCTTGCCTGTGCGGTAAAAATAGGGTGTCATTGAGAAAAGCGACATGATATCCTCATGATCATCGATCTGCATATCATAGGTTATCCTCACCTTGTCCTCAAGGCTGAAACCTTCCAATTCATAGGGCTTTACGCTGTTTTTGTAGGGTGTGTCGTATATCGCCTGCTTCAGCTCCCAGAGGTGATTTTCGGATGGTATCGCCATGATCATGATGCCGCCTTTTTTCATCACACGAAGGTACTCCCCGCCGCAATAAGGAGCGAACATGGTCACAAGCATATCGCATGACGAATCGGCTACGGGCAGATGGAACACGCTTGCAGCCGCAAAAGTAATGCTGTTTTTGCGCTTTGCAGCAGCTTCAGCCGCAACTTTTGATATGTCGATACCGAACATTCTCGCAGCAATATTCGCCTTCTGAAATCTATCATATATTGCTGTAGTATAGTACCCTTCGCCGCATCCGGCATCAAGCAGCACCTTGCCTTTGAAGTACTGCTCAGCCTTGTCACAGAGAGCATTCATAAGGGGGGCATAATAGCCTTTTTCAAGAAATTCACGCCGTGCATTCACCATGAGTTTATTGTCGCCGTGAACAGTTTTTCCCATGTGCTTGGAGAGCAGCAGATTAACGTATCCGCTCCTCGCAATATCAAAGCTATGGCCTTTGACGCAGACATAGCTGTGTTCGTTTTTCTCCAGATTACCGCCGCATACAGGGCATATAAGTATACTCATCGGCTCACCTCAGATGTACACGCAGGGATCCACAGAGGATTCAGCGATCTCCACATCAAGCTGTGGGAATTTCTCTTCAAGCACACGTCTCAGTTCCGTGAGAACGATGTTTTCGGTGTGGAAATGTCCGCAGTCATAAATGGCGAAATTATGGTTATTTGCGTCTATCCACACATCATGCTTCACATCTCCTGTGATAAGTGCGTCACAGCCTTTAGCCATCGCAAGACCGATCATTGAGCCGCCTGAGCCGGAACAAAACGCAATTTTTGATAACTGATTTTTGCTGCTGCCGGACATCCTTATATACTCGCAGCCGAAGATCTCTTTGATCTTTTTCCCGAAAGTTTCGGCATCAGCAGGCTCATCAAGGGTAACTATCCAGCCCAGATTATTCTCGCTGCCGATCTCCTCGAATGGCTCAGGAGCAGCCAAGATCCCGAAAGCAGATTGAAGTTTTCCCAGTATTACGCCATTTGTGCCGCCGTCAGCGATGTCAAGATTAGTATGCATACAAACCGCACCAATGCCGGACTGAACCAGTTTATACACGGGGTCAGTACGCAGCAGCCGCTTCCTTGCATCAAAGATTACGGGATGATGGGAAATTATAAGCTCTGCCCCCTTGAGATCAGCCTCCATGACAGCCTCATTTGTAATGTCAAGTGTCAGAAGAATTTTGCTGACCTCGGTGCCTTGGCTCTCAACCAGATAACCCGAATTATCCCATTTTTCCTGCAAATTGAATGGATACAGCGAGTTGAGATAAGCTATCACATCGTCGATCTCCTCAACGCCTGTGCCGTTTTTCATTCTGAACGCAAGGGCTTCGTAGTGTGTGGCATCAGACTGCTTGCCTGCTTTTTCGAGACTTACCGCAATTTTTGACAAGCGCTCAGACTCATTCTGTCGGTATTGCTGACCGCTTTCACCGTCAAAAAAGCCGTAAATAGACTCTGTTTCCGTCAGCCAGCCTTCAAAGCCGCTTCTTGCATCCACAAGCATGATCACATAAAGCTTGCCGCTTTCCTCAACTGTACGCTCCTCGGTGATGGTAAATCCCAGTTTATAGAGCTCTTTGCGCAGTAATTCGGTCTTTGTCATTGGCTGAAGGATGAAACGCACAACTGAATTGGGGAGATTTTCGATCCCACCAATTATTGCTGCGATAGTTTCGCCGCCCATTCCTGCAATGACAATATCCGATACTCCTTCAAGCGGCACTTTTTCAAGTCCGTCAGAAAGTATCAGGTCCACCTTATCAGTGATACCATACTTTTCTACAGTAGCCTTCGCAGAAGCAAGCGGTCCCTCCTTCACATCAGAAGCAATGACCTTGCTGCATTTCCCCGAAGTTATAAGTTCTGCGGCAAGGTAAGCATGGTCAGTCCCCACATCGCAAACTATGCCTTCACCGCCGACCAGTTCAGCGCAAGCTGTTAATCTTTTATCAAGCATTTTCTGCACCTCTTTACAAAAAAATAAGGCAAACCTGTACTGCAACAGCCGCATGCGATACTCTTTACCGCAAAATGAGCATTCAGCTTATATGCGTTATTAAAGGCCATAACACGGCAAACTACGACAAAACATTTCCTTATAAAGGAAGGGTTCTTATATAAAACCCCAGCACAGCCGAATAGCTGTGCTGTAGGATCTGCGTTTAATTATGCCTCATTCATCTTTGCAAAGCATTCGCTGCAATAAACAGCTCTGCCTTCCTTTGGCTCGAAAGGCACCTTAGCTTCACCGCCGCATGATGCGCAAGTTGCTGTATACATTACTCTTTCAGCCTTACCTGCGTTCTTTCTTGCGTCACGGCAAGCCTTGCATCTCTGGGGCTCATTTACAAATCCCTTTTCAGCATAAAATTCCTGCTCGCCTGCAGTGAAAACGAACTCATTTCCACATTCCTTGCAGACTAATGTCTTGTCTTCGTACATTTCATTATACCTCGCTTAAATTATTAGACCACGGTTGGATTTACACCCACATCTTTGTTAAACAACGCTCTTGGATTAAGCTACACGGTCATATTTCAATTTTCCATGGCGTTTCTTATACAGCGCACGTATTTTTCGCCTTGCTCTTTGCATCGCATTATCCACAGATTTCTCTGTTACTCCCAGCTTTTTGGCGGCCTGCTTGTAGGTCATTCCGCTCATACACAGGTGGAAAGCCCGAAGCTCGGCATCTGAAAGCAATGAATCTATACTTCCGAGCAATTCGTCTAAAAACTCTTTATACAAAAAAATGCTCTCAGGAGTTTCTTCGACGGACAGTACATCTGCAGCCTCATCTTCATCGATCCTGTTCACCTCGCTGCATGATCTTCCCATTCTTGCCGAGACAGTTTTCATGCGGTTAACGACGCACTTTTCAGCAAAGGTAGAAAATTTAGCACCCATAGACGGATCATAGGCATTTATAGCTTTGAGAAGGCTCATAAGTCCTTCCTGATGCAGGTCTTCACTGTCGGTATCGGAATTTGCATAAATCTTTGATTTAATCAGTATAAGCTTAGAATAACGTGACAGGATGACGCTTGCCGCAGCCTTGTCTGTCTTTGCAAGCGAAACGAGTTCCTCATCTGTTTTACTGCATAAATCATTCAAATCGAAATCAAATTCAAGCAAGATATCCACCCAACATTCTGAATTCTCCAACGGAATCAGTTATAATAAAGAGTATTTATCAGCGGCTCCGGCAATGTGAGCCAAAGCGCTGAATACACTTCCCTTCCCTGCATTGCACAGGGAAGGGATAATGAGTTACGATTATTCTTCTTCAGGGCTCTTTGCAGCTTCTTCTTCTGCAGCCTTGAGCAGCTCTGCCATATCGAAATTGAAGTTAGATGACTTCTTCTGAGCAGCAGGCTTCTGATCCGCAGGAGCGGATGTCTTGTTTTCGTTATTATTATTATTATTGTTATTATTGTTAGGCTTGTTATTGTTGTTGAAAGTCTTTTCACCTATTGTTGCGAAAGGATCAGCCTTAGGAGCATCCTTCTTCTCGCTGTTTGCAAGAACTTCCTTAGCATTTGCAACAGGAGCTACAGCAGCCTCGAACTTAGCTACAGGAGCCTCAGCCTTCTTGATCTTGCCGTCTTCGCTGCCCTTATCGAGAGTGCTCTTAGCCTCGCCGATGATGAGCTGAGCCTCACCCATTCTGTCAGTAGCCTGATCAGTGAGTCTCTTGAGTACGGATGAGATATCGTCAAACTTGGTATTAACACTGTTGATCTCGTTGAGGAGCATTGAGCGGACAGTTGAAGTCATCTCATTTACCTTATCAGCGTGAGCGTTAGCCTGATCAACAGTATCCTTAGCCTGTCTGTTAGCTTCATCAACTGCATTCTTAGCCTTCTTGTTAGCCTCGTCAACAGTGTTCTTAGCCTTATCGTTAGCTTCCTTGATGCAGGTCTCAGCAGTTGTATTAGCCTTAGCAATAGTAGAATCAGCTGTCTTGTTAGCGTTAGCGATAGTAGTCTCAGCTTCGATCTTAGCATCGTTAACGATCTTTTCAGCCTCTTCGTTAGCTTCCTTGGTTACCTTATCGGCATTTCTCTGAGCCTCGAAGGTGATCTTGTTAGCAGTCTTCTGAGCTTCAGTGAAGAGAGCGCCCATATCGAATGAAGATGGGATAGCAGCGCCGTTCTCCTTGAGGTCAGTGATCTCGTCGTTGAGCTTGGAGATCTCCTTATCCTTATCGGCAGCGAGAGTTTCCTTCTCCTTGGTGATCTTAGCGATCTCGTCGTTCTTGGCAGCAAGTTCCTTGGTCTTAGCCTCCAGCTTGCTTGTTATATCAGCGATTTCCTTGGACTTAGCAGCAAGTTCTGCATTGATCCTCTGGATATCCTGTCTTGCCTTATCCAGCTCACCGCCGTTAGGAGCAGAAGCCTTCTGTTCAGCAGCCTTGAGCTGATTGCGGAGTCCGTCGATCTCCTTCTTGGCAGCTTCGAGAGCAGCGGCAGCCTGAGCGTTAGCCTGCTGCTGTGAGCCTGCACCTGCGGCAGCTCTCTGTTCAGCAGCTCTGAGCTGATTCTTGAGAGTATCGATCTCCTTCTTGGCAGCTTCAAGAGCCTGAGTCATAGCAGCGTTCTGAGCGTTATTCTGTCCGCCGCCTGCCTTGAGCTGATTGATAGTTTTCTGGAGTTCCTCATTTTCCTTCTTAGCTGCTCTGAGGGCATTATTGGAGGTATTGAGTTTTTCCTGTAAGCTATCTATCTGGTTCTTATATTTTTGTATTTCCTGAGGATCAGCGCCGGGGCCGCTCTTAGCAGCCTTGAGTTCTTCTTCGAGACCTACGATCTTTGAGTTGAGTTCATCGAGGTATGTCATAACATCCTCTTTAACAAAGCCGCCGCCAATCTTAGTGGTTCTTAATACGGTTGGTTCGTCCATAGTGTTACACTCCGATCCCCTCGAGTACCGAGGTTGAAATTTAAGGAATCAGAACCTGCATTCACAGATCATACGCATTCTTGTCGGAGACCGACAAAAGAGAGAAGGATTTGGTGCACATATGACCTATGAACACAGGTTCAGTAAATACGCCTTAATAGAATTATAACATATTGTTTATATTATTTCAACTATTGAAATGTAGAAAATTCAGAGTCATTTTAGTGCAATTTACTATAAAAAAACCTTGAAATATACCTTTTGCACATTTTGCAGTAAATGAATAAAACTATATTAAGTATAAATGTTTATTTCTTTACAATTCAGTAATATAAAACGATAAAAAAATTCCGTTCCATTTGAGTTATATTATAATCAGAAAAAGAGTCCGGAGAGACATATCTCCGGACCCGCATCCCCTCTTCATCTGATCAGAAAGAAATCCCCCGTAATACATAAAAAATAGCAGTCATGGCAGCGCAGCCATAGCCGCATAAAACAAAAGCGGCCCGTCAGGACCGCTCATATTTATTATTATCAGTTGCCCAGCATCTTGAAGATATCATCAAGATCATAATCCTGTGATGAAGATGAAGGCTTTGAAGATGAACCGAAGCCGAGGCTGTCGATGAGAGGATTATCGATTGAGATGTACTCCTCCTGCATTGTTGACTGCTGCTGTTCTTCCTCACGTGTCTCAGGCTGTGTTTCCTGAGCAGCAGGTGCAGCTGTTTCAGCGTTATTGTTGTTCTGGTTATCGAGAACTGTGAGTGAATCATCAGTATCATCGAAGCCGGCAGCAATAACAGTGATTATCATCTCATCCTGCATATCTTCCTTGAATGCAGTACCGAAGATGAACTCAACTCCGTCAGCAGCTGTATCGGTGATCATCTTTGTAGCTGCATCAACATCAGCAGAGAGGATATCCTCTGACATAGCGATATTGATAAGGAGTCTCTTAGCGCCTGAGATAGAAGTTTCAAGCAGCGGGCTGGAGATAACGGCTGTAGCAGCATCTCTTGCCTTGTCCTTGCCTGAACCGTGGCCGATAGCCATGTGAGCGTAGCCTGCGCCCTTCATGATAGTAGAAACGTCTGCGAAGTCGAGGTTTATGTAACCCTCTTCTACGATCAGGTCAGAGATACTCTTTACACCTGTCTTGAGAACGTCATCAGAAAGTGCGAATGACTGCATCATTGTAAGCGGCTTATCGAGGCCAACGAGAAGTCTCTCGTTAGGGATAACGATAAGTGAATCAACATATTTTCTCAGTTCTGCGATACCTCTTTCAGCCTGAGCCATTTTCTGCTCTCTCTCGAAGAGGAAAGGCTTGGTAACAACAGCAACTGTAAGGATATCCATCTCCTTGGCGATCTTTGCAACGACAGGAGCAGCACCTGTACCTGTACCGCCGCCCATACCTGCGGTGATGAATACCATATCAGCGCCCTTGAGATGAGTTTCGATCTCGTCTCTGTTCTCTTCAGCGCTTCTCTGGCCGACCTCAGGCTTATTGCCTGCGCCTCTGCCCTTAGTGAGCTTGGCACCGATCGGGATCTTTGTAGTAGCCTTTGACTTGTTAAGAGCCTTGGCATCTGTATTGATAGCGATGTATTCTATATTATTTACGCCGGACTCGACCATGCAGTTAACAGCATTTCCGCCGCCGCCGCCAACGCCGATGACTTTTATGTTAACATCGGGTTCAATTGCTTCTTCATAATTAAAATCAGACATTTCTTGATCCTCCTAATCGTAATCCTGTATTTTACAGGAGCGCATGAGGTATCCGCTCCCATCCGAATATACTTCAACAAATACTCTATATATTTTAGCATAGAATTTGTGTTTTTGCAAGTCCACGGAAAATTTAGCGTAAAATTCTGCGAAACTAACAATTACAAGCTTTTGAATCACAGCATTTTGTACATTTTTTATTTACAATGCACACACAAGCATAGACATCATTCTGTTACCAGCCCTGATCGTAGCTGTTGTCATAGCTGTTATCGTCCCAGACGCCTGCCACAAGGTTGCCGTTGGGATCGTAGTAATTGCCGTAGGAATCGTAATAGATGCCCCACTGATCGTAGTAGAATCCGTCAGCGTCGTAGTAGCCGCCGTTTTCGTCCAGTACGTAGCCCTGCTCGTTAGTGGTCTGTTCAGTGCCGCCGCCTTCTTCTCCGCCTTCTTCCTCGAAATCGAAGTATCCCTCTCTCTCCTCGTCGTTCTGGCTGTTGTAGTCGCTGAAACGCTCTTCCTGATCGGGATTTGATTCTACTGACAGTTCTGAATCGTCAACGGTCTCACCATTTTCATCCGTCTTCTTTTTCTTTGGCGGATCGATATTTCCGGGAACTTCCACAGGTTCATCGGTGGTTCTGAAGCTGCACTGATTTGAGCCGATCATGGTAAGGAATCCCTTTTTGCCCTTGACAGCAGGATCATTCATGACCGTTGCCGCCATATTCAGCTTATACTCAGCATCGTTCCAGTTGCCCATCTTGAACACCATGCCGTTCCTGTAGTTTACGATGATATTATGTTCATCCACAAGGTTGATATTGGAAATACCTGCGCTTGTATCGTCCAGTCTCGCAAGGCTGGTGATAAGAGCGGTAAAGGCATCGTTCTTGAATTCATCTTCACTGTAGATGTAGTCGCCGGCTTCCTTTTCCGCAGGCTTATAGCCGTAGAATACGGGAAGTCCGTCAGTAATGAAGCTGTTGATAGCCAGTATCTTGCCCTGTTTGCTTATGAGCAGAGTTTTTGAACCGATGTTCACATTGAATGAAGGTATACACCTTGTGACCTTGATCTCCAGCGAAGACGGGAAATCCCTGTTGACCTCCGCAGTCTCCACATACAGCAGTTCGGAAAGTATCTTCTGCTCGCTCTTTTCGGTATCAAGTCTCAGGAGATTATCACCCTCATGAATGCCTGATGCATCCACTATCTGCTCGGCGGAATACATATCCGATTCGCCCGAAACAGTGATCTCGCCTATATTAAAGAGGAAGGTATAGCTTGCCGCAAAGCCGATGACTGCCACAAGCATAATAACTATTATAATGTATACGTTCATGAACCTTCGCCGCCGCCGCATACGTTTGCGGCTGTTGACTCTGTCAACGCTTGTTTTTTCGATGTCTTTCATAAATCCTTACAACTCAGCTTCTCCGCATATCTCCGCCGAGAAGTCTTACAGCGTCCTCCATTTTTTCATATCCTCTGTCGATATGGTGTATCCCCGATACCGAGGATGTACCCTCTGCCGCAAGTGCCGCAGCAGCCATCGCCGCACCTCCTCTCAGGTCGGTAGCAGCAACGTCAGCGCCGTGAAGTCTTTTCACGCCCTTGACAACAGCTATCTTGCCCACCGCCTGTATATCCGCCCCCATTTTCACAAGAGCGTCCACATGGCGGTAACGGCAGTCAAAGATATTTTCTTCAAATACACTTGTGCCATCAGCCGCAGAAAGCGCAGCCATCAGCACTGCCTGAGCGTCGGTAGGAAAGCCGGGATGAGGCATTGTCCTTATCCTCTCCTTTACGGCTTTCAGCCTTGAACCGCTGCGCAGGTATATCCTGTCTCCGCAGGTCATTATACTGCATCCCGTCTGTTCCAGCACTGAGAGAAAAGGCTCCATTTCGGTGATGCAGGAATTGGTAAGTATTATCTCTCCCCCTGCCGCAGCAGTCATGGAAAGGTAAGTAGCGCCTGCTATCCTGTCAGGCATTATGTTGTACTCGCAGCCGTGAAGCTTCGGTACACCGTTTATGATGATGCTGCTTCCGCCGTCGCCTTTTATGTCGGCTCCGCATTTTCTCAGGAATCCGCAGAGGTCGCATATCTCGGGTTCACGGGCAGCATTGTTTATCACAGTCTCGCCGTCGGCATTCACAGCAAAGAGAATGATATTCTCTGTCGCTCCCACCGACGGGAAAGTAAGGGATATCTTTGTACCGTGAGCCTTGCCCGAGCAGATTATCCTGCCCTGTTCCTCACGGATATCCGCACCCATTTTCCGCAGAGCGGCAAGGTGCATATCTATGGGACGGGGACCAAGTTCGCATCCTCCCGGTATGCTTACTGTACATTCCCCTGTCCTTCCCAGCACAGCGCCCATGAAAATAATGGATGAGCGCATCTCGTGCATGAGAGTCTCGGGAATATCGGTCCTTGAAACGTCCCGTGGGTCAATAACGGCGGTACTCCCCGAAAAGCTGCATTTGCAGCCGGTGCAGTTGAGTATCCTTGAAGCAGCATAGACATCGGTGAGCCGTGGGCAGCTTTTCAGCACGACCTCCTCACCGCAAAGCAGAGAAGCCGCCATTATGGGCAGGGCGCTGTTTTTGCTGCCCTGCAGAGCAAGTTCTCCACGAAGCTTTCTGCCTCCCGTTATGATAAATTTCTGCATAAAACCACCTCACAGCATTTTTGTGTATATTATGCTGTTAGCGGTCGTGGTGTTACTCGAGCTGTCGCCAGCTCGACCGCAATCACGCTCCCACTCGCAAAGCTCGTTCACTCTCTGCGAGGACGTCAGTCTGCTTTCGCTCGCTGGCACTTTTACTTCAGTGAATATTCCTCATATCTGATTTGAACTCAGGAATTTCACGAAAGTATCCGACATTTCATCGGGAATGAAAGCGTACATCATATGCCCCTTGTCGGAGAGATGTAATTCTCCGCCGCACTTCTTTGCATAGTCAACGCCGACCTGTTTCCATGAAACGCTCTTTACGGGCAATTTCATATCACTGATAAAGAAACAGCAGGGACATTTCAGAAGTCCCGTTTTGCTGACTTTTACAGCGTTATCAACTAAAAGCAAAGCTTCATCGGCAAATTCCTTATGAGCGAGATTTTTGTAGAAATGCTCCTTGTAGACGGCTTTTTCGTCCTCGGTGAGTTCATTTCCGCTCATAAGTCCTGTGGCATTCTCAAGCTTGTTTTTCATCAGCTTCGTGAGAATACCGCCCTTTGATATCTTATGGATAAGCTTCTGCTGTTTCTGTACCATAGCCCTGCGCTTTTCTTCGGGAAGTTCCTTCGACTGCGCTATTGCCGTATCAGGTACAGCCATATCCATGCTGAGTACGGCTTTTACTTCGTCGGGATAGGTATTAGCCCAGTATACGGCCTCAAATCCCGAATAGGAGTGAGCCGCAAGCACATAAGGCGGGTTTATTCCTGCCTTTGCGAGTGCTTCCCTGTCCTCTGCCACAAGATTTTCAACGGTGCGCTCAGTGGTTTTTGAGCCGCTGAATCCGTAGCCAGCCTTTTCAATGACAGCAATCCTGTACTTTTCGGACATTCTTTTCCATATTGGCTTGTATTCCAGCACAGGCAATGTAACTCCGTTGCCTGCCATGAAAACTATGGTAACATCACCCTGCCCCTCTGTATAGACATTGAGCTTTGTGCCATTTACTTCAACTAAATTCTTGTAGTTCATAATACTTTGATTCCTCAGACGATGTGGTTGTTATTTTTTATTAATTAGTTTGTCAATTACTGCGAGTATTCTGTCATTTGTATCGGTCAGGAAGAGCTTTGCCGCATTCTCCGACATTTTCTCAGCCTTTGCGGTATCACTGCTCAGTTTCAGCACCTCATCAAGTATCTTCTGACTGGTAACATCCTTCTGCTCGATAACTACAGCCGCACCTGCCTTGCCAAGCACCATAGCGTTGTGGTACTGGTGATTGCCTGCAACTATAGGCGACGGGATGAGGATAGATGCTCTGCCTGCCGCTTCAAGCTCTGCGAGAGTTGAAGCACCGCTGCGGCATATTACAAGGTCAGCCGCCGCAAGGCATACGTCCATATCGTTTATGTACTCGGTTATACGGAGACGGTCGCTTTTCAGCGGCACACCTGCGGCTTTCATTGCCTGTGGGAAAGTATCCTTTCCCATTCCGCCGTAGCCGTGGATGTGGTTTATCTCACGTCCGTTCTTGAAATTGTCCCTGATAACGAACTCCATGCTCTCGTTGATGCAGCCTGCACCGAGGCTTCCGCCGAATGAAAGAACTGTGAACTTGTCGTCAAATCCAAGCTTTGCTCTTGCTTCAGCCTTTGACATGGTGTTGATATTGCTTCTTACGGGAAGTCCCGTAACGCTGTACTCGAACTTGCTCTTGTCCATGAATTTCAGTGCTTCTTCAACAGTCAGCATAACGTAGTCAACTTCCTTTGCAAGAAGCTTGTTAGTCACACCGGGGTAGGCATTCTGTTCATGGATAGCTGTGGGAATGCCCATTCTTGCGGCCTTGCGAATAACAGGACCTGCGGCATATCCGCCTGTGCCGATGGCGATATCGGGCTTGAAGCCCTCGATTATCTCCTTTGCTCTCCTGCCGGATGTGGCAAGGTAAGCAACGGCCTTGATATTTCTTCCGATGTTTTCAAGGGATATTTTTCTCTGGAAGCCTGCCACCTTGATAGTCTCAAGCTTGTAGCCTGCCTTCGGGACAAGCTTTGCCTCCATGCCCTTGGGAGTGCCTGCAAAGAGGAACTCCGTATCGGGGTATTTGCTTTTGATGATGTCTGCGATAGCGAGGCCGGGATTGATGTGACCGCCTGTGCCTCCGCACGCAATGAGAACCTTCATATATTAACTCCTTTTTTCCGCAGCTGCGGCTTTATTCTTAGAAGAAGCTCCCTTTTCCGACGGATAGTACCTTTGCTGCGATATATTCAGCATGATACCCATTTCCGCCAGCTGCATGATAAGCGCCGTACCTCCGTAACTGAAGAATGGCAGGCTGATACCTGTATTCGGTATCAGGTTGCTGACAACAGCGAGGTTGAGAACAGTCTGTATGCCTATCTGTGTTGTGATGCCCACAGCTATCAGCATACCAAATCTGTCCTTGCAGCGTACTGCTATGGAGAAGCCTTCCACAACGAGAAGGAAGAATACTATGATTATCGCAATAGCGCCTACAAATCCAAGTTCTTCGCAGACTATCGGGAATACGAAGTCGTTCTTCGTCTCAGGGAGATAGAGGTACTTCTGACGGGAGTTGCCCAGTCCGAGACCGAACATACCGCCCGAACCGATAGCGATTATGGAGTTTGCAGTCTGCCATGTTTCGTCAAGGATATCCGCAAATGGATCTTTCCATGACTTTATACGTGTAGCAATGTAGCTTCCGGGGATCTTTGACTGATAAGCGATTACCGCAACAGCCGAAAGAACGGAAGCAACGCCAAGCAGCAGGAACTGGCGTATATTAGCGCCGCCGCAGAGTATCATTACAACTGCGATGCTGCCGACGAGGATAAGTCCCGACATATGGGGCTCTTTGTAAAGCAGGGCGACGTATACGCCCATAAGTATAACATACTTGATAATGCCTATCTTGAAGTTGTTCATTTTTCTGCCGTCACGTTCCATGCTGTAGGCAAAGTAAATGATGATCGCCAGCTTCGCCACCTCAGACGGCTGGAAGTTGATGGGGCCCAGAGTAAGCCAGCGCTTAGCGCCCATGGAACCGCCCTCATCGTTACCTATGGCGAGAACCAGTACAAGGAGTATGATACCCACCACGTAGAGAAGTCCGGCTATATTGAATTTTTTCAGCAGAGGCAGTCTTACGCTCTTGAAGTTATGATAATCCATCTTCATGAAGAATATCATAGCCGCAAAGCCGATAATTGCGCTCTTTGCCTGCTTCTTGGCATAAAACAGACCATCTCCGCCGTGCTCGCTGTAAGCCCATGCATAGCTGGCGGAGGACATCATAACGATACCCACTACAAGAAGGATCATTACATATGCAAAAAATGAAAGGCTTATATCGCCATGTCTTCCGTCGCCGACAAAAGCCTTCCACAGTGAGAATCTCGGACGTTTTCTTGTTTTGGTTTTTGAAGCCATATTTCCTCCTTAAAGTCGGGATAGAATATCAGGTATCAGATGTCAGACTTCAAATCAAGGTAAAATCTGACATCTGACACTTGATCAAAGTGTCAGTAATGTAATTATTCCCAGAATTCCGAAAATAATGCCTGTTATGGAAAAAGTTATCACTATCTTGTATTCGCTGTATCCGCTCATCTCGAAATGATGATGGATAGGTGTCATCTTGAAGATTCGTCTGCCCTCGCCGTACTTGCGCTTGGTGATCTTGAAGTAGCTGACCTGTATCACAACGGACAGCGCCTCGAAGATGTATACCAGTGCAACGAGGAGAAGCAGCAGGTGCTTGTGGAGTACAAGTCCCACACCTGTCACAGCCGCACCGAGGAACATGGAACCTGTGTCGCCCATGAAGCATTTGGCAGGATTGAGGTTCCAGAGGAGGAAGCCGAGACATCCGCCTGCAAGCGCCATAGTGAAGCAGGTCATCTCGTTCTGTCCGAGGATGGAACAGCATACGGTAAATATCAGCATCGCACAGAATGTTACCGAGCCGCAGAGGCCGTCGATTCCGTCTGTAAGGTTTACGGCATTTGTCAGGTAGATGATGACCGCCATCATCAGGATGTAGTAGAATATTCCCAGTGAAGGGCTTACCCAGAAGCCCAGGTCAAGTCTTGTTGATACATCGCCGAATTTGTGTATCGCTGCAAGGAAGCCTGCGCCGCATACAAGCTGAAGCGCTATCTTCTGCCATGGTGTAAGACCGTCATTGTTCTTTCTGGCTACCTTGGTGTAGTCATCAATGAAACCGATGAGGCCGAATGCCGCAGAGAAAACTATCACAGCAAGCATACGGTAGAAAGGATAGAAGCTGGTCTTGTCGGTGCTGTCGAGGCCTACCTTCATGCGGTAAATCCAGTATCCTGCAATGGCAGTGATGATAGTGGAAAGTATGAACATGAATCCGCCCATTGTGGGAGTGCCCTGCTTTTTGGCGTGCCACTTGGGGCCGTCCTCAGTCTTGATAGGCTGACCGAACTTTATCCTGTGGAAGAAGGGTACAAGGAAGATACCCGAAACTCCGGCGATAACGAATGAAAGAAGTGCTATAAGCAAATTTATTATCCAGAAAGACATTTTATTCCAACAACTCCAATTTTATCAATTCATAATTCATAATGCATAATTCATACGGTCGAAAAATATTTTCGGGACGTCGGGGACGCCGTCCCCTAAACTATTCTTGCATAAAATAAGCCAAATGTAGGGGCGGGCGTCCTCGACCGCCCAACGTCTACTGTTAAAATATTGATTTTCAACAAGCTGAATTCATAATACATTATCAATTATCAAGCAATTTCAGACCCTCAGCCACTATCTCACGCTCGTCGAAATGGATATGCTCCATTCCTGCAAGTATCTGATAGTCCTCATGGCCTTTGCCCGCAAGTACTATTATATCACCTTTCTCAGCAATTTTCAAGGCATGATATATAGCCTCCCGTCTGTCAACGACCACATCATATGGTATATCACTGTCTTCAAGGCCTGTGAGTATCTCTTTTATGATGAGTTCGGGGTCTTCGTTTCTCGGGTTATCCGATGTAACGATAAGCCTGTCTGCAAACTTCGCAGCAGCCGCAGCCATCTTCGGACGCTTTGCGGCGTCACGGTTTCCTCCGCAGCCGAAAAGACATATCAGACGGTTGTCCGTGTATTCTCTGACACTTCTGAGGATATTCTCAAGTGCATCGGGAGTGTGTGCGTAGTCGCAGATAACGGTGAAATCACGGCCTGTGGGGATTACCTCACAGCGTCCCTTTACGCCGTTGTATTCCTCAACAGCAGCGATAATATCGTCCACGGAAAGGCCTGCCCTGAGGCATACAGCCATAGCCGCAGTGATATTTGATACATTGAAAGCGCCCGGCATCCTGCACTTGACAAGGTGAGATTTTCCGCCCTTGCAGAACCAGAAGCTTGAACCTGTGGATTTTATCTTGATACCGTCAGCGGTATAGTCTGCACAGCCCTTGACGCTGAAACTCTGCTTCTCGCAGCCGATCTCGCCGTAAAGTCTCTTGCCGTACTCATCGTCGATATTGACCAGTGCGCAGTCGCAGATGTCGAACAGCATCTTCTTTGCCTGATAGTAGTCCTCCATATCCTTGTGGTAGTCAAGGTGATCCTGAGTGAGATTTGTGAACACAGCAGTATCGAACCACGAAGCGCCGATACGGTTCTGCACCAGACCGAAGGATGATACCTCCATGACAACGTACTCGCAGCCTGCCTTGACCATCCTGTCAAGGAGTGCCATAAGGTCATAAGCCATAGGAGTAGTGTTCTCGGTGTGGACTATCTCATCGCCAATCTCGTTCTGGATAGTTCCCACAAGACCTGTCTTGTGGCCGTTTTTCATGAGGATATGCTTTATCACGTTTGTGATAGTGGTTTTACCGTTAGTACCTGTCACGCCGATCATGTGCAGCTTTTTCTCGGGATGCCCAAACCATGCCGAGCACATCATGCCGTAGAGTCTGCGTGAATTATCAGTGAGTATCTGCCTGTCGCCAAGTCCAAGGTCGTGCTCGCAGACTACGGCAGCAGCACCCTTTTCCAGCATTTCGGCAGCAGCGGTATGTCCGTCAAAGCTTCCGCCTTTGACGCATACGAAAAGACAGCCTTCAGCAACCTTACGTGTATCGTCGGTGATAGAAGTTATTTCGATATTGCCAAGCTTAGTCTCGGCATTATTTTCCAGAAGGTCATATAATTTCATCAAGACCGCCTCCTTTATATTAATTATGAATGTGTGATCTGAATTTATTACGGCTTAATCTCCGTCAGCATAGACCATGAGTTCCAGTTCGATAACTGTACCCTTCTGTACCTTTGTGTATGGCTCAATGGACTGGCTGCTGACTACAGCGTTATCTCTTGTCACAGAAGCGCCCCTTGCAACGAAGTTCAGATCACAGTAAGTGAGCTGTTCGTTGGCGAATGAAGGCGATACACCGATAAGGTTCGGAACTTCCGTATATTCAACAGGCTGACCCTTTTCGGTATAGAGATACACCTTGCCGCCCTTAGCGATAGCTGAACCTGTTACAGGTGACTGCGAAATTACTTCAACGCCGCTTCCGATCGTCTCATACTCAACGCCCAGCTCTTTCAGCTTAGCGATGGCATCATCGATAGGACCTTCAAGGAGAGGTATCTTCACATCGAGATTTTCAACTTCCTCGTCGGTGTAGTGCGGGCTGTAGCCAAGGTAAGGCAGTACCTTTGTGAGAATGTTTCTTGCGGTAGGAACAGCAACTACAGAGCCGTAGTAGCCGATCTCCTTATTAGGCATATCTGCAAGGACAAGGAGAATGATCTCGGGATCCTCGGCAGGTGTGAAGCAGACGTATGAAGCGCCGTATTCCTGGATGGTAGCGTCTTCCTGTCCCTCAGCGCTGAGGCCTTTTGAAGTCTCACTGAGTCGCTGGGACGTACCGGACTTACCGCCGATGGAATAGCCCTTGATGGAAACGTTGCCGCCGTTGTTATCAGCAACAACGTGATAGAGCGCATCTCTCATCTTTGCGGAAGTTTCCTCTGATACCACCTGACGTCTGACAGTTCTCTCGTTCTTGAGGACTACATTTCCATCCTCGTCAACGATCTTGTCAACAACGTAAGGTTTAAGGAGGTAGCCTCCGTTTATAGCTGCACAGTATGAAGTTATCATTTCCATAGGAGTGATAGTCTCACCCTGTCCGAAAGCGCTGACTGCAAGGTCAACGTTGGTCATTACTTCGGGGTCGAATCCGAGACCTGCACTTTCAGCAGGAAGGTCGATGCCTGTCTTTTCACTGAGGCCGAAAGCGTCAAAGTAATAGCAGAAACGCTTTACGCCAAGACGTGCGCCTATTTCCATGAAAGCAGGGTTACAGGAATTGGTAAGTGCCTGCTGGAAGGACTGTGCGCCGTGGCCTGCTGTGTTATGGCAGTTGATAGGCTGATTAGCACCGTCAAGCTTTACAGAGCCCGAACAGTAGAAGGAATCACGCAGAAGGTCAATGAGATTTTCCTCGATAGCGGATGCACTGGTTATTACCTTGAATACAGAGCCGGGCTCATAAGTCTCGGTTATGCACTTGTTTTTCCACTGTTTTTCACGTGCCTCGCCTGTTTTCTTTTCAGCCTCATCGCCTGTGAGTTTGGCAAGCTGAGCGGCTATATTCGGGTCAGCTATCTCACGGGGATTGTTAAGGTCAAAGCTTGGATTTGTAGCCATTCCCAGAATAGCGCCTGTTTTAGCGTTCATGAGTATAGCACAGGCACGGTTCTTTATCTCGTAGTTGGTCACCATTTCCTGGAGGTATTCTTCAAGATAATGCTGGATGGTCATATCAATGGTAAGATAAACATCATCGCCGTTTTCGGCTTCGTATGTCTTGGAATATCTGTATGGCAGCTCATTTCCTGCAGAGTCCTTGGCAGATATCGTCTTTCCGTCAACGCCTGCCAGGTAGTCGTCGTAGTAAGCCTCAACGCCGTAAGCACCGCTTCCGTCGCCTGTGGTGAAGCCTATTACCGATGCCGCAAGCTCATTCTGGGGATAATATCTCTTGGTGTCCTCTTCTTTTCTCAGCGAGATGAATCCCAGCTCATCGAAATATTCCAGCAGTTCATCGGCAACAGGCTTTTCCACCTGATCCTGAAGCACGCTGTACTGGGAGTTCTCCTCCATGGATGCCTGCACCTTTTCGGGAGTTATTTCCAGCTTTGATGAAAGGAGGGAAACTATCTGAGTTTTCAGGCTTTCCACTGATTCGGGAAGGATATCTGTCTCCTTGCCATCCTCATCGTACTTGGGCACATATGTACCCGCAGCCTTTTCAGCGTTTCTCTTTTTTATCCTCTCCTCCATATCCTCCATATCCTGGCGGAATCGCTTGGGGTCGAGGAATATCTTATATACAGAGGCACTTCTTGCAATAGCCGAACCCTTGGCATCGTAGATGGAGCCTCTGTGTGCCGGGATGGTTATTGAGCCGAAATGCTGGTCATTGGCCATATCCTGATATTTGTCATTGTCCACAACGGAGATCTTGAAGAAATTGACTCCGACAATGACAAAGAGTATCAGAAATACTGCCGTCATAACTATCTTTACTCTGAATCTCATAGAGTTGGAAGGATTATTTTTAGCCATGAGTTCTCTCCTTTATGTACCAAAATAAGCGAAACAGGGGCGTTCAATAATCAATAAGGGCAGGACTATACCGCCCCGCCCCATGAACATCATTGTATTTCTGTAGGATGTTCTTCTGATCGTTCCGTGATCCTCTCACGGAACTGTGGTTCCTTCTGTGCAAGCGCAAAGAGGTACCATATAACGATCACCCGCTGCATCTCCATGTTCTACATCATTCTCCGCAAAGGCGGAAAACATCTATACCTCGGCGCTGTGTGATACTGCGGAACTTCAATTCCGCTCTGTCCGCAGTTCATGCCTTCAGCAGCCGTAAGCAAGCAATATGGGGTATTAATATTGATATGTACTACCCTCTGAAATATTCCACGCACTCGTCAAAAAAGTTCTTGATCCTGGTAAGGATATTCTGTTTCTTTTCAGGTATCGTTACCACATCGCCTGTGCGGATCTTGATATACTCGATCTGTGAGGAGTCGATCTTTCTCATACCAAGGACATTTTCAGCGTAGTCCTCTACATTTTTCGCCGACATCTGGCTTTCCAGCTCAGACTGGAGCCTTACGTTCTCAGCCTCAGCAAGGTGGAGCTGAGCATTGAGGTCGGAGACTTTATTGTACATCGTATTCCTTTTGTCGAGGGAATAGATAACTGCACCGAGAAGGGCAGCTGCAAGAAGTGAAACAAAGATGATAGCCAGTACAGAGCCGACTCTTGAATCGCCGCCGCTGCCGGACGACTCCTTCTCGTGGAATTCTTCACTGAAATAGTAATCCATCGAGTTATCAGCCATTGCTCTCACCGCTCCTTTCTATGATCCTCAGCTTTGCACTTCTGCTTCTGTTGTTGTTTTCGAGTTCTTCCTCACCCGCTTCGATAGGCTTGCGGTTAACAAGCCTGCCTTCGGGTTTGCGTCCGCAGACACACTGCGGAAAATCAGGGGGACAGATACAGCCCTTGCACCATGCGGCGAATTTCTGTTTTACAAGTCTGTCCTCAAGGGAATGGAAAGTTATGACAGCCAGTCTGCCCTGTGGTTTAAGGCAGTAAAAGGCGTCTTCAAGGCCTTTTGAGAGGTGGTCGAACTCAGAGTTGACCGCAATTCTCAGCGCCTGGAAAGTTTTCTTGCATGGGTTCTTGTCACGCCTTGCCTTCTGCGGAACGCTTTCTCTGATGATATCCGCAAGCTGAAGGGTGGTCTCAACGGGAGCCTTCTCCCTTGCCTTGATTATATTTGAGGCTATCCTGCGTGAGAATTTCTCCTCACCGTATTCAAACATTATCCTTGCCAGTTCAGCCTCTGAGTAGGTGTTGACAATATCAGCAGCGGAAGTTCCCACCTTGCTCATACGCATATCAAGCGGAGCATCGGTATGATAGGAAAAGCCACGGCTCCCCTCATCAAGCTGGAAAGAAGATACTCCCAGATCCATGAGTATGCCGTCAACACTGTCTATCTCCAGTCTGTCAAGGACTGATCTTATCTCAGAATAATTGCTGTGGATTACCTGAGCGTTGCTGAATTTTGAAAGTCTTTCGGTAGCCACAGCCACAGCGTCGGGGTCACGGTCGAGAGCGATGAGCCTTCCTTTTTCGCTGAGCTTTGCAGCAATAGCAGAAGAATGGCCGGCGCCGCCTGCCGTACCGTCAACGTATATACCATCGGGATCTATAGCCAGACCCTCGATGCATTCCGTCAGCATGACGGGTATATGGTGAAAATCCATAAATGAAACTCCTTACGGAAGAGGTATCAGAGCACAAGATCTGCGAGAGCCTCGTTGATCTCTTCAAGGGTGATATTCTCGGAGAATTCCTCCCATTTAGCCCTGTTCCATATCTCGGCACGGTTTTCCGCACCTATTACTACAACATCGTCAGTGATACCTGCGTGGTCTCTGAGCTGCTGTGTTATGAAAATCCTGCCCTGCTTGTCGGGTATCTGCTTATCGGCGCATGACAGGAGCTTACGTCTTATAGCGCTTCCCTTCTGACCCTTGACGGTATACAGCTTGCTGCGGTACTCCTCAAAGGCAGCGGGAGAATAAACGGCGATGTAGCTGTCATCATGTCCTGCGCAGAGATAGAACTCGGCGCCAAGGATATCACGCAGCTTTGTGGGGAAGCTCATACGACCCTTGGAGTCGATACTGGGATAATATGTACCGCACAACGGTTCTGACATGAGTTCCACCTCGCCTTCCTGATACAGGTGATTACGGCAGCAGTCAGGATTTGGAAAAAATCACCACCCGGTGCCTATTTTCACCCTAAAACTATTGTAACAGAATTTGAGATATTATTCAAGACGGAATTTTGCACAATACTCCCTATCTCAGCGATAAATGATTTAGTAACTTTCAAGCACTTACGGAAGAAAATGCGTATAAAGCAAACGGTTCGGCAGGAAATGCGTAAACATATTTTATCAAAGCATTGTCACAGTGACAGAAAACGCCTCCGCAGTAAACGTTGAACAGCTGCTGCGGAGACGATTTAGTGTAATGTCAGAACCTGTCCACATAGGGATTCATGCACGTCTTTTCGTCAAATTTTGCCGGTAACTTCGTTAAAAATCCTTGAAGGGCGACAGCCCGTCGGCGGATTTTTGCCTTGCCACCGACAAAATTATGCCTGAAAATCCGTACATTCACCCTATGTGGACAGGTTCTCAATATCTTCCTGTTTAATATGTATAAGCCACATTGAACTTGCCTGATTTCAGTCCCAGCGCATAGGAGAAGGGGTAGCCCTTGTCCGTGGTCTGTCCGTCGATACTTACCTCGGTGACATATCCCGTCTGCTGTGAATACACAGGCTTTATCCAGTTCTCGGGCTTATCCGAGAGCTTAATGTTATACTTCTGCTCGATGATCTTCCTGACCTCTTCGGCGTCCATGTATGTGACTGTGCCCCAGTGCGGATCGTAAGCTTCATCATATTCGCTGGGCACTGTTCTCAGGTACGGATAATCCGCATAGAACACCTCATAGCAGTTTGCCGAACAGCCTGCACATGAAGCCGAGAACATAGTCAGAGCGTAGCTTCCGTCATAGTAAAGCGCCTCGCCAAGTACAGAGCGGCAGGCATCTATAACATTCTGCGGCGGATTGGGCTTGCCTCTCAGGTCGTGGGAGTCGTTGCCGTTCCATTTTAAATAGGTATACACCGCAACAGCCTGCGCCTTGATGCATTCCACATTGAAACTGCTTCCGACTTCGTTGTACACGATGGAAGATATGACCTTCAGCGGACTGCCGTCGGGTTCGTGGTTGATGGTCAGTACCTCATGCCACGGCACCTCAACTTCCTGCGGTTCCGGCTCGGGTTCGGGCTCAGGCTGAGGAGGTTCAGTCGGCGGAGGTACCGTTGTTTCGGGGATGGCATCCGTTATTATCGTTACAATGCTTCCATCCTCGCCAGTCACTATCTCAGTGGTAGTAACAGGCGGCTCAGTGGGAGCTTCTGTCGGCGGAGGCTCGGTGGGCTCAGGCTCAGGCGGCTCCGTCGGTTCCGGAGGCTTGGGCTGGTCTGCGTACTCGGTATAATCAATGAGCTCCGTATTCTGTATGTAGGTGCCGGGATAGTAGTGAGCGAGGATGTCACGGTAGTTCCATCCGGCATAGGTAGCATAGAAATTAGCGCCGTTCTGGCTCATACCGACACCGTGTCCCCATCCGTAGGTAACGAACGTGAACTTGCCGGGCTGGCCTTCGACTCCGTCTATCTTGGGAATGAAGCTGTCACCAACGAAAGCGCCTGCGGAGAGATGCTCCTCATAAACAGCGTCACGGGCACGGCTTCTTGCGGCATTTCTCGAAAGGCTGGGAGTGAGCTTTTTCAGCTCGGCTTTTCTGGACTCCCTGTCCATCTGCGAAAGCCCTGCATACGGATCCTTGTACCCGTCGGGACGGGCTTTGTCAGGGGATGCAGGTTCGTAGCTGACGAGAGATGTACCTGAGCTGTAAGCCATGATATCGGCCTTGGTATTATCAGCTCCCCATGCGTTCATGCAGGTGCCCGTCACAATGACAGACATTCCCGTAAGCAGAGAGAACGCCTTTTTAATAGTATTCCATTCCATCTGTTTCAGCCTCCTTATTCGGCTGTTTCTTCTTTATCTTTGTCTTCTTCGTCTTTTTCCTTGAGTCTTGGGTCTTCGATACCGTTCGGATGTTCCTTGAGGTATTCCTTTGTACACTGGATAGTGCTCAGGTCGCCGTAGACCTCGCCCTCTCTCAGTCTTCTTGCAACGATGATGAAACGTGAGTTATCATAGTCGGCGTAGCAGGTGGAGAGTGTAAGGAGCTGATCGCCGTACTGCACATCAACGCCTGTGTCAAGCATCTGATGAGCACGGCAGTGCTGAACGTAGGAATCAAATTCCTCCTTGGTGTCAAGCTCTTCCATGTTCCAGTAGACGAAATCGGTAGCATTGTAGCTTCCGGGGGTAATAAGGAAAGCGAATATAACGTAGCCGTAGTTCTTATAGAGATTGCTCAGCTCAACAAAGGGGCTGTCGTAGAAGAAGTCATAGTCCTGACGGTACCTCCGTACCGAACCGAACATTGTACCGTTAGCCATATTATGGCCGTAGATGACGAGATTCTCGGACTGATCCCTGTCGGAACCGTCGAAGGTGTCCTTGCAGTCCATATAGATCGCACCGTCACGGAAATAGCTCATATCCCAGCTGTGGTCAAGGTAGAAGGAATTTGGCACATGACCGTCGGGACCGTAGATCGGGTCACCGGGTTCGATCTCGCCGGGATCCATCATTACGGGATAGTCAACGTAGGTATTGTCTATTTTCAGCCATCCGATGTAATCCTTGTTGCGTCTGAGCCACTCCTTTGACTTATCGGTGATACCGCTGTCGGAAGCGGAGTAGCTGTACATCTGAGCCCAGTTTTTCGGGAGGATGTCGGTGTACTCCTCTTCGGTAACAGCTTCTGTAGGAGCTTCTGTTATACTTTCTTCGATAACAGATGATGGTTCTTCTTTTGAATTGTTTGATATGAATGCATACAGTCCGACTCCCATTGCTGCGCAAACAGCAGCGATAGCCGTAACTGCCTTGGTAGTTTTTTTCATGATTACTCCTCTGTCGTTTCAGGTCCGTATGGTACAAATTCCGCATCAGCATCATACTTTTCGTTGGTTCTTATCTGATAATAGAAGTCAGGCCACTTTACATTAGGGTTAGCGTAGCTGTCCTGAGTTCCCTCCATAGCGTCTTCACCGTCTCTTACCTTTCTTGCCATAACGATGAATCTTCCTCTGTCGCCGAGGGTATCGTTGCAGGTCGAAAGTGTCAGCAGAGGGTCGCCGTATTTTACGTCAACGCTGTTGAGACGGAATGTTCTTCTCTTTGCTTCGTTCACGAACTTGTAGAAGTCCTCTTCCGAATCGAAATCAAGCTTGTTCCAGCAGTCGTAACCGTTAGGGCCCTTATCGTCGGAATCGAGAATGAAGAATGCGAAGATCTTATACACATAGCTCTCATAGTTGGAATTGAGGTAAATGAGAGGATGTTCCTGATAATAATTCTCCTCTGTCTTGTAGTGCTGAAGGCTTCCGAACATTGTCAGGTCGCCCATATTATGGCCGTAGATGACGAGATTGCCCGAATTCGGTTCAGCAAGTCTGTGATCGATGACATGGTCGAACTTGTTTCTGTAGTCCATGAACAGTTCGCCTGCTCTTGACTCGTCACCGTTTATCTTCATATTGAGATACTTGAAGTTATCCTCTGCCTTCATTACAGGGTTGTTTATCGGAGTGCCGGGGATGCTGATAACGCCGATAACATCACCGTTCACATCGAGAAGCTTTCTCGCACCGTCAAGCAGCTCGTAATATTTCTGAGTAGCGTCCTCAGTGGTATCATCATCATGCTTATCGGGATACATTCCGTAAATATCCATGATATCCTTAGTGACGTTCTTGCTGTGCCACAGGTCAATGTAGTAATCAGCCACAAGGTAGCCGCATACGACAATGGCGATTATGGAAATGAGGAATATTATCTTACGGATGCATTCCAGCAGACTGTCGCCTTTTCTCGGGAAAAGATCACGTATCTTCTCGCCTGTGGTCTTTTTCCTTTTCTTCTTTTTCTTTACAGGCTGTGTCCTTGCAGGTGCGCTGCGACGGTACGGCTCTTCCTGCGGAGCATCCCATTCACGGCTTCTCTGCGGTCTTTCATAGCTTTTGTCATCATCGTAGCCGCTGTAGCCGTAATCGTAATCGGGTTCCGCCTGCCGTTCATCCTGTTGCCTGAGAGCGGCAAGTGCAGGAGTTTCTTCGTGGATCGCCTCATGGGAGGGATACACAGGTTCTTCGTGGATCGCCTCATGGGAGGGATACACAGGTTCTTCGTGGATCGCCTCATGTGAAGGATACACAGGTTCTTCGTGAACTGCTTCATGGGAGGGATACACAGGCTCTTCCGCCTGATCTCCGCCGTTGACAGGACGTCCCTCGGCATCGAACAGCGGTATATCCGCATCCGGGATTATCTCATTGAAATCTCCGAGGCCGATGCCTGCGTATATCTCCTCGGACGGAACAGCGTCCTCGGGCATATCGTCAAGAAGCTCTATGCTGTCATCGTCCCATGGAAGACGGTTGTCCATCACCTTGTGGACCTTATCAGAAAACATGGCAGAGCGCTCGCCGTCCCAGTCATTGGCGGATTTCTTGACAGAACGCTTAATAGCCTTTATCTTGTCTTCTTTGCTGAGATGTTCCTCAGCTCCGGGAGTGATATCATTTAAATTATCGCTCATTGTTTCGCCTCCGTTATCTTCTTTTCTATTTCTTTGAATGCAAAATCTGCGGCACATCGCCTTATATTCTCTCTGCTCCTGTCCTCCAGCTTCCAAAGCTCCGGAAGCTTTACGAACTGTTCGCCGCAGATATCGAAACCAATATAAACCGTACCCACAGGCTGTTCGGGAGTTCCGCCCGACGGACCTGCGATACCTGTCACAGATACGCATATATCAGCACCTGAACGCTTTTTCAGTCCCCTGACCATGCTGAGCGCCACCTGCTCACTGACAACGCCGTATTTCTCTATCTCCTCCATGGGAACGCCGAGAAATTCGTGCTTTATCCTTTCGGAGTAGGTGCATATCCCCAGTTCAAACACTTCCGAAGCGCCCGAAACAGAGGTTATCATCTCCGAGAGAAGACCTCCCGTGCAGCTTTCGGCTGTGGATATGGTCAGTTTTTTCTGTTTTAATAATTCTACAACAGTTGTTACACTATTGTCAAGGTCAATATTTGCCATCTGTCACACTCTTTCTTTAGGCAACACCGCCCGGCGTTCCACGTCAGGCACTCTCATCGGCTCGACCGATAGTCTCACCGAACCGTCCGCAAAGCGTTGCTGCTTTTTAATAGTTGAAAGTTTTCAGCTCAGTTCCTTCAACCGCCTTCTGTATCAGCGGCTCAAAGTCGAAGCTGTTCTGTGCCTTTTCCACATCCGCAAGCACAGGTCTTACCTTCGGATGACGTGGAGTGAATACCGTGCAGCAGTCCTCATATGGCTGGACTGATATGTCAAATGTGTCTATCTTACGTGCAATTTCGATTATCTCTGTCTTGTCCATACCAACACAGGGACGGAATACAGGTATACGGCAGGCTGCGTCCGTGCAGACCATAGCCGCCATTGTCTGGCTCGCCACCTGTCCCACGCTTTCGCCTGTGATAAGAGCAAGGCAGTTGTCTTTTTCGGCAATACGCTGAGCGATCTCCATCATCAGTCTTCTCATTATAATAGTAAAGAACTCCTCGGGGCAGTTGTCCTTGATAGCTTCCTGTATCTCGGTGAAAGGCACACAGTAGAATGCAACTCCTCCGCAGTAAGCGGTAAGCTTCTGACAAAGCTGTTCAACTTTCAGCTGTGCACGGTCAGAGGTATAAGGAGGGCTCACATAGTGGATAGCCGCAATGTGTATGCCTCTCTTTGCCATCATATAGCCTGCAACGGGACTGTCGATACCGCCCGAAAGCAGAAGCATAGCCTTGCCGCTGCTGCCTACGGGAAGTCCGCCTGCGCCCTTGATGTTCTCAGCGTGAACGAAAGCGTTCTCGTCACGTATCTCGACAGTTACCGTAACTTCGGGATTTTTCACATCAACGGTAAGATGCGGGAACTTCTCAAGCAGTCTGCCGCCCAGCTCCATGCATATCTCAGGCGACTTCATAGGGAATGCCTTGTCAGCACGTTTAGCGTTTACCTTGAATGTCTTAGCGCAGCTTAAAACTGTATCAAGATACTCATAGCTCTTTTCGCAGATATCCTCGAAGTCCTTTTCACATACGCAGGCACGGCAATAAGTAGCGATGCCGAATATCTTTCCCACTCTGTCGGACACCTCTGCAAGGTCGATATCCTCGTCAAGGGGAGTTATGTATGTAGTTGACTGAGCGCTTGTGTACTGGAAATGTCCCAGCGGTTTCAGTCTGCGCTTGATGTTCTTGATGAGCATATCCTCGAAGGTCTTTTTATTAAGACCCTTCAGTGCCATCTCGCCGTATTTTACAAGTATAAGTTCTTTCATATTTATCTCCTAATATATGTAAATATAATTGTTAGTCTGTATATGCAGCCCCCTCAACTGCGCTGTAGTAGCCGACGACCAGCTTATCCTGCCTGAGAGGATGTTCATTGGACTTATCTATCAGTTCCTTGCGGCTGTAGTATCGGAGCTCGCTGTCCTTAATGGGACGAAGCGCCGCCCAAGCTTCACAGGCATTTCCGTCCTTGAACTTCACCACCCAGTAATACCTGGTATCGGAGGAATAACGATTGGTCACATTCTCCTCAAGAAGCTCACAGGGATTGTTCATCTGTCCCTTGCCCCTGATGATGTATTCCTTGTCGGCAGGGATCTTCTCGCCCTTTTCCTTGTATGCATCCTCAACCTGAGCACTTACAGCCTTAAGGTAAGTCTGTGCCGTAGCATTTCTTGTGTTCACCTTCGAGCCAGTGGTCATCTTCATTGCTTCGCAAAGGAACCAGAAGCCGCCCACAACGAGCACTGCAAGCACGATAAATACTATAACGAGCGTTTTCAGCGGACTTTTCTTCTTTTCGATCTCCTTATCATTTTCGCTCTGTAGACTCATATCCGATCACCTGCCGTCTATATCAGTATTCAAATGGTGTATTCCAGTAGCCTGTAATATTCTCAGCCTTGCCGCCCTTTATCGAGCCGAACTGCTTTTTCTGTTCTTCCTTTGTATATGGACGAAGATCTGCTTCGGTAAGGGTATCTGTCGAAGTCCATGCCTCAACGACGTTGCTGTCCTTTACAAAGACAGCCCAGTTGTATGCGACCTCTGAAGGATCGACACTTACAAGTCTTTCACGTTCATCGAAAAGCTCGCAGGGCTCAGCATAACAGCCGCTTTTGTCAACTGTACCGAATATGTAATACTCGCCCTTCATCTCAAACTCAGGAGTCTCTGCGAAGTCATCGAAAAAGCTGTCGCTTTCATCGCTTTTATTATCACCATCCGATTCGGTTTGTTCTTTGAATTCTTCCTCGCTTTGTTTCCAGAGGTCGTCAAATGAGATATCGCCGTTCATAAAAGCATCCGACTGTTCAGAAAAGGAATCGAAGCCGTCTGCAAAATCTACGCTGTTTTCCACAGCCTCTTTTCTTTCAGCGAACTTCTCCCTTTTTTTCTTCTGCATTTCGACCATGTATTCTTCACGCTTCTGCTGTTCAAACTTTCTGACGCTTCCGCCGATACTGCGTGCTATGTCACCGGTAGCACGGTTTCTTTCGTCTACCTTTGCTTCCTTGTAGAAATTGCTTCCGATACCTGCCGTAACTGCTATGATACCCACAGCTAATGCGCCGACTGCTCTTTTTATCCTCTTATATTTTCTGATTAATCCCATGTTTCAATCATCCTTTACAATTAATTATCCGGTCACCCCCGGACCTTTTCCATGCCCTCACTGAGAGCCGTAACAAATTCATCAAGCTCCGCTTCCGTAGTCTCAGCGCTCATGCTTATACGCAGCGCACTGTCGGCACGTTTCCCCATGATGCCGAACTGACCGAGAACACCGCTCTGCTGTCCCTTTGAACAGGCCGAGCCGCTTGATACGTATATTCCTTTGCTTTCAAGGAAGTGGAGCATTATCTCCGAGCGCTTTCCCTCTGCGGAAATATTCACCACATAAGGCGAGCCGTCTTCGGGAGAATTCACGGATATACCATCCACAGCCGAAAGCTTCTCCAGCAGATATGCTCTGAGAGCGGAAACTCTTTCCCACCTCTCATTTATAGTAGGCGAAAGCTTTTCAACTGCCGCACCGAAAGCGCATATCATCGGTACACTTTCCGTGCCCGAGCGGATGCCCTTTTCCTGTTTGCCGCCTGTGACAACGGGCAGTACACGGACTCCCTTTTTGATGTAAAGCGCACCCACGCCCTTTCCTCCGTGGACTTTATGTCCGCTGAGAGAGATAAGGTCCGCACCGAGAGCACTTGCCTTTACGGGCAGTTTCATATAAGCCTGTACGCAGTCGGTATGTGTAATGATATGCGGATACTTCCGCTTCACCATTGCGAAAGTCTCCCTGACAGGCAGTACATAGCCTGTTTCGTTGTTGACATACATCATGCTGATGAGGCAGACATCCTCACCGCAGGCATTCACGAAATCAGCCGCATAGAAACGTCCGTCCTCACGGGGAGAAACTCTCGTGACCTCAAAGCCTTTTTTCTCAAGGTCAGCGGCGGTCTCCTCAACGGATGCGTGTTCAACAGCGGATATGACTATGCGCTTTGCCTTGCGTCCTGTATGCGGCGGAAGCTCCCCTGAGAGCATAGGTTATTGCTTTACCGTAGCGCCTCGAGTGTGAAAGTATATGCATGTTTTCTTATGCGCCTATACTGTCAGCTATTATTTTTCTCGCCCCGTCCATGGCAAGCTGTGCATCCAGACCTGCACGGTGAAGGGATGAGGGATTGCCGAAATTATCGGTCATTGCCGCCACAGCCGCCTTTACTGCTTCATCGCAGGGCTTTGTGGTAGCGGCGTTATCAAGATATATTGACATCAATATCTGCCTTTCTTATATACAGTTACATATTATTATATCATAAATCCAGAACAAAAGCCACATTATTTACAAGTTTTCTTCAAATTTTCATAATTAGCCATAGTGCTGAAGATAAAATCTTATTCAAAAAAGGGCTTTTCTTTTGCGAACAAATGTGTTATAATGAATAATGTATATTTTTCTTTAAGAGGAGCAGATATGTCAAACGATTTAAAAATCACAGGTAAAAAGACAAACGAGCTATACTTCAAAGCGTTTATTCTCGGCTTTTTATGTATATTCTTAGCGATTCTCCCGATAATGATATCGGAAAAAGGCTACTTCATATTCTACGGAGACTACAACGCCCAGCAGATACCTTTCTATCGTCTGGCATACGATGCCGCAAGAAGCGGCGAACTCGGCTGGAACTGGTTCACAGACTTAGGTTCCGACTTCATGACATCCTACAGCTTCTATCTTTTCGGAAGCCCTTTCTTCCGGCTGGCAACTCTTCTGCCCGAAAAGCTGGTCACCTACTCCATGCCCGTACTGCTTGCAGTCAAGCACGGCGTGGCTTCCCTTACTGCTTACGCCTACATCAGGCGCTTCGTAAGGTCAAAGGAAGCCGCTCTTACCGGCGGTCTGCTCTACGCATTTTCGGGATTCCAGCTGTTCAATATTTTCTTCAACCACTTCCAGGACGTTACAGCGCTTTTTCCACTCATGCTGATCGCTATGGAGGAAAATATCAACTGCCGCAGAAAGGGCGTATTCGCTCTCATCGTTGCGGTAATGGCCATCAACAATTACTACTTCTTCACAGGTCAGGCGGTATTCCTTGTGCTGTACTACCTGTTCAGAATGATGTGTCCCGACTTCAACACCTCATGGAAGAAATTCTTCGGTCTGGCCTTTGAAGCCATCGCAGGCACTATGCTGGCAGGATTCATTCTTCTGCCGTCCGCTCTGGCTATACTGGGAAATTACCGTGTCAGCGAACACCTCTTCGGTCAGGACATGATAATCTACTCGGACAAGACACTCATCCCACGTATCATACAGACATTCTTCATGATACCCGATGCGCCCGCAAGACCGAACCTCTTTGACTCGGATTACGAGAAATGGGCTTCCATCGGCGGATTCCTGCCGCTGTTCTCCATGACCGGAGTTATCACCTTCGTAAGGTCAAGGCGAAAGCACTGGGCTTCACGATTCCTGATATTCTGCGGATTCTGTGCATTCATCCCCATACTCAACAGCTTTTTCCAGGCGGCTAACTCCTACTACTATGCAAGATGGTTCTATATGCCCATCCTCATAATGGCAATGGTCACCGCTCATTCCCTGGATGACACCGAGGCTGACAATATGTACGGACTGAAAATCACAGCCCTTATCACCGCCGTATTCGCAGTAATGGGACTCCTCCCCAAAAAAGATGACGACAAGCTGGTGCTGTTCCAGTTTCCCGAAAGACCAGTTTATTTCTGGATACAGGTGGGCATCTCCGCATTATGCCTTGCAGGTGCATACTATATATATGTTCTCAAATCCGGAAGAAAGCCGTTTTTTGACAAAGCTGTACTGCTTACTGCTGCGGCTTCACTGGTGGGCGCAGGCACGCTTATCATCTACGGCGCTTACAGCCTCAGCAGTGCAAATGAATACATCGACACTGTCATAAACGGCAGAGACAAGGTCTATGAGGAAGTCAGCGATGACAACTTCTTCCGCATAGATATATCAGAGGACTGCGACAACTTTCCCATGATATGGCGTCTCCCCGCAATGAGAGCCTTCCAGAGCGTAGTTTCCACATCTATCATGGATTTCTACGACTATGTGGGAGTTCACCGTGACGTGGCATCCCGTGCGGATATCAGCCACTACACTCTCCGTGGACTTCTCTCCGTCAAGTACTACTACAAGGAGATAATCGACGATGTGACCTACGATAAGCTTATTTCAGGCGATTACTCCATCCCCGACGACTACGACGAAAAGGACAACACCGACTACACTATCATCCCCGACGAACTTGAGGGATTTGAATACGCAGGCGAAAACGGCAGATTCGAGATATACGAGAACAAGCTGTATGTCCCCATGGGATTCGCATACGATACCTACATCTCCCGTGAAAAAGCCGACAAGCTCTCAAAAAGTGCCCGTGAGCGCATAATGATGGATTCACTCATCTTCGAGGATTCCGAGCACGAGGAGAAGTACAGCTTCATGAATACCTGTACAATAAAAGAGCCCGGCAAGACCACTAAGGACGACTACGCACGTTTCTGCCTCGAAAAGCGTCTTCACGCTTCATCCTCGTTCACATACGATGAGCACGGCTTCACATCGGAAATAAGCCTCGACAAGCCTATGATGGTATTCTTCAGCGTCCCTTACAGCGACGGCTGGACTGCTGAAGTCAACGGCAAGTCCGTGGACGTTGAAAGGGTCAACGAAGGCTTCATGGCTGTACCGGCTGATGCAGGCGACAACACCATAGTCTTCCGCTACCGCACTCCCGGTCTGGACTACGGCATCATCATTTCACTGGCAGGCGCAGGCTTACTTGCGGCATACCTTATAATATGCCATATCAACAGAAAAAAAGGCGACCTCCGCCGCCACAAACACTATTACGACTATCAGTCAGAACACAGGATACAGGCTGCCGAGCAGTACAACAACAGCTTCGGCGCTGACCTGTAAAGGGGGATAAAAATGCATCTATACGAAAAAAGGCTCTCGGGTGAAACGGTATACAAAGGCCGTATCTTCGATATCACTCACGATATCGTGGAGCTTGAAAACGGCAGCACCGCCGACCGTGATGTTCTCCATCACCACGGCGGAGTCTGCGTCATACCGATAACCGAGGATAATGAGATATATCTGGTAAGACAGTTCCGCTATCCTTTCGGAGAGGTCACCCGTGAAGTTCCGGCAGGCAAGCTGGAGAAGGGCGAAGACCACGAAGAATGCGGCAGACGTGAGCTTCTGGAGGAAACAGGCTTTACCTGCGGTGAGTTCACTCACATGGGAACTCTCTATCCTGTGCCTGCTTACGATACTGAGATAATCCATATGTACATGGCGAGAAAGCTCAGCGCTCCCGCAGAGCAGAGCCTGGACGAGGACGAATTTCTCGATGTGGAAAAAATACCGCTGTCAGAAGCGGTACAGCTGGTAATGGACGGAGAGATAAAGGATTCAAAGACGCAGATAATCATACTGAAAGCCGCAAGACTTCTCGGTATATGACAAAAGCCCGTCCCAAAAGGAACAGGCTCATGTAAAGACATATTCTTCAGACTTCATCAGTTGTCTCTGCTTCTTCGTCACTTTCTGCTTCAAGCATAAGGAGCTGCTTTTCATAAGCTTCAAGGATAGTCTCCTCAATGAGCTTCCTTGAAGAAGCTGCGATAGGATGAACGATATCACGGAAGACGCCGTTTTCATCTTTTCTGCTGGGCATTGCGACAAAAAGTCTCTCATCGCCCTGTACTACCTTGATGTCATGTACTGCGAGCATATCGTCGATAGTGACTGATACGACTGCTCTCAGTCTTCCGTCTGTCATGATTTTTCTGATCTTTACATCTGTAATTTCCATTGTTTTTCCTCCTGTTACATTGCAGTATGAAGCGCATGACCTAAAAAAAACCGTGACGCAAACCTGCACTGTAACTTTACGGCAGAGCTTTTTCAAAAGGGTGTAAATTAAATTATTGCTGTAACCATTTACGCTCTTTGTCAATGCATATTTGTATTATAGCGCATAATTTGTAAAAAATCAAGTCTTTTTGCTGATTTTTTAGTTTAAAAATTATAATTTATTATCATACAGCTTTAAACCAGTAAAGAAACATCTGATAAATGGCTGTATTGCGCAAAAATCCATATTAATGAAAGGTGATATAAATTGGATACTAACATCTTAAAAGGCAAAAAACACATTCATTTCATAGGAATCGGCGGCTCCGGTATGTACCCTCTTGCTCAGATCCTCCACGGTCAGGGCTACTATCTGACAGGCTCCGACAACAACGAGACCGAAACTCTCGACGCTGTAAGAAAAATGGGTATCCCCGTTTTCATCGGTCAGCGTGCCGAGAATATCGAGGGTGCCGATCTCATTGTTCACACTGCCGCTATCATGGCTGATAACCCCGAACTTATCGCCGCAAAGGCAAGCGGAGTCCCTGTGCTTGAACGTGCAGACCTGCTCGGCATCGTTACTTCATGGTACAGCAATGCCATCTGCGTTTCGGGCACACACGGCAAGACATCCACTACATCGATGATAACTCAGATACTCTATACCGCAGGCGTTGACCTCTCGGCTTATATAGGAGGAAAGCTCCCCTGTATCGGCGGAAGCGGAATCGCAGGAAAGAGCGATATCCTTGTATGTGAATCATGCGAATTCGAGGACCACTTCCTCAAGTTCTTCCCCGATATATCCGTTATCCTCAACATCGACGCCGACCACCTCGACTACTTCGGAACTCTCGAAAACATCATCAAGTCATTCCATAAATTCAACGAGAACACTTCAAAGTGCATCATCATAAACGGCTCTGACGAGAACTCAATGAAGTCTCTCGAAGGCATAACAGGCAAGGAGATAATCACTTTCGGCAAGGACAGTTCATGCGACTACTATCCCGAGAATGTCAAGCACGAAAACGGCCTCCTCACCACTTACGACGCTATGTACAAGGGCGAAAAGCTGGGAACTATCACTCTCCACGTTGCAGGCATACACAACGTTCTCAACTCACTGGCAGCTGTTGCAGCCGCAAGATATGTGGGAGCTGAATTTGACGCTATACAGAAAGGCCTGGAAGAATTCAGAGGCGCTAAGAGACGTTTTGAGAAGCTGGGCTTTGAAAAGGGAATCACTGTTGTGGATGATTACGCTCACCATCCCACAGAGCTTGAAGCTACCCTCAATGCCGCTATGGAGATGAACTTCAACCACGTTTGGGCTGTATTCCAGCCGTTCACATTCTCACGTACAAAGCTTCTCCTCGATGATTTCGCAAGAGTGCTCCAGATACCGGATCATGCAGTTCTCACCGATATCATGGGAAGCCGTGAAAAGAACACCTACGGCATCTTCACACGCCACCTTGCCGAGAAGATACCGGACTGTGTATGGTTCCCGCAGGACGAACAGGCAGAATGGACAGACGAAAGAAAGTACGCAAACTTCGGACAGATATGCGACTATATATGTGAACACGCTCAGGAGGGCGATCTCGTCATCACTCTCGGCTGCGGCGACGCTTACAAGATAGCAAAGATGATACTGAAAAAACTTGCGGAGGGATAAATCATGCTGAAAGACAAGGAAATAGAAGTCTTCAACTATATCAAAAGCAGGCTCAGCGACGGTATCTCCCCTTCCGTAAGGGAGATAATGGAGGCTATGGGATTCCGTTCCACCTCCACCGCCCACCGCTACATAGAAGCCCTTGTCCATGAGGGGCTCATAGAAAAAACAGGCAACCTCAACCGCACTCTCCGCCTCCCCAACTGCGGTACGGCATCCGTTCCGATAATGGGTACAGTCACCGCAGGTCAGCCTATCACAGCTGTTGAGAATATCACGGGATATGTGGGATTTGAGGCACAGGGCATTGATCCCGAGGAACTTTTTGCTCTGAAAATACGTGGCGAGAGCATGATAAACGCAGGCATCCTCGACGGTGATATCGTCATCGTAGAGAGGACCCAGTACGCTGAAAACGGCGATATCGTCGTGGCTTTCATAGATCACGAAGATGCAACCGTCAAGACCTTTTACAAGGAGGAGGGACATTTCCGCCTCCAGCCCGAAAATGACACGATGGATCCGATAATCCTTGACGAAGTGGAAGTTCTCGGAAAGGTAATCGGTCTGAAACGCTACTATTGAGTGATCGGTTGTCAGAAAGCAGAAAGTAGAAAGCAGTATAAAGCAATACTAAGCTGACACCTCTCTGATTTCTGATCTCCATCCAAGCATAAAAATAAAATATATTAATTTTAAAAAGTACTTCCATTATCACTAATTTTGTAGTATAATGTAGAGTGGTGTTTAATGTGAATCTGTTCAATGGATTCTGCACAGAAAGGAATAATGCAAATGCTTAATGAAGTTAAAGTAATTATTTGCGGAAAGGAGTATAAGATCAAGACCGCTTCCTCTCCGAATTATGTATACGCTCTTGCAAGAGCTCTTGAAGCAAGAATAAACGATATCACTAATTCAGGCGGCGGCTTCTCACCTTATACCGCTTCTATAATGGTTGCCCTCAGTCTTCTCGATGACGTAAATCAGGCCAACCAGCGCCTTGACAATATCCGTAACCAGTCCAAGGAGTACGTGGACGAGGCAGGCAGAGTACGCATCGAGCGTGACGCTGCTCTGAAGGAGATAGAGGTACTCAAATCAAAGATCGTTCAGCTTGAGAATATGGTCAAGCTCAAACAGCTCAAGGACAGCATATAATGAGTCTGCCTGAAGTCCTCGCTCCTGCGGGAAGCCCCGAGACTCTCTCCGCCGCTCTCCGCTCAGGCGCTGACGCTGTATACGTGGGCGGAAGATATTACTCAGCCCGAAGCAGCGCCTCGAACTTCTCGGATGAGGAACTGGCGGATGCCGCAAAGCTCTGCCACAAGTACGGCGCTAAGCTGGATCTTGCTGTAAATACCGTTATTTCCGACAGTGAAGCCGCTCATTTCTGCGATTACATAAAGTATGCCGCTTCTGTAGGCGTTGACGCTTTCATCGTTCAGGACTGGGGATGCGCTGAGATCATCCGCCGTGCCGTTCCCGACGCAGTAATTCACGCCTCCACTCAGATGTCGGTGCATACCGCTGCAGGTGCCGGGCTTCTCTCGGAACTTGGCTATGCAAGAGTAGTCCCTGCCCGTGAATGTCATAGGGATGTCCTCGCTGAAATATGCAGCAAGGATATCGAAACGGAGGTTTTCGTTCACGGTGCGCTGTGTATGTCAGTGTCGGGACAGTGCTATATGTCGGCAATGATGGGCTCTCGTTCAGCAAACAGAGGCCGATGCGGACAAGCCTGCCGTCTGCCTTATTCGGCAGTGGGACGCAAGGAAAGCTGTGCGCTCTCCCTGAAGGATCTGTCACTCATTCCGAATGCAGAAAAACTTACGGAGATGGGAGTTGATTCCCTCAAGATAGAGGGAAGGATGAAGCGCCCCGAATACACGGCTTCAGCTGTACACGAACTGAGAAAAGCCCTTGACGGACAAGCCCCCGATATGGCGTTCCTGAAAGGCGTGTTCTCCCGTGGAGGCTTCACAGACGGCTATTTCACAGGCAATCGGACAGCTATGTTCGGTGTCCGTGAGAAAGAGGACGTAATAGCGGCTCAGGAACTTATACCCAAAATACACGAGTATTACCGCTTTGAGCGGAAGGTCTGTCCCATAGATATCCACGCAGTCATGAAGGATGGTCAGCCCCTTACCGTCAACGGAAAATGCATGAACACATCAGTTCAGGTCACAGGCATTATCCCCGATAAGGCGCAGAACCGCCCTACTGACCGTGAATCACTGGAAAAGCAGTTTTCAAAGCTGGGAGATACTATCTTCACTATGGGCAGCTTTACAGCAGATATCGATGACGGACTTTTCGTCCCCGCCGGCAAGCTGAACGAACTGCGGCGTGAGCTTTGCGAGAAGCTGACAGATGCCGTGATAAAGCTGAATACTCCCATTTATCATCCGACAGATTATGCTCCGTCCCTGCCCGAAGCAAGGGTGCAGAGATGTGCGGAAAAGCTCCCCGTAAGAATTTACTGCCGCACCGCAGAACAGGCGGAAACCGCTCTGCCGTTCTCGGAGTATATCATTGCGGACTACAAGCTGTGGGAGAAGGATATCCCCGATATCCCTGCGGAGAAGGTCATTCTCTCCCCTCCCCGTTTCATCACAGACGAAAGAGCACTGACTTCAAGGCTGACAGAACTTATGGCTCAGGGATTTGAAAGACTTTACTGCCATACTCCCGACAGCATAGCCATAGGCAGAAAGCTGGGCATGAAGCTGCATGGAAGCTTTACTCTCAACGTTTTCAACTCCTACAGCGCCGAATATCTCAGCAGCCTGGGACTGGAGGACTGCGTTTTCTCCTTTGAAGCCACACTTGAACAGCTCTCGAAGGTACGCACTCATCTCCCCCTCGGTGCAGTGATATACGGCAGGCTTCCCCTTATGCTGACAAGAAACTGCCCCATTCAGAATGAAAAGGGCAGCTGTGAAGGATGTACACGCACCCTCACCGACAGAACAGGCAGACAGCTTCCTGTGGTCTGCAATAAGGACAGCAAGGAGATACTCAATACCGACATTCTCTGTATGACGGACAGGCTGGACGAAATGAAGAATATTTCCTGCGGGCTGGTCATCCTTCACAATGAGGACGCTCAGCAGACACTGGACGCTCTCTCAGGCATGAAGCCCCGTGGAAACATTACCCGTGGCCTGTACTATCGTGGGATACTTTGAATCAATGCGTAATTATCAGCTATTAAAAAATGTCAGCGAAGCCGACACCATTAATTACGAATTATGCATTACGAATTACGAATTGAAAAAGAGGTAACTATGAAGCTGACTTTCAAGAAACTGAAGGATAACGCCATTATCCCCTCAAGGGCTACTGCCGCAAGCGCAGGACTGGATATCTCCGCCTGCCTGGACGAATCTGTTACCCTTGAGCCCGGCGATATAAAAATGATCCCTGTCGGTATCACCGCCGAGCCCGACTGCGACGATGTGGCTCTGCTGATATATCCACGCTCGGGTCTCTCCACAAAATTCGGCGTCACCCTTGCCAACTGCGTAGGCGTTGTGGACAGCGACTACAGAGGAGAATGGTTCATTCCCCTCATCAACAACGGAAAAGCTCCGTTTACTGTGGAGCACGGTATGCGTATAGCACAGCTCATACCAACTAAGGTACTATTTCCCGATATCGAAGTAAGCGACACACTCTCCGACACAGAGAGAGGAGAGGGCGGCTTCGGCTCATCGGGCATCGGATAAGGAACTATACTCGCCGTTATTACGGCAGATCGGAGACTAATTATGAAAAAATCATGGTATATGTTTATATTGATCGTGTGCGCACTGGTCCTCGGAGGCATTATCGCAGACCATGCTTACGGCTCTATGGCCTGGCTCGGTGAAGGCGGCGGCTTCAAGATAGACCCTGTTACTTTCTCCGTAACCAACGTTATATCCATAACTTTCGGATTCAACTTCTACGTAAGCATCGCTCAGGTGCTCATGCTGGTCACTGCCTTTGTGGTCTACTACAAGACCTCGGCAAAGATCTGCGGTTAACGCCCTGACGATCATATACTATTACAATTCAAGGAGATAATATGTTTACAAAAGACATCGGTATAGACTTAGGTACTGCCAATACCCTTGTATACATGAGGGGAAAAGGCATAATCATAAGAGAACCCTCGGTAGTCGCTGTCAATACAAGAACAGACAAAGCCCGCTACGTGGGCAAGGAGGCCAAGGAAGTAATCGGCCGCACCCCGGGCTCTATTGTTGCCGTAAGACCGCTGAAGGACGGCGTTATCGCTGATTTCGATATTGCTACAACTATGCTTCAGGAATTCATACGCAAGGCGCTGAAGGGTACCATCTTCAACAAGGCCAACGTTATCATCTGCATCCCGTCAGGCGTTACTGCCGTTGAAAGACGTGCTGTACGTGAATCCTGCAAGAAGGCAGGCGCAAGCAATGTCCTCATAATCGAGGAGCCTATGGCTGCTGCTATCGGTGCCGGACTGCCTACAAATTCCCCTGTGGGAAGCATGATAGTGGATATCGGCGGCGGCACCAGCGAAGTTGCCGTTATAGCTCTGGGCGGTATAGTTGCTGCCCGCTCTATCAGATGTGCAGGCGATGAATTCGACGCCGCTATCATAAACTATATCAAGAAGAAGTACAACCTCCTCATCGGCGAAAGAACAGCCGAGAACATCAAGCTGGAAATCGGCTCTGCCTTCCCCAGCGAAAAGGAGACTACTCTGGAAATAAAAGGACGCAACCTCCTCAACGGTCTGCCTGAGAATATGGTGGTAAATTCCGCTGAGATACGTGACGCTCTCGTTGAGCCTCTTTCCCGTGTTATCGACGCTATTAAGTCAACTCTCGAGGATACTCCTCCCGAGCTTTCTGCCGATATCATCGACCACGGCATTACCCTTTCAGGCGGCGGCGCCCTCCTGAGAGGTCTGGACAAGCTCATCAACCGTGAAACCGGTATGCCTGTATTCATTGCCGAATATCCCCTTGACTGCGTTGCTGAGGGCACAGGCAGGATACTGGAGAATATCAACGATTATCAGGACGCTCTCACCGATAACGTCAAGTACTACTAAGGAGGAGCCATGCGTGATTTCGTAAAAAGCACCAAATTCAAAGTGCTTCTCGGCTTTCTCGCATTCCTCATCGGCATTATGGTATACTCCGTCACAAAGGGCGGATATTCCCTTTCGGGAGTCTCGCTGTTCAATACAGTTTCAAAGCCGTTCCGCACTGTTTCAAACAGTATCAGCAGAAATATGGAAGGAACTCTGGACAGACTTGCACATTCCGATGAGTACTACGAGGAAAATCAGCGCCTGAAGGAAGAGATAGGCGAACTCAACCGCCGTCTTACCGAATACGAAGCGCTGAAGACCGAGGTCGAAGAGCTGAGAGAGCTTGTAAGCATAAAGCAGGAGCATGAGGATTTCGAGTATACCCAGGCCTGCGCTGTTATCGGATACGTGACCAACGACCCGTTCATGGCTTTCACCATAGACAAGGGCAAGGAGGAAGGCATAACTCCCAACTGTCCTGTCGTTACAGCTGAGGGCCTTGTGGGCATTACTGTTGATGTATCCGACCATATGACCACAGTAAGAACAATTCTCTCCCCCGATCTTTCCGTTGCGGCTGTAAGCTCAAAGAACAACAAAGATATGGGTATAGTTGAGGGAGACATCCTATCCGCAGAAAAAGGCATAACACGCCTTATCCATATCGACAAGAACAACAAGCTCAAGGCAGGTGACCTTATCGTTACCTCGGGCACAAGCGGACTCTTCCCCAAGGATTATTCCATCGGCAAGGTAAAAAGCGTAAGCCGTGACTCCAACGGTCTGTCGGACTGCGCAGTTATCGAGCCTTGCAGCGATATCTCACGACTTTCCTCAGTCTACGTAATCACCGACTTCACAGGCAAGAGGGAGGAAGGCAATGAGAATTAGGTCCACCCGTGAACAGCGTATCAGAGGCTTCAAATCCGTGCTGAGATGGATACTCTACTACGCTGTCATATTCCTTTGCTTCCTGATAATGACATCGGGCACATGGATGAAGCCTATACTCCTCGTCCCTGCCGCCATAGCCATTGCCGCCAACAGCGGACAGTACAGCTCGGCATTCACGGGAGCAGTATGCGGATTCCTCATAGACATAGCCTGCGGGAAGCTTACAGGCTATAATGCGGTTCTGCTGGCTTTTTTCAGCATAATCGTATCGCTGCTGTATGAGTATTATCTGCGCAGCAAGTTCGTGAATTACATCGTAATAACGGCAGTCGTCAGCTATATACAGTGCTGGCTGGATTACAAGTTCTACTACGAGATGTGGGAATACGAAAACGTGGAGAGGATATTCTCACAGATCTCCATGAAGGTATGGGCGATAACCATTATCGCTTCTGTATTCGTGTATCTTGTTATTGAACTGATAAACAGATTCTTCCTGCCGAAGGATCATATTACCATCGAGGAAGCTGTAAATACAGCCATCCGGTCAGAGAGAAAATGATCTGCGTCATTCATCGCTCTGCCTTTGAATCTATACTATCAGCGTGTCAGGTGTCATTGCAAGATGCCTGACACTTATCACAATAAGGAGGAAAAACTTGAAAGGATTAGCAGAAAACCTGAAATCTTTGCTTATCATAGCCATAGTCCTTCTCCTTGCGGGACTAAGTGCACTCAGGCTCATGAAAATTCAGATCATGGGCGATAAGGATATTGCCGCTCCCGAAGCCCGAAGCGAAGCCGGAACTTTCACCTACACCAAAGAGGTCAGGGCTACCCGTGGTGAGATCCTCGACTACAGCGGAAACGTCCTCGTTACCAATGACAGCCACACCGACCTTGTGCTTCAGAAGGCATTCTTCCCCGATGATCCCAAGGAAGGCAACAAGGAACTCATCGGCATTTACTACGCTCTCAAAGACAGAGGCATCACCTTTGAGGAAAGCATCCCTATCACTTTTTCAAAGCCTTACGCTTTCACAACGGATGATCCCTCCGACATAATATCGGATCTGAAACTCAACGTCTATGCTACTGCTGAAAACTGCATAGACAAGCTTATCTCCGACTATAAGATAGATGACAGCTACTCCGATACGGAAAAGCGTATCATCGCAGGTATGCGCTATCAGATGATAGACAAGGACTTCTCCTACAATAATGACCTTATCCTGGCACGAAATGTTGATACCCAGACTATCGTTGAAATGAAAGAGCTGGGCAACTTCTACCGTGGCATCGAAGCCGTTGAAGCCTCTGACAGAAAGATACTCCGTGGAGACATCCTTCCTCATGAGATAGGTACTGTAGGTCCTATCTACGCTGAGGAATACGATGAACTCAAGGAGGAGGGCTACAGCTATAACGATACCCTCGGAAAAAGCGGTATAGAAGCCGCTATGGAGACCGAGCTGAGAGGCGTTTTCGGCGAAGAAGAAGTAACCGTCCGTGACGGACTTATCAAGAATATCAAGACCGCCAGCGATACTGTTTCGGGACAGAGCATAAAGCTTACCGTTGACGGAGGCTTCCAACTGAGACTTCAGGAGATACTCACCGACTTCCTGGCAACTTTCCCGTCTATCAATACCAACTCAAGGCTGGGCAGTGTACGCTGCGGCGCTGTCTGCGTCCTCGATGCAAAAACCGGCGCTGTAAAGGGAATGGCTACCGCTCCTACCTACAATCTGAAGGACTACGCCGAGAATTACGACTATTTCGTTGACCTTCCCGATTCACCGCTGGTCAACCGCTGTACCTACGGTCTGTACCGTCCGGGTTCGACTTTCAAGACCGTTACCGCTACGGCAGGCCTTAACGAAGGCGTTGTACTTGCAGGCACTCCACTTTTCTGCGGTCATGATTACGAATTCTACGGCACCCACTACTCCTGTACAGGTACTCACGGATATATCTCCATCCGCCGTGCAATTGAGGTATCCTGCAACAGCTATTTCTACGAGCTGTCACGTATGCTGGGTATCGACAATATCACCAAGTACGCCACACTCTATGGTCTCGGCCAGAGCACAGGCATAGAAACAGGTGACGCTCCCGGTTATCTCTGTAACCCCGAGACCTTCGCCGAGCACGGACAGGAATGGTACGTCGGCTACGTTATACAGGCAGGTATCGGTAACCAGGACTGCGGTATGACTCCGCTCCAGATGGCTACAGTTGCAAGCACTATCGGCAACCGTGGCGTAAGATACAAGCCTTACCTCGTTGACAGCTACTACAAATACGGCACAGATAAGCAGATATCCAAAACTCAGCCAACTATCGCACAGCAGATAGAGCTCTCTTATCCCGACCTCTACGACCCGATAGTCGGAGGTATGATAGACGCTTCCCACAATGTCCCTGCGCTTTATTCGCTGAGTAATCTTGGCTTCGATGTAGCTATCAAGACAGGTACTCCTCAGACAGGCACCGACCTTTCAAGACAGAACTCTTTCTTCATCGGTTTCGCTCCTGCTGACGATCCTGAGATCGCTTTTGCAGGCGTTATCGAGGACGGTGAATACTCAAAGTACATGATACGTGATATCATCGAGGCATACCAGGAATACTACGGTCTCGACGGCAAAAAACCAAAGAAGAAAAAGCTTCCGAAGGAGGAAAGAACCGAGCTTACAACTTCAGCTTCAACTTCATCCACTACAACCTCGACAACCACAACTACCATGACAACAACAGAAGCATTCATCATCACAGAAGCTCCCGAGGATAATCCGTATGCAGATCCGCTGAACCCCGTCTATCCGCAGTATCCCGTCATAAACGGTGATGCCGCACCTCAGCAGCAGAACGATCCCCACGTATACGAAAATCCTATACAGACTGAATGAAAAAAATGCCCCGAAGCATTTCACAGTGCTTCGGGGCATTTCTGTATCATTCTTTTCACATAAAAATGTATAAATCCTGCATTTCCGTCCAGAATATAGTCGGAGGTGTTAAACGTGAAAAGATCATCAAACAAGACCAAAGGAAACAAAGGCTTCTATGCCGCACTTGGAATAAGCGCAGTTATGATAGGTTCGGCCTGTTACTTCGCATACGATCAGGGAAACAAGATAGTCGAGGACTACCGCTCGGGAAATCTCGTCTCGCAGATACCTCAGGTGGACAGGAAGGTTACGAATATCCCCAAGCCTGCCGTAACTACTGCATATACCGCAAAAGCAGCCGTTACCGCTCCCCGCAGCCATGTTCAGCAGGTGACAGGAACTATCCCCACACAGCGGGTTCAGGCAGTCCCCGAAGCAGAAGAAGTGATGGAGGACGTATCGGGCGAGACTGTTGAGACAGCCGCCGATTTCGACAACCTCATCCCTCCCCTTGCGGATATCAGCAATGTCATTGCGCCTTTCAGCGGAACAGAACTTGTGAAGAACGAGACCACAGGTTCGTGGCAGACCCACAACGGCACTGACATTGCCGCAGAAATGGGTACGGAAGTCTACGCAGTTGCGGACGGCGAAGTCACATCCGTGAAGAACGACGCACTGTGGGGCGTGACTGTTGTCATCGACCACCATAACGGATTCACCACAAAATATTGCAGCCTCGGCGCAGACCTGACCGTCCAGCAGGGCGACAAGGTAGCAGGCGGCGATGTTATCGGTGTCATAGGCGATACCGCCGATGTGGAAAGCGCATCAGCTCCCCATCTTCATATCGAAATGACCCACAACGGCCAGTTCATCGACCCCGTAACCGCCCTCAGATAACAGCAGATGCCTGCCTTGCAGGTGTTGATGTTGTTGCAGATATATGAAAAAATCGGTGTAAGCCTTTTCTCATCAAGGTTAACACCGATAATTTCATAAAATCTGCGGCAGCACCATCACACCCAAGGCGGGCATTTGCTGTTTATATCGAGGCCCTGCGGCGATTCAACAGTGAAAGGCTTATCAGTACCTGTTACTGTCACAGTGAGTTCTTTTCCGTGGCGGTTTGCGGTGATATGGGCGGCAGGCTGTCCGTGGCTGTCGTACACATCGGTCTCGGCTGATGCACCGTCGCTGATGCCATAGACGCATATCTTCATCCCGTCGGTATAGTCATAGTCAGCTTTTCCCTTGAAATTGCCGAAAACTATTATCGAACAAGGCTTCGCATAAAGCGGCATGGAGAAATAGTCATATTTTCCGGTGTACCATTTGCCGCCCTGAAGCATTTCCCCTGTGAGGATATCCGTCCACATTCCGCCCTCGGGGAGATAGAATGAGCATTCGCCGTCTTCGCTGAAAACGGGAGCGCAGAGGAGAGAATCCCCCAGCATATACTGGGTATCGATAGTCAGGGTATTCCTGTCGCTGCCGAAGTCCACGACCATGGCTCTCATCATAGGAACGCCGGTTTTATGCGTATTTACGGCATTTGCATAGAGGTATGGCATAAGCCTGCCTTTCAGATCAGTGAAAAAGCGTGAAACGTTGCAGCTTTCCTCATCGAAAGCCCACGGCACACGGTATGAACTGCTTCCGTGATAGCGTGAATGAGTGGACATAAGGCCGAATGCAGTCCAGCGCTTGTAAAGGTCGGGAGTGCCTGTAGCCTCAAATCCGCTTATATCGTGGGAGAAGAATCCGAATCCCGACATAGTAAGTGAAAGTCCGCCCCTGAGAGTTTCCGCCATAGCAGAGTAGTCGGAGAAGCAGTCACCGCCCCAGTGAACGGGGAACTGCTGACAGCCTGCGGTAGCTGAACGTGCAAAGAGACAGGCCTCGCCCTTAGCCTCGGAAAGAGCGTCCCACACCGTCTTATTGTAGAGGTAGGAATAATAGTTGTGCATCTTGTAAGGGTCGGAGCCGTCAGCATACACCACATCGGTAGGTATTCGCTCGCCGAAATCGGTCTTGACAGCGTCTATTCCCATGTCAGCCAGTTCCTTTATCCTTGCAGCGAACCACTCTCTCGCTCCGGGATTCGTGAAGTCGATTATAGCCATTCCCGGCTGCCACAGGTCGGTCTGGAATACCGAACCGTCCTTTTTGCGGATGAAATAGCCTTTCTCCGCCAGTTCACGGAATACAGGCGCACGCTGGCCTACATAGGGATTTATCCAGACGCAGATTCGCAGTCCTCTGCTTTTCAGACGCTGTATCATCGCCTTCGGGTCGGGGAACATTCTCTCGTCCCACTGAAAACTGCACCACTCATGCTCTTTCATCCAGAAACAGTCAAAATGGAACACGTCAAGAGGGATATTCCGCTTCTCCATGCCCTCGATGAAAGATGTCACAGTATCCTCGTCGTAGTCGGTAGTGAACGAGGTTGACAGCCACAGCCCGAATGACCACGCAGGCGGAAGTGCAGGTCTGCCCGTGAGAGCGGTGTACCTTTCAATGACATCTGCAACTGAATTTCCGCCGAAGATGAAATACTCCAGCTTTTCGCCCTGAACGGAGAAAGCTGTGCGTGAAACGTGCTCGGATGCGACTTCAAAGCTGACCATTTCGGGATGAGCCGCAAACACGCCGTAATTTCGTGATGACAGGAAAAACGGCACTGATTTGTAGCTCTGCTCGGTGCAGGTGCCGCCGTCATTGTTCCATATATCGCAGGTCTGACCGTTCTTCACGAAGGGAGTGAACTTCTCGCCGAAGCCGTAGATGTACTCCCCTGCTGAAAGTCCCAGCATCTCACGTATGAAGGTATCTCCGCCGTTATCGGAGCGTGAAAAGAAGCGCTCACCATCAGAGGAATGCCTGTTTTCACGCTGAATAACAGAGGTAGTACGCCAGCCCGACTTAGTCAGCAGCTTGCCGCCGAACAGGTATTTCACTCCCCACGGACTGTGCACAGGCGGTATCACTACACTGGTATTGCCCGAAATCAGCTGATATCCGCCGTTTTCTGTGCGTGTGATCTCCGGGCGGAAACCGCTGTCCTCATTCAGAACGAACGCAGGCGAATGCTCCATAGTTCCCGAAAAATGGCTTATTGTCACCTTTATACTGTTTTCAAGGGTAGAAGCAAAACGTATGGTCAGCACAGGGCCGCCAAGAGTCATTCCCCTGTTCCTGATCCACTGGTGAGTGGTGTACACAGTCACGGAAGTCTCGTCAGTGTCGATGGCGTAGACCTCCTCAGCGTAATTTACGTTGTAGCCGTTTTTTGTCATCCAGAAACCGTCCGAAACTTTCATAACAAACTCCTTTCAGCTATATATAGTAAAATCAAACAAATCACGTTTTCCACAGGCAGTTGAAAGCTTTGTGGAATATCGACAATCATATCAGCGGATGCCGTTTAAAATCAAAACTGGTCTCGAAGCTGTCCCAGTCCTGTCTGCACAGCTCCACACATTCCCCGGCGAGTTCGGCTATTCTTGTTTCTCCCGAATATTCGGGCACTGGCAGTCTTGCAGTGTCTCCGGGGTTCATATTCATAGTGGGATTTACCGCCTGAGAAAGCATAGCGATCGCCTTGCTGTTGAGCAGCGCAAGAAGCCACATCAGCTGTCCGTTGTCATCCGCAAATGCGCAGCTTCCTGCCACGTTGAACATGAAGTTTTCGTCGTAATACCGCACTGTGATACTGCTGCTGGTGAGTGCCGACCAGCTGACAGCAGGGCGGAAACAGTACTCCAGATTCTGCGGACGGGAGCGGAGTCTGCCTTTCTCGTCACGGAAATCACGGATCCGCCGCCCGTCGTTTTCCCAGTCGATGACATACTCACGGTTGCCGTACCACCGCCGCATATCGCCGCCTTTATTGAGCAGATACCACTTCTTGCCTGCGGTCCTTCTGAACGCCGTTTTGTCAGCGCATACCTCATACCAGCGCCGCAGAAAGCGGTCATTATCGCCTGTAATAAGCCCTTCACGAACATCGTACCTGTCACCGAGAGCCGCCAGATCAAAGCATTTCACCACACTCTCGCTGAGCCAGTACGCAACGGGCGCAGAGGGAAGTTTCAGCATATCAGCCGCCTTCATCCTGAATCTGTAGCCGCAGCTGCCTCCTGCTGCGCCATCCATGACCAGACGCCGCTGAACGTCCATCTCGCCTTCATGTTCGGTCAGGCGCAGGAATGTGCACTCTCTTTCGGCAGGACTGTTTGTGAAAGTGAACATACACAGCGGAACGACTGCTTCATCGAAGGCCGAGTACTCGAACTGCACCAGCGATTCCAGGCATTTTTCACCTAAAATAAGCCTTCGGAGCGGTTCACAGCTATTGATGAAAAGCCATGTGTAGGGCGTGAGGAAGCCCAGTTTTCCGTCAGCTTTCACCAGTTCACAGCTCCGCACAACAAATACGCTGAACAGGTCGGAATAGTGATCGGGATATTTTCCCCTGACATATCCCAGCAGTCTGCCGTCCATTGCCGAATGACCAAGGTAGGGAGGATTTGTAGCTACAACATCATATTTTCCCGAAAGCACGGCTTTTGCGTCACCTGTGCATTCATCTGCCTCTGCGAGCGAACCTGCGAAGTTTTCAACATCTCCGCCCGGGAAGTTGAAAACCTTCGGCTCAGCATCCGAGCCATATGCGGCGGCCTTCTTCCTGAGAGAAGTCACTGCCGCCCCGCAGACACGCTCATCCATTTCAAGGCCGAACAAGTTTTTACCGAGTATCATATCCGCAGCAATATTGTCCGAATATCCGCACGAACGGTACATCTCCATGAACACATCAAAGGCGCACAGCAGCATATTTCCGCTGCCTGCACACGGATCAAGAAAAGTTATATCCTCGGGGGCAATTTGGCCTGACCGCTGTATTTCGCCTAAAATATAACCGTCACGGCCGTTCAGTTTTGCGCCTCCGCACTCATACCACTTGCGTACCAGAGTATTCTCTATCAGATATTCAGCTATCCAGCCGGGAGTAAAAACCTGAGTTGCAGGAGCAATATCCTCCGGGTCCAGACGCTTGCTGTTCTTCAGTCCGACTGCAAGACTGCTGCGGTACGGCTCGCTGAAATACTGATGCATCCAGCCGAGAACATCATCGCCGTCCATCTCAGGCAGCGGCATATCGGAAAGAATGTCATTCAGCAGCACCTCGGGGTATTCAACATCTCCGCCGACTGTGTTGAAAACTCCACCATAGCGTCCGCCAAGTTCACAGCACTTCTCCGCAAAAGCAGACTGTCTCTCATCAGCGGACATATTTCGCAGCTGAGTTATGAACTGCGGACAGACAAAAGCCGTACCGCAAAGCTGCATAAAGCCTGTATACGCTGTTTTTTCATCAGTGACCGCAAGCAGCTTTTCCCGTGAGCGGACGGCAAATTTCTTTAGCTGTGCGTGATTCATGGGCTTTTCCCTGGAAGCTCATATCCGAACACCATATCGCCTAAATAGCTGAGACGGAGCTGAAACTCTTTCCACTTCTTGTTCTTCCGAAGCACGCCAACCAGCATGATATCAATATTCCGATAGAAAACATCTATTATCTCAACGTCCCTGATATTGCCGCTTTTCAGCATTTTTGCGAACTTGCCGAAGCTTATTTTCCTGTACTTTCTCTTACCGAAAATACAGCAGTTGGACATAAACTCGTCATTGTCGAATTTCTGCAATCTGATGAAGGCAGGACGGCATTCACTGCGTTCATCGTCACCGATACAGACAGAGCATCTGTCCAGCATTATAGTCAGCTCATCCCCTTTCAGCTTCAGCTTTTCTATCCGTGAATCATGAACGGAAACTTCACTGACTACGCTGCCTTTTTTCCTGATAAATTCCGACACTTCGGCCACTCCCTTCTGCAATATATGTGAACAGCCAGACAGATATGGTCTGTCTGACTGTTCTGATTCTTATTGATATTCCTGAATTATAAACTTGCCAGCTTTGCGTACTGAGCCTTCAGTGCAGGGTAGATCTCTCTGTAAAGCTGATAGTACTTCTCGTACTCAGGCACATTCTCAGCCTTCGGCTCCTGTACCTTGTCAGTCTTTACGATAGCGGAACAAGCCTCCTGGACGCTGCTGTAGATGCCTGCGCCAACGCTTGCAAGGATAGCCACGCCAAGTGCAGGGCCTTCCTTGGAAGCTGCTGTCTTTACGTTGCAGTTGTAGAGATCAGCAAGCATACTTCTCCACAGCGGTGATGATCCGCCGCCGCCGCAAGCCATCATGTCGCTTACGTTAACGTTCATTTCACGGAACACTTCAACGCAGTCACGGAGAGAATATGTAACGCCTTCCATAACGGCACGGAGCATATCCCTTCTTGTGTGGATAGCTGACAGGCCGAAGAATACGCCTCTTGCATCAGGATCAAGGTGAGGAGTTCTCTCGCCCATGAGGTATGGGAGATAGAGCAGTCTGTTTGCGCCTACAGGTACCTGTTCAGCCTGCTTGTCCATGAGGTAGTACTCATCAACGCCCATAAGCTTTGCAGTTTCCTTTTCTGTCATGCAGAAGTTGTCTCTGAACCACTTCAGTGACAGACCTGCACCCTGAGTAACGCCCATAACGTGCCATGCATTCGGAACAGCAGCGCAGCAGGTATGAACTCTGCCAAGCTTGTCGATGGAGATATTTGAGGTGTGTGCGAAAACAACACCTGAAGTACCGATAGTTGTGAATGCCTTACCGTCCTCAACAACGCCTGTACCAACAGCAGCAGCGGCATTATCGCCTGCGCCGCCCACAACGATAGTACCCTCGCAAAGGCCAACCTTTTCAGCCATAGCCTTAGTCAGCTTGCCTGTGACCTCGCATGATTCGTAAACCTTGCCCAGCCAGTTCTTATCGATCTCAAATGCGCTGAGAAGCTCATCGGACCACTTTCTGTTCGGAACATCAAGCAGCTGCATACCGGAAGCGTCAGATACTTCGGTTGCATACTCGCCTGTGAGGATGAGTCTGAGGTAATCCTTAGGAAGAAGGATATGAGCTACCTTTGAGTAGATCTCGGGTTCGTTGTTCTTTACCCAGAGGATCTTTGCAGCTGTCCAGCCTGTGAGGGCAGGGTTAGCAGTGATCTCGACCAGCTTGTCTCTGCCGACGATGCGGTTCATTTCCTCGACCTCAGCAGCTGTACGCTGATCGCACCAGATAATGGACTTGCGGAGGACGTTGTTATCCTTATCCAGCATTACAAGGCCATGCATCTGACCTGAGATACCGATACCCTTGACATCTTCCTTCTTAACTCCGCTCTTAGACATAACAGCCTTGATAGTCTCGACCATAGCGTTTGCCCAGTCAGCAGGATCCTGCTCTGCATAGCCGTTCTTTGGCTGATACATAGGGTATTCGATAGTTTTTGAAGCGATAACGCTTCCCTTTTCGTCAAACAGGACTGTCTTGGTACCGCTTGTACCGCAGTCCACACCAATTACGTATGCCATAAATAAGCACCTCTTCATCAAAATATTATTTCTCTTTAATCTTAATACCCATGAAAGCATTTGTTTAATGCATAATTCATAATTCATAATTCTTAAATACGTTGAGTCTACAGACTTGCCTATTGTACTGTAAGCTCAGAAGCGATAATGAATTATGCATCATGAATTATGAATTAACACAAAAGGACGCAGGGACGCTGTTTCAATCGAAGCGTGTCCTGTACGTCCTTTCAGTTCTGATATTTACTTGATAAGGTCGAAGCTGAGCTTTCTTGAATCAACATCGAAATAGTCATCAAGCTCTGCAACATAGTAGCGGAAAACGGTCTTTCCGTTGAACTTCATAACATCGCCTTCGTCAGCGATGCCGAGAGCATCAAGCTGAGCATCTGTAAGGCTGTTGAGAAGTACTGAGCGATCCTTGGAGATGTAGAACTTCTTTCTCTGCTTGCTGTCCATAAGGTCAAAGTAAACAGGTCCGTCCTCGTAATTATCCAGATCGTCGATAAGCTCCTGATCGGGATTGACCAGATAGTATCTTCCGTTAGGAGTCTTTGAAATGCCGAAATAGTCAAGCTGGCTTGTTGTAAGCTCATCAAGCGGTATAGGATCAACGTCGTGAGCTGTCTTGCCGATAGCAAACTTATCCTCTGTAGGCATATCAGTCAGGTCAAGCATAAGCTTGCTGTCGTAGGTATAACCGAGAGCCTTCAGCTCTTCCTCTGTGAGTTCAACTTCGATATTATCCGAGAGATGTTCCAGACGCTTTGTGATCTCCTGACGTGTCTGTGTCTCCCATACGACCTCAACCTTATCGGTCATAGGTCTGTCCTGGAATACGACACGCTTGATATTCTTGAGAGAGAAGCGTGTGAAAGGATAGCGTACATCTGCGTAGTTCGGCTCAACGTAAACAGCAGTGCTGCCGTTGGAGCTGTCCTCAGTGTTTACTACTTCGTATCTGTACTTTGCCCGAAGGAGAAGTACCCGAATCCATCAGGGTCTCCCTGGCAGATGCAACGAAAAACGCCTTGAGCATGAAGAAGCCGAGAGCGCCGAAGAGGTACATGAGGAGTATCACAGTACCCATGGCAGTCTTTGTACCTTCACCTGCACCCGACAGCAGGAATATAATGATTCCCGTCACTACGATAGGGATTATCAGGCACCACTCACCGAAATAGAGGAGAGCTACAGGAAGCATTGCTATAAGTATAACAAAGCTTGAGAGCTTGGTAAGCACCTGTTTTCTTGAACTTATCATACAAAGCAGCGCCACAAGGGATACTGCCACAAGGGTAAGACACAGTGAAGGTCTTGACTTGATGTGAATGTCATAGAATACCGAAAGGTATGCAAGACGGCAGACGCCGGCAGCATACAGCGCACTTATAAGTGCAAGGGCACGTTTAGCCCATATATTGGATAGTATATTTTTCATTCCTGCCTCCGTATAATAGATCTATATAATTGCTCACACATCGGCTGAAGTATATCTGTACCGCCGACCGAGCTCAGGCCTCCCAGTGGAAGGTCTGAAAATGCGGCATAAAAAGTCACACAACTTATTATACCATTCTTCGCAGGAAGTTGCAAGTTTTTTTTGAATTTTTTTCCGAAAAAACTGCCTCTTTACAAATTTTCGTAAAAATAGTATAATATCACTATGATAAAAGGAGCTGCAAATGTATGAAGTCAATATCATCAAAAATCTCAAAAACAAGATTATTATTTATCATCCTGTCAATACTATGCATGACGGTCATATTCTTTTTCTCATCCGAAAATTCAGATGAGTCATCACAGACCAGCGGAAACATAGTAAAACTCATCCTCAGACACATAGTCCCCGACTTCACGGAGCTTTCAGCAGCAAGACAGAAAGAGCTGATACATAACGCACAGTTCATCGTCAGGAAGCTTGCCCACTTCACCATATACACCACTCTCGGACTGCTTCTCTCTATGTCAATGGGCAGGAGGAAATTCCTCTCACGTAAGACCTTGCTTGCACTTACAGCAGGCGCAGTATACGCTGTATCTGACGAGATCCATCAGTCCCTCATCCCCGGACGCTCATGCGAGCTGAGGGATGTAATTATAGACACAGGCGGAGTGCTGACGGGCATAATCATATCAATGGTGTTATTTTTTATCGTGAAGAAAATAACAGATCGTAAAAAGAAACGGGCTCAACGTATCCATTGACTTTTTTCGGCAAAAAGAGGGCGCACTAACTGCTGTACACATAAAGAAGTTTTTACGTATTATTGAGGTAGACTTTTTGAAGAAGATTTTTCTCAAACTCTCCCCAAGACTATTAATTTTGCCCCCATATAGGGCGCACACCAGAAAATTTGAATTAATCATTTTTTCAGGTGCGCCCTATATGGGGGCAAAATTCTATTAAAAGTCTTTGGAAAGGGGTTCGGGGGAGAACCTTTCCTCANAAAGGTTTCCCCCGATAAATACGTATAAAGTTTCGATATGAGTATCACTGTTAATGTGCGCCCTTTTGTTTGAACATAGTTTTACTGCATTCCGCCTCTTACATAGAAATTATCCTGAATTATAAGAGCGCAGCCGCCGAGGAAGTTATTCTTGCCTTCCAGCTTGCTGAGCACGACTCTGTCAGCGATCTCCTCGCTTACGAGACGGATCATCTCTCTCTTGACATAGTCGAACTGCTTTTCGTTGAGCTTGAAGTTATGGAGAACTATCCTCTTTGCGAAATGGCTGATAGCAAGGTTGTTGATGAGAACGGTATACTTGGCGATTATATCGTCCACTACATTCTTTACAGCTTCCTCGCCTCTCATAAGAGCCATGAACACCTTATCGGTATCGATCTTTGTCTTATCGCCCTCTGTGAGCTCATAGAGAACAGGTGTCTTATCCTTTGAGAAGATCTCATAGAATGAATTGAGCATAGCTGTTCTTGAAAGCTCAGCCTTTACGGAGCCGTTGGGATAGCCCTCGTACTGCTTTCCGTTAGGGCAGACGATATACTTCTCGATAGTTGAAGTATAGGAGATATAATCAGGTGAAAGCTCGTTCTTGTTGATTATAGCAAGGTTTACCTGATTGCCGTTGTGGATGAATGCCTGGTTGGTCTGATAACCGTTCTGTGTTCTGAAATCATTGCTTGCCAGAGCCATAAGTCCGATAGCATTGCCGCAGTGGATCTCGAAATCAAGTCCGCCTGAGAGCTTATCGATGAAGTTGGTGAAATCGAGAACGCCGTCCTTGTAGAAGATCTTGAGCTTGCCCCACATAGACGGTACTACGCCTACGCCGAGTCCGAGGATCTTGTCCTTTGTAAGGGCACTGTTCTCCACCATCTCATTGCTGGTCTTGATTATGTAGTTGATGATATCCTTGCTTGTGGTCCTGTCATCGATGACCATGCTTGCTTTGTCGAGGATCTCAGAATTAAGATTTGTAAGACCGATGCTTACTTCCTTCTCGTCAACTGTAGCGCCGAGTGCAAAACGGCTGTTGACGTTGATGTCGATAAGGATCTTTCTTCTTCCCTTCTGAAGCTTCTCGGTATTGACAGGTGCCTCTCCTATCTCCACGAGAACGCCTTCCTCGATCATCTCGTTGGTAATGATCGTAACAGCAGCTCTTGTAATTTCAAGTGCGCTTGCTACGTCAACTCTCGAGATCGGGCCTGATTCCCTGATAACACGAAGGATCTGCATTCGGTTCCTTCTTTTCAGGTCAAGCTTACTGATTCCTCTTTTTTCCATAGTAAACAACTCCATTTCTGCTATGGTAAAAAACTGCTTCCCGAGACAACCCCTTATATCGGGACGGTATCATGGTATGTCAGGTATGACGCCGCCGCAGTCATGCCCGTTAAACGCCTTATTACGGGCTACCATAAAAATAATTTTTTCATTTTTTGCGTTTATTTCTTTACGTATATTTATTATAACACAGTTCTGCTAAAATTCAAACAGTTTAACGTAAAAAATATTAAAATCAGCATTTTTAACAAAGTCAGTTTCCCTTTTTTGTTAAAAATTCCGTGAGCTGCACTATGAGCGGCAAAGTAGCGATGGAAAGCACGGTACCAAGCGTAAAAATCTCCGATGCGAAAAGCGAATTCTTACCGCATCTGATACACTGGAGAGTACACAAAGCGGCAGGCGGAGCAGCTGCTGCAACGATGACTGTGAGCAGTACTTTTTCATCAATGTGACCGCTGACTGCCGCCAGTATCACAGCAAGCAATGCGGGAAATAATAACAGCTTCAGAAAGCAGACATAGTACACTCTTTTCTTTTTCAGCAGAGCGAGGATATCCGTATCCGCCATAGTTACGCCCGAAACTATCATTGCTATAGGCGTGTTCACGCCCTTCAGCAGGTCCATAGCGGCTGTGGGGATCTCAGGCAGACGGATGTGCAGGAAAAATGTGATAAGTCCAAGGAAAATGGATATCACCGTAGGCGAATAGAACACCTTTGCCGCCTTTTTCAGGTCCTTTTCGCCGGTCAGCATTATCATGCCCTGAGTCCACGCAATGAGATTGAACATGGTTATGAATGCGGCGAGGTAGAAAACTCCCTCATCGCCGAAAAGGGCGCTGACCAGCGGTATGCCCATGAATCCGCAGTTTGAGTATACCGATGAAAAACGTTCTATCTCGGTATCTCTGCCCTCTTTTCTGCGCACGAAGATATAGCATGACGCTATGTATACAGCAAATGCAGCTCCCGAAAGCAGGAATGTCAGAAGCAGATTCTTCACCAGTTCGGGGCGGTAGTCGGTCTGGTAGGACATAAAAATGACCACTGGGTTAATTATCTGCATAAGGAAATTGGATAAGCCTTTGTTGGCCTCCTTGCTGATGATTTTTGTTTTGGAGCAGAGAACTCCCACCAGAATGAGCATCAGCATGATTATAGTCTGTCTTAAAATAGTCTCAGACAAATATATTCCTCCTAAAAATAATTTACGTTCAATGTGTTATCTGAGGACGGCCAATGGCCGTCCATACAAATTGTTCGTTCGCCCGTCCATAACAAGAAGTGCCGTCGAGCGAAAGCAGAGTAAGCCCAGCGTACAAAGTAAGGCTCTCTGAGCCGACTCGTGACATGGGGTCAAGCTGCCGTCAGCTTGCGGCAAAAACGGCAGCCTTTGTAAGCTGCCGTTTTATGTATCCATGTCATGTGGGAGCACCTTCCAGCCATCGCCTTCTATCTTAACGTAGTAAGCGCCGCCCAGTATCTTGTCATCGCCGAATTTGTACACCACCGTGACGAAATAGCCCTTGTCAGCTATTATCTCGCCGTCAGCAGTTTTCGCTCCGTAGATCCTCGCAAGATTGTAGAGGTATTCCTCGGCGTCACGAAGCTCGTCCTTGGTCATGCGTTTTTTCTTCTTTATCCTCTTCAGCTTTACCGCTCTTTCGGAAAGGCTCTGGTAATTGCCGATGAGATTTTCCCATTCGCCCGTATCCTTGAAATGCTTGATAAGCACTCTCGGAAGGCCGAGGGAATAATAATCAGTTCCGCCGTCTTTATCGACTACGCAGTTCCAGTATCTGTTTACCGCACCACGGTAGCCTGTATGGTTCCTTACAAAAGAACACCCCATGAAAAAGAGAACTATCACAGCCAGCGCCGCAAGTCTTCTTCTGCGCATTACAGCTTTTGTACGTCTCCTGCGTCTCTGCACAGGCGCAGCCGGCTGAGGTGCAGGCCTTTCGCTGCGGTATTCCCTTTCCTCTGCGGCAGGCTGAGGCTGATATTCTTCCTCTTCCTCACGCACAGGTCTTGGAGCCGAATCAAGGAAATCAAGAGCATTTACCTCTTCGGCAGCTTCCTGAGTTTCATCATTATCCGCATTTATTTCATCGATGATGCTGTTTCCGCCGCTGTCGGCATCTTCCCCGTAAGCATCCTCATCCACGGTATCCTCTTCCTCAAAGACAGCTTCTTCCGCCGCCTCGACAGACTCTGCGCAATCGCAGATACCGCCATCGGGTATTTCCTTTCCACAGAATTCACATATCGTCATTTTATCCTCCGATACCGATCCCCAATGATATCATTCCGATCCCCTGATCAGATCATTTATCAAAGCCAAAGAAGGAAGTGGCCTGATCGCTCATTACCTTCCAACCATCGCCCTTTATCCTGACCACATACACAGTGGTCTTTTCATTGTCGCCCTCGGTGTTTTTATACTTGTATACAACTGTATAGCCCTTTTTTATCTCGATATCTTCCTGATCGATATCTGCATCACAGGCCTTTGCAGCACTGTAAAAATACTTCTCGGCATCCTTTATCTCGGAATTCTTCATTTCCTTGACTCTGGATATCTTACGGAATACAGGCTTTTTCTCCCATTCGTCCATGCGGTCTTCCATATCGTCGTTATAGTCCTCGACGATCTCTCTCCACATCTCGTTATCCTTGAGTTCCTCAATGCCTGCATTGGGAAGAGTGAGCGTATAGTACATCTTTCCGCCGTGCCTGCTGGTGCGGGAATTGAAGTACTTTCTGACTGTTCCCTTATATCCGGAACCTGCCGCCACAGATATCACGATGATGATGAAGACAAGCAGCACAGCGGCGATGAATGCCGCAAACTTAAAGAAATTATGCTCCTCTTCAAGATCTATGGACGGACCTTTCACCGATCTCCTGATAGCAGGGCCGTCGCCGTTTTCGGGAACTTTTATGCCTGCCGCTGCCTCTTTTGCAGCATTGAGAGCGTCACGGACAATGATGTCCTGTTCGCTTATCTCGGTATCGACCGTTTCCGCAGCATCGGCAGTGAATTCCCCGGTGATATCCTCTATGGGTTCTTCTGTCTGATCATCGAAAATCTGCTTTTTGTCATCATAGGACCTGTTTGACTGTTCTTCGTGGATAGCGCCGGGGCAGCTGCATGAACCGCCTTCGGGTATCTCTTTTCCGCAGTATTTACAAAACGGCCATTTATAATGACCTCCGATATTAAAGGCTGCAAAGCGCAGTCTTACCAAATCTTATTTTACCATAAAGCCTGTCGAATGTCAAGGGAGCAAAGCCCGAATTTTCCGTCTTTTTCAGTCGATTTGCAGGACATTCCCACGCTATTCCGCATCCGCATCGTCAGCAGCTTTTCCTCCGCTGCATTCAGCACAGACTCCGTAGAAAACAGTCTGGGATGAATCGATGACAAAGCCGTGGTGTTCCTCGATATGGCTGCTGATCTCAGCGAGATGGTCGCAGTTGAGATGTATCAGCTTTCCGCAGCTGAGGCATTTCAGATGGAAATGGTTATGGCAGCCCTGTTCCTCGTCGATATACTGGAAACAGGCGCAGGTCTTGCCGTCGAAGGAATACTTTCTGACAGAGCCCTGTTCCACCAGTCTGTCCAGCTGCCTGTAGATAGTGGCAACGCCGACGGGAGTTCCCTTTGCGGAAAGGTAGGCGCTTATCTCCTGGACATTGGTATGCTTTTCCTTGTTTTCGATAAGGTACGTCAGCAGATTCTCCTTCTGCTTGGTGTTATACCCCTGATCTCTTTTCATTTAAACCTCCATAGCCATCAGCTTGGAATGACCTTCCAGCCCTGATCGTTGATGACAACAGCCAGTGCAAGGTCGCTGCCTGCATCATTGCCGTCCTTGGTATAGGTGTAGCTGACCTCATAGCCTTCGCCTACAGTGAAGTCATCAGCAGTCAGCCCGAGGCCTCTTTCGTCACATTTGCCGGCGAAGTAGGACTTCACAGCTTCACGCTGTTTGTCATTGAGTTCCTTGGCTTCTGTAACGCTTCCGAATTCATAAACGCCGTCTGTAAGGTCGGGGCGCTTTTCCTGATTGTAGTTGAACTGATTGACAGTACTGTCATACTCGCCTTTTTCCTTCAGATCATCGATATACTCATCCGGATACATATACGCATAGAAGACCTGACCGCCGTTCACGCTGAACGACGCATTGAAGCATTCAGCCAGTGCATCCTGATAATTCTGACTTTTCTGTGATACAGCAGCAGTGCCCTGCGGCTTTGCATCAATGTCAGGCTTTTTCTGTCCGCAGCCGGTCAGCACAGCCGAAGCCGCAGTACAAGCAATTGCAGCAGCAATTAACCTCTTCATCGAGTTACCTCCGTTTACATTTATACATATATAATTATTATAGCACACTGTCAATGATATGTCAATGTTTGCAGCTGCAATGTTCACGGCAACAGCATTTACTTTTTGAGGTG
>ACOK01000105.1 GCA_000174895.1 Ruminococcus flavefaciens FD-1
CGCACGCCCGCGTCATCGCCGCTTACCCCTACCCCGCTTCCCTTCTGGCGGGCGGTCGATTGGCGACCCCCGAATGATGGAAGACCAGCACCATCACTGACGATGGCCAGACCGGCCCCGCTAGCCTCCCGGCTTCCGTGTATTGATGATTCCACCGGATCGGAAAGCGCACCTAAGAAAGGTAGCCCCAGATGCGGCGCAGGTCAAGAGTTAGCGCCCGAACAGCGCCCCGTCATCCGGCCCACACCAAAGCAGGCGGTAGACCGTGATGACCACCACGGATCCTAGTCTTGCCATAGGAAGACCCCCGCGGGTGCCCAAGGGAGATCGCCACCCCAGCTGTGTTATCCTCAATAGACACTCATAAAGCTGCTATATGAATACCACAGTTAAGTGGGGCCTTTTTATTCATCTGCAAGGGAGCTCCAGTCAAAGTCGGTGAATTTTTCAACGGAGCGGAAATGGGTGATATCCACGCCCTCGTCCAGATACAACTCGCCGTTTCTGAGCTGAGCCACTGAGACAAGTTCGCCGTCCTCATAGAGTTCAAGGCAGCCGCTTTCGTCGGTCTCCCATGTATAATCGGTCACAACGGCATCCTCATCGGTGCCGCCTGCACGGAACTGAGCGGTATTGTCGTCCATGATCTCCATCTGGAAAAGTGCATCAAGGGGAACGCCGTATAATTCATCCTTGAACACCTCGCCGTCGATCTCATAATAGCTGCATTCCCATTTGCCCACATAGTCCTCGGCTGCGGTTTCAACAGCATCCACGCAAAGCTCGGGGAGAACTATCTCTCCGCCAACCTCTTCACAGAGCGCATCGTATACATTCTCGTCCATGGTGCTGAATTCATCCACAGGCTCCATGTATATCTTCATTCCTCCCGCATTGGTGAGTATGAGAGTTTCGCCCTGTATACCGCCGTATATCTCGTTTTCACCGCTGAGCTTCATGACTCTGCCCTTGAATTCCCATGTGTACTGCTTTGCCTCGCTGCCCGGTAATCCCGAACCTATTGAAGCTGTGCCGTCCTCGGCTATCTCAAGCTGGAATATCTGATCCATGGGGACTTCATTATAGTAAAGTTCCTGAACGTCCCCGCCGTCGATCATCTTCACAGGCGCCCATTTGCCGTAATAGTCCGACACCTCCGGTTTTTTCGGAGCGGTAGTTGTCACGGCTTCGGTCGTGATCTCAGGAACTGTTGTAGGTTCTTCCGTTGAAGTGGCTGTCTCCACGGCTGAGGCTTCGGAAGGCTTATTATCGGAACATCCGCCGGTCAGCGCCATTGCTGCTGCCAGACAGATCAGCATTTTTATCTTTTTCATCTGTATCTCCTTATATCTCTTTGTTTATTGACCGCCGAACATCTGACTGAAGCTGTAGTAGCCCAGTATCTGCGAAAGCTTTTCCTCGTCCACGGGAGTGTACTCGTCAACGTTTACAAGGCGTATCTCCGTCCCGGACTGCGCCATTACCAGTTTGCCGTCCTTAGGTTCAAACTCAACGACCTTATCATCCTCGTCGGGCTGTGATACCGTGAGTACCACCTTGCCGTCCTTTATCTTCCATCTTGCGGATACGCCTTCCTTTGAGGGATCCTTGACGCTTTCCATAGGCGGCATCCACTTTGCGGAACCGCTTTTATCCAGTTCAAATCGAACCAGCGCACAGATAGGAACTCCGCCCATTTCCGTGATACTGCTGTTGTTCATGACTATCTCAGAGGCTTCCCATTTTCCTGCATAAGCCTCTCTGCCGCCGCATCCTGCAAGGCAGAACACCATCATAACGGCAAGTGTTAAAAATACTGCTGTTTTCTTCATATTACTTTCCCTCTTCTTCCTCTTCAAGAATTCCGCCTGTCTTCACATAATGAGATTCAACAGTCTCGCCGCCTTCAGTTTCAAGGCTTACCAGATTGCCGCTGATATATTCAAAAAGGATCTCCTTTTCGCCTTTTTCCTCAAAAAGCACATCCAGGTCGCCCTCGGGAGTGACCGTCCAGCTAAGCATTTCCGGCTTGCCGTCCTGCGGAGTGAAATATCCCGAACCGCCTTCAATGAATTCATATGTGTCGATATCGAATTGTATTCCGTCCTGATTGTTGATGAAAACGACGGATGTCTCCCATGTGCCGGTATACAGTCCCTGAAGTTCCTCAACAGTCTTGTTGTTCACTGATTCGACTGAGACTTTTACGTTTGCGGAATCCTTTTTTCCGCTGTTTCCGCATCCTGACGCACATCCCAGAAAGATAAGCGCAGAAGCGGCAATGCTGAGATATTTCTTCATTTTTCTCCTCCCTCTGTATCAAGATCAACTGATGACGGGTCGAAGAATGACAGCTTATAGACCTTTTTGAACCATATCTCTGTCTCTTCATCTGTCTGCATAAGCAGATCTCCGTCAATATATTCCAGGTCGAGGACATCAGCTTCCGTCTCACCCATAAGCTTGATATGGCCGTTCTCTTCCTTCCAGTTCAAAGCCTGCTTATCCTCTTCGCCGTAAAGCTTTGACATCGGTGAAGCGAGGTAGCCTGTGCCGTTATCGGCCAGTGCAAGGGAATAGACAGCGCTCACGGGTATCTGCGGGTCGAGGTAATAGTCCTCATACACCTCATCGCCCATCCTGACTTTGAATGTCTCCCAGTAACCGTCATAGGAAACCGAAGCCTTATCGTCCACAATATCGTGCTGACAGCCTGTAAAGCACAGCATGGCAGCTGCAAATAACAGACAACTGATTCTTTTCATATATATCACCTTAAATAAAAATGTGTTACCTATATATTATACTTCATTTTCGCCGTAAAGTAAAGAGCGATCTGACATTTCACAGCAATATGAAAAAGGGAAAGATCATATTGCGATCTTTCCCCTTGATTCAGTGCATTTTTGTTTTGTAGATCATCCATATAAGTTCAACTACGCCCACACCGATAAAGCTGAGCATAGTCTTCATTCCCGGCTTCTTCACCTTGAATCTTGTGATGAATGCGATAGCTATGATTATCATAGCGCCGCCGTATACATTCGGGAACCAGTCTGCGCCGATATCCTTATGGAAGCTGTATATCAGCGGAAATATAAGAGCTACGCTTGTTACGGGGAGTCCCTCGTATACCTTGCGGTTTTCGGTAGTTTTCTTCTGTCTGTCCTCCTCGGCAACGTTGAAATAAGCCAGCCTTATAACTGCGCAGAGGGGGAAGAGTATGAGTACAGGCAGGTCGCACCATTCCCTCATGCCGATGGAATAGCCGATAACAGCAGGCAGTACTCCGAAACAGACAGCGTCACAGAGCGAGTCTATCTGTATGCCGAATTTCTTCTCATTTTCGGTACGGTCTTTTTTAGTCCTTGCTATCTTGCCGTCGAACATATCGCATAGTCCAGAGACCATGAGACATATTATGGCATATGCAGGCTGAGGCAGATTATCTCCGAAGCCCACGGCAAGGAACATACCTATAACCGAAGAAACCAGGCTAATATATGTAAGAATAACTGTATAGTTATAGTAACCTATCATCTAATTGATCCTCTTCATCTATTTTTATTCCTTAATTATAGCATAAAAACCTTGCAGTTTCAAGTAGTAATCAAAAATTTGCTGTGAATTATTCCTCTTTCTTTTTTCTTGTACGTTTTACAGCAGGCTTTTTCGCTGAGGATGCAGATTTTTTCGGACGTCCCGGCTTCTTTTTCGCAGCGCCGCTCTCACGGTTTTTCTTCAGCTGTTCCTGACGATTCTGCTTTAATTCAAGTTTGCTGTAGGCTTCGTCGTAGAAATACTCCTGAGATGAGAGAAGAGGCTGACGCTCAGTTCTGCGGTCACGGATGTACGTGCCGTCGCTGAGCATTACTCTTGCCTTTACGTTATCCTTCATGAGGATGCGGAACATCTCACGGATACGCTTTCTGAGCTTTTCGTCCTCGATGGGAGCAGCTACCTCCACACGGCGGATGGTATTTCTGCTCATGAAATCGGCAGAACCTATGTATATCTTCTGCTCAGGACCGTCTGTGCCGAAAATGAATATACGGCTGTGTTCGAGGAAACGTCCCACGATACTGCGGACAGTGATATTCTCGGTAAAGCCGGGTACTCCTGCGATAAGGCAGCAGAGTCCACGGATGACAAGCTCGATCTTTACGCCTGCCTGAGAAGCCTCCACAAGCTTTTCGATTATGGCCATATCATTGAGCGAGTTTATCTTAGCGCCGATATAGCCCTTTCCGCCGTTCTTGGCGATCTCTATCTGCTCATCCATCATTGCCAGCACCTGCGGTCTCAGCGCAAGAGGAGATACCAGAAGCTTTCTCGGAGATTCAACAAATGTACCGTTGAGAAGTCCGTTGAAAACATCCTCAGCATCTGCGGCAATTTCACGGTCGGCAGTGAGAAGCATCAGGTCGGTATAGATCGTTGATGTCTTTTCGTTGTAGTTGCCTGTGCCTATCTGCGTGAGATAGTCGTATCCGCCGCCCTGAGCCTTACGTGTGATAAGGAGGAGCTTTGAATGAGCCTTGTAGTCCCTGGGACCATAGATGACCTTGACTCCTGCCTCCTGAAGCTGTTTTGACCATTCGATATTGTTTGCCTCATCGAAACGTGCCCTCAGCTCTATCATTACAAGTACATCCTTGCCTTGCTCTGCGGTAGTGCAAAGAGCGTCCACCACCTTGCTGTTGCGGGCAAGACGGTAAATGGTTATCTTTATGGAAGTTACCTTGGGGTCGTTGGCACATTCCTGAAGCAGTCTGATAAACGAAAGATTTATGCTCTCAAAGGGATAGCTGAGGAGTATATCCTTCTGCTTTACCTGAGCGAATACAGACCTTGTGTCGGAGAGCACAGCAGGCTTTCTCGGTGAGCGTGGTACATAGTGGAGCTTCGGGTCGCTGTCGTATTCCTGAAGAGTATACAGGAATGAAAGGTCCAGCGGTATCCTTGAAGTGAACACACGCACATTCTTCAGCTTCAGCTTGCGGCAGAGATAATCCAGCGACTCACGGCTGAACACATCGGATATCTCCAGACGTACTGCGGCCAGCTTCTTGCGCTTGTCTACCAGTTCTTCCATGCGTTCACGGAACTCCGCACCACGGCCTGATGCCATGATATAGGCGTTTCTTGTGACACGGATAAGGGCTCTGTCGAGGACTGTATAATTCTTGAACATAAGATGGGCAAAGTGGAGGACTACCTCCTCTTCCAGTATGAACCTCTTTCCGCCCCTGCCGAGATGAATGATACGCTCACTCTGCTCATGGTTAACGGGAACAATGCCGATAGTGGTCTTTTTTGCGCTGAGCTGAACTACTGCGTATATCTCCTTATTTTTCAGGAAAGGGAATGGCAGATCGTCGTTGACCACGATTCCCGATATAAATGGCTTTATCTCACGCTTGAAGTAAAGTTCGAGGAAGGTCAGCTCATCCTTTGTGGCGGTATCAAATGTAACGTGCTCGAAGCCGTAGGGGATGAGTTCATCCATGGTTTTCTTGTATGCCTCCTCAACGGATGGCTGTAAACGGCGCACAGCGGTGAACACCGCGTCCAGCTGCTGGGAAGGGGTCATGCCTGTCTTGCCGTCTTTCTGTGTATTGTCTGTCTTTTCACGGTCTGTCAGAGCGCCTACTCTGACCATGAAGAATTCGTCCAGATTGCTCTGGTATATAGCTGAAAATGAAAGTCTTTCCAGCAGCGGGGTATCGGGGTCTGTAGCTTCTTCAAGAACTCTCTTGTTGAACTTGATCCACGAAAGCTCCCTGTTTTCAAGATATTCCATAAAAAACTCCTTTTATTGCAAATGAATCAGAACCTGTCTTCACAAGGGACACAAGCAGCTACGGTGCAAAGATGCCGAAAAACTGCTGCGGCATCTTGTAAAGACAAGTTCTCAATACTTAAACTGTCCGTGGCCTATAAATTCGCATATAAGCGAATCAGGCGTGATATTCTCCTTGCTCAGCGGAGTAAGCTTCTCCAGTATCGATATGGTGTCGGCAAGCTCGGGAGCGTCATCCAGTTCACGGAGCTTATCGAGTATATCATCCCTGTAAGCGCTGAGCTCATATGCCATAAATGTGTCTATATCGTAATCTGCACGGTGCTTGTAGGGCATTATGTACTTATTTTCGCCTGCCTCGACGCTGTGGAACATATTCAGTGTTTCACGGGGCGAGCGCTTGCGGAAATTGCTGTCACGTATCATACGGCGCATCAGTCTCACCATGGAAGGATGGAGGACTATATCATCGCATACAACTCTTGTGCGGACGCTGACATATATCTTGCAGATCATCTCATCGGGAACTGTGATAACATCGGGATTGAGAGCGTGTATGCCCTCGAAAATCACCAGTTCGCCTTTCTTGCGCTGTATCTTCTTGCCCGACCACTCACGGGAGGAGGTCTTGAAGTTATATTTTGGTATCTCTATCTCCTCGCACTTTTCGATAGCTGATATCTGCTGATTGAGGAGCTCCTTATCCACTCTTGCAGGGGATTCGAGATCAACTTTGCCAAGGGCGGCCAGTTCCTTTTCCTCATCTGTAAGAGGGCAGAAGTAATTGTCCATAGAAATTGTATGGGTCTCATGACCACGCTCATCAAGCATTTTTTCTAACATCATCGCTGTGGTGGTCTTGCCCGAACCTGAGGGGCCTGCAATAAGTATTACAGGTCTTGTATGGCAGTTTTTCTCTATCTCGTCAACTATACAGCCGAGCTTGTAATAGTAGTCCATATTAACGTATTTAACGTAATCAAGAGGACTTTCTTCTATTCCCTGATTTATCCTTGTTATTTCTATATTCATTCATCTATCTCCTTTAAGGCAGAAAATGCCGCAGTTCTATTTCACAAATGAGTTATAATATATCATTATATCACATTTTAATATAAAATACAACCCTTTATTTTTATGCACTACGCACAATGAGCGGAAGAAAAATCCGCTTTCACTTAATCAATAAGCTTTTTCATTAAAGAATCAAAAAGCCGCCCCTATAGGGGCGGCATAGGCTCATTTTCTTCTTGTACCGTTTTTTCTGTCGGTGCTTCTCTTGAGGTCACACATACGCTCTTCGCTGGTCTGCTTGAAGCGTGACATCATATCCTCAAAGGTCATTTCAGAAGGAGGAGTCTGCTTCTTCGGCTCCCAGATATTAGGCTTCTGACGGTTATCCCTGCGCTCACGCTGGTCACCACGGTCGCCGCCTCTTCTCTGCTTCTGCTGCGGAGCTGAATCCCCATTTTCAGCTGCTTTTTTGATGGAAAGGCTTACCTTTCCTGCTTCGTTTATACCTATGACCTTGACCTTGACCTCCTGATTTTCAGTAAGGTGATCACGGATCTCGCTGACATAGGTATTGGCGATCTCGGAAATATGTACCATACCGCTGCCGCCGCCTTCAATATCGACGAAAGCGCCGTACTGCGTTATCCCCTTGACCTTGCCGTTGTAGATCTTACCAATTTCCAGTTGCTGCATAAAATATATAAACTCCTTTTTAAAGGCCTGCGCTGCAAGCCTGATTAGTCCCTTGTAGTATCGTAAAATCTGCGTTCATCGGGATAAGCGTATCCTCTTTCCTCGAGAGCGACCTTTTCCATATAGGCTTCTTTATCCTCGCTGTCGAGGACACGCTGAAGCTCAGCATTTTCCGTTTCATAGGCGTCTATCTTATTCTGGATGACGGTTATCTGCTCTTCCTTTTCACGGCAGTCCTTCTCGGTAGTAATGAGGAGAACGGTACAGCCGATGATAACAGCAACAGCTGCAAGTCTGACCAGACCACGGTTAAAAAGCCCTTTTCGTTTACGTGGTTTCCTTTTTCCTGACAACGTTTTTCACGTTCTTTCTCTTATTATTTTCTGTTTTATTATACAACAAGTTTAGTACTTTTGGCAATAGTATTTCTACTTTTTTAATAGAGTTTACAAAAATTTTGGAACTTCCCACAAATTTGACCATCGCTTTTGCACGTATAAATACACAGCATCTTCTCAGCGGCGCCAGCAGAACTTCAGCGGCAGACCTGACGGAAGCGGATATTTTCCTGACCGCTCCAAAAAGGATATGTCCCAGCGTTGCACGGTACAGCACCGCACCGATGATACTGCCGAGGACGAAATATCCCCTTATCTGCCCAAGTGCGCAAACCGATGAGAACGCCATCAGAGCCGCTCCCCAGCATAGCATGAACGCTGTATCCTCAACGGCGGTGAGAAATGCTCCATGTGGGAATATGCTTCTGAAAGCCCTGAAAAGCTCGCCAAACAGCCCTATAGCCGCTCCGAGAGCGCAGGAAAGCATGAACAGCCATGCCTCCTCGCTGACGGTAAAAAAGGTCTCGGGAACTTTCATCGGAACAGCTTCCCAAGAGCGGATATGGGGCCTTTCCTGTCCTTGTCGCCGTAGACTATCGCCCATATATCGCCTGTTATAGTCATATCTCCCGTCTCTACGCTCATAGAGTCGATATGCAGCTCACGGCCCTGTATGGTCAGTTCTCCAAGCTGAGTATAGAGTTCGATGGACTTCTCATCAAAGCTGTCAACATCGGTTATGCCCGATATACTGAGATTTTTCCTGTTTTCCAGTATAAGGTTCTGATCCTGCTTCACTGTTTTTTCCTGCATGGGACATTCCTCCTTTTCACTGTAATAATAGTATTCGTGGTGAAGGAGAAATATTCTATAAATTGCATGAAGCGGAACTCGCCCCTACATAAGTCCACGCAGAACAGCCAAATTGTAGTGGCGTTTTCCGAGTGCCCTTGATATAATCGATCTCAAAAATGACTTTTACGACAAACTGAGGGCGAGCGGAACTCGCCCCTACATAAGTCCACGCAGAACAGCCAAATTGTAGTGTGTTTTCCGAGTGCCCTTGACATAATCGATCTCAAAAACGACTTTTACGGTCAACTGAGGGCGCACACTGTGCGCCCCTACGATCGGATATACGGTAATTTACGGAGAAAGCAGCAAAAATAGGGACGGCCAATGGCCGTCCCTACAGTTTGGTAAATATAATAATACAAGAAGCGCCAACGAGCGAATCGTGCCTGTGGTCAAGCTGGCATCAGCTTGCCAACGAGCGAAAGCAGATCATGCTTAACGCACAGAGTAAGCGAGTTTACGAGCGAATCGTGACTGTGGTCAAGCCGGCGTCAGCTTGCCAACGAGCGAAAGCAGATCATGCTTAACGTACAGAGTAAGCGAGTTTACGAGCGAATCGTGCCCGCCGGCGGGGGCGTCCCCGCCTATTTCCAGAAGGCGTAAAGCTGTTCTGTTTCGTAGGCTACATTCGGATGATCCATATTTGCAGTACCGTAGCGGAATGCCTGATTTACCGACTGTGTACCGCTTACCACCAGTGTCCACAGCACAGAGAAGCATATGAACTTCCTTATAAAGTCACGCTTTGTCTTGTCGTTTACCTTTGAGTAAATATAGAAGATTATCGCATATGCACCGAGAATGGACTGCCATGAGAAATCCACCATGTAGCGGACCGCATATCCGCTCTCCCATACAGAAGCGATTATCACCACGGGGATTATCACACAGGGTATCCCCACATACGCCATTGCCTGAAGCTTTTTCTTCTTCTCTGGTATCCTCTTCAGCGCCTTGCCTGCAATGAAATATGCGAACATCGGCAGCGCCAGGAAGAAAAGTCCCGATGAATTGAGAGTGGATATCCTGTCCTCATAGAAGAATCCGTTAGTGTCAAGGAACTGGAATTCCGTTGATACAAATGGATAGCTTGCCGAGAATACAGGCGGATTGAACAGGTAATTGTACAGCGCTATAAGCGAAAGGCGAGGATGGAACTGCGCCTTTGTGAAGTCGTTGATGGTGAGCGAATACTGTATGCCGAACTCAAAAGGATTTCCGAAGCGGTCATAGTTGTACCACATCTGCGCAAGTCCCAGCACTGCCATAGGTGCAATTGCGCACACCAGATAGCGGACTCCCGAAGCTGTAAAGATGCACTGCTTCTTCTTGCCGTCGTTGGTCCTGCGGAAACCTGCTGTCCTCGGCAGAGCGAACACCATAAAGCCTGCCGCACATATACAGTAAAGCACAAGAGTAGGTCTGGACAGTACGGCTATTGCGAAAAACAGCGAAGAAAGGGCTGTACGTGGGAGGGATATCTTTCCTCCGCCCACTATATTTGCCGAAAACATAAAGTATACCGCCCATGTCATAAAGCAGAAGCCTGCCGACATTGCCACTTCATAGAACAGCGGACGGCCTACACTGTACCATATTCCGCTGGCTGTCTGGAGTATCACAAGCCCTGCCACAGCCAGTCCGAGAGGAGTTTTCGGGAACAGCTTCCTGATGAACTCCATGAATACAAAGGTAAGACCGATGATTCCGATTATAGAGAATATAAGCACTGCGCCCTGGTCGGGGAAGCAATATCCCGTTATCTTGTGATATGGCAGAAACAGCAGTATAACAGGCGCTATGCCGTAATATGAGTAGTATTTGCCCTCATAGTAAACATGGTCCCATTTTATGTTGATGTCGTTTGCTTCACGGTATGACTTGTCGTAGATGTTGTCAAATTCCAGTACATCCTCGGTAGGCCCTTCAAGGAGATGTGTGCTGCCTTTTTCAAAGGCTTCGGGAAGTTCCTGAGAGACCTGATTTCCCGTCTCCTGAGTCAGCAGGAAAGACCATTCTATGCCGTTAAGCTTCATATTTGTAATGATAACAGCTATAACACAGGCTGCGGCAGTAATAATGACAGCCGCTCTCCTGAATGGCTTTTCGCTTTTGATAACGCTTTTCTGGGCGCTGCTGCATTTTATTATCCAGCAGAAGAATACAGTCAGACCGATTATCATCAGCACTCTCACCCACGACACATCAATAGGTATCTGCGAGTTGAATGAAAGGCCGTCGATGTAAATTATTCCTCCTGTCAGCGGAGAAACAGTCAGCTTCAGTGAGCTTACATCTCCCGATAATTCGAGAGGTATATACTGTGAATGCCACTTATCCCTGACGGTAGTGCCCTTGCCTATTCCCTGACGGTAGACTGTAGTCTGAGTCTCGTCCATGGCGTCGATTGAGACAGCCGCACCGCTTGAGTTGTATTCGTAATACAGGTCAATATAGACATTGCTTATCGGCTCGTTTATATCATCGAATGTGAAAATAGCCGATTTATTGCCCTTTACGACGATATCCTTCTCTTTCGGGCGGTATTCGACACCGTCACCGCAGGCGCATTGCTCGGCAGTGAACTCCATCTCGTGGAAATTGCCGAAGAACATACGGTAAGTCTGGAGGTTGAACACTGTCACCTCAAGCAGGGCTGCAATGAACACTGCCTTTGCCGCAGTACCGAAAAGCGGACTGCTTTTGCGTTTGTTCAGCTCGCACAGCAGCATTGACACAGCCGCCGCAAGTCCCAGCAGCACAAAGCCGTCCGAGTAAACGCCGAAGTATATAAGTCCCACCGCTGCGGAAACTGCAATAAAGAAAAGGAAAACTGCCGCTCCTCTTGCAAGGCCGGTGATGGTCGCCTCACGTTTTGACGGCTTTTCATTGCGCATATCACGCCGTATCTCCCTCAGGAAACAGAACGATGCTCCCAATGACAGCACCAGCATTATTATAAAAAGAAATGTATTCATTATGTTCCCCCTATCAATATATAAGAGGTCAGGCATCACCTGACAATACATAGACAATTATATAACAATGTGTCCTTTTTGTCAAGCAAACCTATCCCGCACCCACGGAAATCAATTTAAATATTATTTTGCAGGGGCTGTCTTTGGCAGTCCTTGCAATAACACAGAATGTCAGGAGGGCCGCCGAAGGCAGCCGCTTAAATTATCTATATAAAGTAAAAAGCTATGCTTATTTTCAAAGCATAGCCAGATCAAAAAAATGAATTAATATAGAAGGGGAATTGGGGGATTACTTAATCCGATTATATAATACCCCATTAACCTTAAAATAATCTTAAAGTTATCTTAAATACTTTACGTTATCAGCCTAATACCTTTAAGCATTTATCGTAAAGCTGATCCATTGTGTATTTGCTGTCAGCATCAAGCTCTTCATAGCTTACCTTATCGCCGTCCATTTTAATTGTAAGGCCGAAAGGATAAATGCCGATCTTCTTTTCAGCTGTCTCATATACCGAGTATACAGCGATTTCATTATCTATTACTATAAAGTAATCAGCATCTGCTTCGCCCTTATACTGTTCTTCATAAAGTGAACGGAAAGTGGACATATCGAAGCCTGACGGTACCTTATAATCCTTTGAACCGTCTTTGCTGATGATGAATGTACCGCTTATATCCTTTCCGTCTTCCTTCATCTTCTTCAGCACTCTGCTTGCTGAGCCTGCTGTTGATGAAGCGGTATTGTCGAGCTGTACCTGTTCATTCTCCTGCATATAAGTAGGAACTGTCATATCTATCTGCCAGTTTCCTCCGACAGTACGGTATACCAGCATTTCCTGATCGTTAGTCTCGTCATCTACCGAAATAGAAGCCACTACGTCATAGCCTTCTTCATATTCTCTTCTGTATGCACTGAAATCGGTAAGAGCCTGATACACTTCGCTGAGATGATCGGGATCGATGGAATCTCCGCTTTTTTCGATAAGCTTGTTCATTTCGGCAAGTCTGCCGTATGCCTCATCAAGGAGAACATAGCCCTCCTCGGGGATGCTTTCAACGCTGACTATTTCATTGAGTTTCAGTGTATGTCCGTTGTATGTGCTTTCAAAAGCTTCAAGCATATTTTCAACAGCCTTTTCCGGAGTATCGCCCTTTGATGCAAGTCCGGAAAGTACAGCAGCAGCCGGCATCATCTCCTCGTCATACTGATATGTCATGGAAGCCTTGAAATCTCCGTTGTTTATGTCGTTAAAGTAGTTTGTAATAGCCTCTTTTACCAGCGGTTCAGCCTTTTCCCTGTCGAAGGGAACTGCTATCTCATGAACTGCGGGAGCTGAGACCTCTGATGAGCTTTCTGATGAACTTGTTGTTTTATTGTCTGTGCAGGCTGCAAATGAGCATAAAGCCATTGTTACAGCAGCTAAGAATGCAACTGTTTTTTTCATTTTTCTATCTCCTGTTGAATTATTGCCCGTTTCCGTGCAGAATTATTATACCACTCTTATTTTCAGATGTCAACTGCCACGAAAAGGAAAGGGGGCAGACCCTTCCGAGAAAGGTCCGCCCCTTTAATTGCGTATGTGTCACATTACTGCTCGCTGAACTTACATCTTGCAAGCATAGCCAGCGTAAGTGAGATATTCTCGTTATGCACCATAACGCCCTCGGGAGCGTTAAGGCGAACGGCGGCAAAGTTCAGGATATACTCTATCCCTGCCTCCGCCATTTTATTGCAGACCTCCTGAGCCGAAGTCTCGGGAACTGTGATTATGCCTATCTTTATATTATTGCTGCGGCAGAACTCCGTCATTTCCGAAATATCACGTATTATCCTGCCGTTTATCTCTGTGCCGACAAGCTGTTTATCGCAGTCGAAGCCGCAGAGGATATCGAAGCCGTAATCCGCAAAGCCGTCGCATTCCAGCATAGCTCTTCCCAAATTGCCCATACCTGCCACAACAACGCCGTCATGGTTCTCAAATCCCAGAAACTTGCCGATATCGCCCATAAGCTCTGAGGCGGAGTAGCCAACTTTCGGGCGGCCTCCACGGCTTACCGATGCCAGATCCTTGCGCACCTGCACATCATTCAGACCGAGAGCTTCTGCTATGGCGGTAGCGGAGATATTTCCGTTTTTCTTGTCCTCGGGCAGCGAAGTGAGATAATTGAAATAAAGCGGCAGTCTTGACAGTGTCTGCGTGGTAATATTCTTAGTCATCATATCACCTCGTTCAGAGGATCACTTATTCTGCATATACTCATCCATTGCTGCGGCTGCCTTTTTGCCTGCACCCATAGCGAGGATAACTGTAGCAGCACCTGTAACAGCGTCGCCGCCTGCGTATACGCCCTCCTTTGATGTAAGGCCGTTCTCGTCAGCGATGATACCGCCCCATTTCTGAGTATCAAGGCCTGCTGTAGTGGACTTGATAAGCGGATTAGGTGAAGTACCGATGGACATGATAACGCAGTCAGCCTCTATCTCGATGAATGCGCCTTCCTTTGGTACAGGCTTTGCTCTTCCTGAAGCATCGGGCTCGGAGAGTTCCATTTCCTGGCATCTTACGCTCTTTACCCAGCCGTTTTCGGTAGCATTGATCTCAACAGGGTTTGTGAGGAACTTGAAGATGATGCCCTCTTCCTTAGCGTGTTCTACTTCCTCAGCACGGGCAGGAAGCTCATTTTCGGTACGTCTGTATACAATGTATACCTCAGCGCCAAGTCTCTTGGCACATCTTGCAGCGTCCATAGCAACGTTTCCGCCGCCGACAATGACAGCCTTTGTGCCTGCCTTGATAGGAGTTGAGCTGCCTTCCTTGTAAGCCTTCATCAGGTTGATACGTGTGAGGAATTCGTTAGCGGAGTAAACTCCGTTGAGGTTCTCACCGGGGATATTCATAAAGCGTGGGAGACCTGCGCCTGAGCCGATGAATACAGACTCAAAGCCTTCCTCCTGCATAAGTTCGTCGATGGACATAGTTCTGCCCACAACAGTGTTTGTCTCAACCTTTACGCCGAGAGCCTTCAGACCTTCGATCTCCTTCTGGACGATAGTCTTGGGGAGACGGAACTCAGGGATACCGTAGGAGAGAACGCCGCCAGCAACGTGGAGAGCCTCGAATACAGTAACATCATAGCCCTTCTTTGCAAGGTCGCCTGCACAGGCAAGACCTGACGGGCCTGAACCGATGACAGCTGCCTTGTGGCCGTTTGAAGCAGGCTTCTTCACAGCAGTCTCAGGCTGAGCGTTGTGCCAGTCAGCAACGAATCTTTCAAGACGTCCGATAGCAACAGGCTCGCCCTTGATGCCTCTTACGCACTTGCTCTCGCACTGTGTTTCCTGAGGACATACTCTTCCGCAGACAGCAGGAAGTGAGCTTGACTTTGTGATTATATCATAAGCAGCAGCAAAGTCGCCCTTTGCTACCTCTGCGATAAATGCAGGGATATCTATCTGTACGGGACATCCGCCTGTACATGGCTTGTTCTTACAGTTCAGACAGCGCTGAGCTTCGTCGATAGCCTGCTGTTCGGTATAACCGAGAGCGACCTCCTTGAAGTTCTTGTTTCTTACATCAGGCTCCTGAACGGGCATTTCATTTCTTTTAAGAGACATATTAGGCATATCACTTTACCTCCTTGAACAGATTGCAGGTCTCCTCATGGGCATGGCGCTCGAAATCCTTGTACATAGCGCCTCTTGCCATAGCTTCATCGAAGTCTATGAGGTGGCCGTCGAACTCAGGACCGTCAACACAGGCGAACTTTGTCTCGCCGCCTACGGTAAGACGGCATCCGCCGCACATACCTGTGCCGTCGATCATGATGGGGTTCATGGAAGCAACAGTGGGTATCTCGTACTCCTTGGTGAGACGACAGACGAACTTCATCATGATGAGAGGACCGATAGTGATAACTCTGTCGTACTTCTCACCGCTTTCGATGAGCTTCTTGAGAGCGTCGGTAACAAGTCCCTTTTCGCCTGCTGTACCGTCATCGCTCATAAGCACGAACTTTGATGAAGCTGCTCTGAATTCATCTTCAAGGATAACGAGGTCTTTATTTCTGAAACCGACGATAGAGTGGACCTCTACGCCGAGAGAATGGAGTTTCTTGGCTACGGGATAAGCGATAGCACAGCCTACGCCTCCGCCTACGACAGCGACTTTTTTCAGTCCCTCTGTCTCGGTAGCACGGCCGAGAGGGCCTACGAAATCGTGGAGACATTCACCTTCATTCAGGTGGTTGAGCTTTTCTGTAGTAGCACCTACTATCTGGAAAATGATGGTAACTGTACCCTTTTCACGGTCAAAGTCAGCGATAGTCAGTGGTATACGCTCGCCGTCCTCATCTGTCCTGAGGATGATGAACTGGCCCGGTTCAGCCTTTTTAGCTACTCTTGGCGCACTTATGGTCATGAGAGTAACGGTAGGATTAAGGCTTCTTTTTTCGAGAATTTCAAACATTGTCCATACCTTCTTTACGATAGATTAGCAGTAAACTCCGATATATCGCCATTGACAGATCAGGAGCATTGATATACTGCTGTGATATATTTAATATTATATCACATAAAGGTATGTTGCACAAATATAACAGCGGAATATCGATATTCCGTTATCGATATCGTAAGAACCAAATGCAGTATTTACTATATGCATAATTTCCCTGTATTATACAGAATAACGGGACAAAATCAGGGTATAAAAATAAAAGCCGGTCAGTGACCGGCTTTTATAGCTGTTCATACGGCAGACCTCTGCCATATACTTTTGGAATAATTCTATTCCGTTTTGGAATAGTTTATTTATACTCTCCGAATGCCGCTTCATTCCTTACTTCGTAAAGGCGGTTCACCAGTTTCAGCTCGTTTTCCGAAAGCTTGTGTCCCGAAGCGTAGATTATCATATCCTTGTAGCTGTTGTCCTTGAATTCGCATTTTCTCTGCACAAGGCCGTACTTTCCGCAAAGGCTGGCAGGTACGGGCGAATCCAGCATAAAGGCTGTGGGCACTGTCAGAAGGAAGTCGATGGAGCTTCCCCTGTCGTAGGTGTATACCTTCTTCACAGGCACATCAGCAGGACGGTTTGAAGCGTAAAGCTTCTCGATAGCGCCCGATACATAAGGCACTGCCTCGTCGCCCTGTCCAAGCTCTGTGTAAACGCTTGAAAGGTCGGAATATGTGATTATCTCCGCATCTGCACAGGGATGCTCGGCAGACATTACCGCCAGCATTTCATACTCCCAGAGCAGTTTGCCGTCCAGATTCTTTTCAGCGAGGAAGTCTGCGAAATACTTCTCATGGGCGGTATTATAGCGGATTATGCCGAAATCGTAGCCGTTGTCACGGACATTCTCGATAGTACGGAGGGAGTTTGTCTCGCAGAAGAATACCTCCATATCATCGGGGTCATCCATAGTAGCTATATGTTCGGAGAATGCCTTTGAGATATATCCCGCTCTCGGTACTGATATCCTCAGCTTGTTGTTTCTCGGCTTGTCGGGAGAATGTATAGCCTCCATATTGTCAAGCTGTATGAGTATCTGCTTTGCATAGCTGAGGAATTTCATACCCTGGTCCGTGGGGATTACTCCCTTTGATGTACGGCGGAATATGGTTATTCCCAGGGTAGTTTCAAGTTCCTTGATAGCTTTACTGAGGTTAGGCTGAGCCATGTAAAGATTCTCAGCTGCTTGGGTAATGGAACGTGTTTTTTCGATCTCTACTGCATAGCGGAAATGCAGGGTATTCATGGATCAGCCTTCTTTCTTTAATTTGATATTATGTCATATCTTTTACGGCAAAATATGGAACGTACTTGTTCAGTACCGCATTATATAACAGAATCAGATGGAACGTCCTTATCGATGATCTTGCCTGCTGATATAACAACATTGTCGCCGATAGTAACTCCTCCGAGGATGGTAACATTAGCGCCGATATCAACGTTGCTTCCGATCTTTACAGGCTTAGCCAGCATAAGGCCCTTATTTCTCTGTTCAGCATCCTTAGGACGTGAAACTGTATAGATAGTGCAGTTCGGACCGATAAAGACATTATCGCCGAATACTACTTCTGCGCTGTCGTAGATAAGACAGTTGCGTTCTGCGAAGAAATTATCTCCGATGATTATGTTATAGCCGTAATCACATCTGAATCCCGGTTCAGCCATAACATTCTCGCCTTTGAGTGATACGATCCTGTCAAAGAGACGTTCTCTTTTCTGGAAGTCATTGTATGTGATGTTGCTGTACTCTGCACAGAGCTTGTTTGCGTTGATACGCTCTGTTACGAGTTCACGGTCTTTCGGGTCGAAAAGCTCGCCCGACTGCTGTTTTTCTTTTTCGGTCATTGCTAACACTCCTTTTTTTGAAATAAATGATATATAAAGCCTTTTGGCGTTATATGCAGAATTTCCATATCAGAAACGCAACAACAGCGGCACACACTATCTCTCTGAAAATGAAGCTGCCAAGCGGTATATAGCCCAGAACACCTGTGTGGAAATAATTCTCGGGCTCATCAGGGACTATCTTCATTTTCAGTTGTCTGCCGTGCTGACTGTACATTTTATCTCTCCTGGAGGGAGCCATTCTTACGATGTATCTGTTTCCGTTGTAGCTGTAGATATACTCATAGCCTTTGGTGCCAATGCCAATATTTTTAATAACTGTCTCGCCGTCTTTGTTTACATATGCAGTCGGCACTGGTAGCTCTTCGCTGAAATCAATGTCTTTCTGACCGTCGTTCAGCATGGCTTTGACATCCACTGTACACCTTTCCGCTCTCTTCACAAGGAAGATGCGGCGTACCAGCGGGATGATCATCAGGAATACTGCGATGATCACGATAGTTATTACCGCAATATTCCTGAAAAATACAGGTTCTTTATCCCCGAATTCAAGTTCTATTGTCCAATAGAACATAAGCACTCCGACTGCTATCGATAGCAGATCGCCCAGCCTGCTTTGTAACTTGAAAGAGTAGATACCAATTGATAAAGATATCAGACCAAGCATGAAAAAGATTACCCCGTAATGTCCGGTAAGTAATAAGATGGACATCATTGCAAATACTGCTACTATAAATAAACCGAAAATAAGCAGGGACTCCTTCTTTCCGAAAGGCTTTTTGGTGTACTGTAATTCCTCGCTCATCAGCTCTGCTTTTGGTATGAAACTGAATCTCCTCATATCCTCCTCCTATATCATGACGGACTGTTTATCTCTTGCTTCCCTTTGAGCCGAAGCTTCCGCCCATTGAGAGGATATTTGTATCAAATGTATAGCTTATCTTCTCGGATTGTCTGTAGCGCTTCAGTGCAAGCTGAATGAGACGCTCCAGCAGTTCGGGATACTTCACACCCTTAGGTTCCCAGAGGTAGAATGCCAGTGAACCGGGGATAGTGTTTATCTCGTTGATGTAGACCTTGTCTGTAGCCATATCTATCATGAAGTCGATACGTGTAACGCCGTTGCAGCCAAGGTAGCGGAATGCGTCAACTGCGGTCCTGCGGATGAATTCATCCTGTTCGGGAGTTATCTCAGCAGGTATCTTTCTCTTGAGAGTAGCCATGCCCTTGCTTCCGCCGCCGCTCTTTGAGCCGTTCTTGCCGCCGTCGCCCTTGTACTTCTGATCGTAGCTGAGTATCTCATCGCTGCTTGCCTGTACAGGCTCCTCGCATACAGATGCCTCTGCTTCCTCGCTGTCGCCTACGACTGAGCAGTTGATCTCCTTCAGCTGTACAACAGCAGGCTCAACGAGTATACGGTCTGCGAACTGGAAAGCCTCCTCGATGGAGTTGATAAGGCTGTCACGGTCCTTAGCCTTTGAGATACCAACGCTTGAACCAAGGTTGATAGGCTTAACGATAACAGGGTAGCCGAATTTAGCTTCTACCTGAGCGATCATATTATCCATGTCGTCGATCTCGTATGATGAGAAGCGGCAGCAGTCAAGCACAGGGAAGCCTGCTTCTTTAAGTAATATCTTCATGACATATTTGTCCATGCCTACAGCTGATGCAAGAACATCACAGCCTACATACGGCAGGTCAAGAGTCTGGAGATAGCCCTGGAGAGCGCCGTCCTCAACGTTTGTACCGTGAACGATAGGGAATGCGATATCTACATCAGAAATAAGATTTGAGCCGAACTTCTTTATCTTCTGACGAACCAGCTGTACCTTGCCTTCGCTTCTTACGAATACACATTCTGTTGACTCAGCAAGGAGAGCGGGGATGTCCTTGAAGCTGTTGATATCCAGCATTTTCTCGCTGGTGTAGAATTCGCTCTTCTTTGTCATGTATACAGGGATGATGTTATATTTTTCCTTATTGATGCTTGCCATTGCCTGAACTGCGGAAATTACGGAAACTTCATGCTCGACGCTTCTTCCGCCGAAAAGTACTGCAAGATTGATCTTCATAATAAAAACTCCTTATATTTAATTCGTAATTCATAATTAAACTTCTTTTCTTGTTTCGTTAATTATGAATTATAGATTATTAATCAATTTTATTATCGTTGAGCGAAAGCAGACTTGCCTGCCTGTAAAGAGTAAGCGAGTTTACGAGCGGCAGCGTGATTGCGCCGCCGCTCGCTCAGCGGCTCAATAGTTGTCGGGGAGGTCGTTCTCTAAGAGGACAACCTTCTTCTTGTCGGTCTGGTATGCCTGTACATTTGCAAGGGCATCGTTGAGACCGTCAGCAACGTAAACATTGTTCATATCGTAGCCTGCGTCCTTGATACCGTTGTAGATGGGCTTTGTCTGCTCCTTGCCCACAAGGACGATGTAATCGCACGACTTTGCGGCTTCCTGACCGAACTCGAAGTTCAGCTCCTCCTGCTTTGCGCCAAGCTCGACCATACCCGGTGTTACCAGTATGCGGCAGGCATCGAAAAGCTCCAGTACAGCCAGTGCCGCACGGCATCCGCTGGGATTGGAGTTGTAAGCGTCGTCGATGAATGTAAGGCCGTTGCCCTTGTCGAGAAGCTGTAAACGGTGAGGTACAGCCTGTATGCGCTTAACGGGAAGTGTCAGCTTTTCAAGCGGTATGCCTGTGCCGTGAGCGTAGGCGATAGCGCCGAGGACATTCTGTACGTTGTGCTCGCCCAGAAGCTTTGTGGAGAATCTGTGGCTCTCGCCGCCGGGAGCAGTAACTGTGAACTCAGTACCTCTTGAAGATACCGATATATCAGTTGCACGGTAATCATTGCCCTCCTGAAGTCCGTAAAGGATGGCTCCTTCGTACTCGGGGGCTTTCTTGCGGATAAGCTCATTGTCGCCGTTGAAGTATATCTTTCCGCCCTTTGCCTTTACGCAGTCGGCAAGCTCGAACTTGGTATTCAGCACGTTTTCAATAGAGCCGAATGTTTCAAGGTGCTGAGGGCCGACGGAAGTGATGATACCGTCATGCGGCTCTGCGATGTCGCAAAGTTCCTTTATTTCGTGAACTCGTCTTGCGCCCATCTCGCAGATGAAATACTCATGAGTGGGCTTCAGATAGTTTCTGATAGTTATTGTAACGCCCATGGGAGTGTTGAAACTCTCGGGAGTTTTCAGTGTGTTGTACTTTGAGTTGAGAAGTTCATCAAGGTAGAACTTCATGCTGGTCTTGCCATAGCTTCCTGTGATGCCGACTTTGTGGAGTGTAGGGCATTCGCCGAGGATGCGCTTTGCATCGTTGATGTACCACTTGTTGATGGAATTCTCGATAGGCTTGTTGATAATGTTTGAAAGCGGAACGAGAACTGCTGTCAGGTAAAGTGCTGAACCAACAAGGATGAAACTCCACTTATTGCCGAACCATACAGGCGGTGTGGCTGTGGGGGAAGTTCCTGCCTTTTTGCCGAGTACAAAAGCGATTATATAAAATACAGCAATAAGTATTCCGAATGTGGTGAGCATACGCTTGACACGGGCAGTATACTTGAATGGCTTCTTGAACTTCTTGCCCGGCTTGTATACGCTGATGAACACTGCATTGAGCAGAGTCATTATGATAATGCCGATCTTATCGGTGAGGAGAAGCAGCGGAAACTGCAATACAAACAGCAGACCGGGGTAGAGATAACGTCTCTTGTTCTTCTTCATCCACCATGAATGCTCGGGAGTCTTGTAGCCGTTGAGCTGAAGCATATGGAACTCTCTCAGCCCGTATAAAATTATTCCGATAAGCGCCGCTGCGGCGAAAACTATCCATAAAACTGTAAACATATCCAATCTCCTTAATCTGTAGGGAACGCCGCCCTCGGCGTTCCGTATTGAACCTTACAAATATGCAATAATCAATAAATGATATTGACATATAATTCGTTCATGTAATAAATATGGAATTGTTATTTGTTACGTTAACTGTGGAACGCCGAGGGCGGCGTTCCCTACAACTATTTACTCATCTATCTTCATGAATGAGCACATTACACGGTTGAATGTGAACTGCTGTTCGAGGAAGGAATAATGTCCTGCATTTTCCAGCTTGACAAGCCCTGCATCGGGGATGAGCTTCTCCATCTTTTCGCCGTCGGAAAGGGGAGTTGCAGTATCGTTTACGCCCCATACAAGCAGTGTCGGACACTTGATATTCGGCAGGTAAGGCTCTAAGTCCTCGTTTACCACCTTGACCATGACCTGTCTCATCATAGGTGAAGCTGCGGCATAGTCGGCGCTTCCCATCTTCTTGCGGAAGTTTTCCAGTGCATCGGGGGCAAGCTTCTGAGCGATACCTGTTGAGAGTATGGCTTTTCCAACTTTATAGTAGTAGGTGCGGAAGCTTTTCTTGTTGGACTTTGGCGGCATGATTCCTGCGCTGTCAACAAGTATCACCTTTGTCACCCTGAAAGGAAGCTCAGGCAGGCTGTGCATCTTTATGATGACTCTGCCGCCGAAGCTGTGACCGAGGAGCATTACTTCCTTTGTGTCGTAGTCTTTGAGGAAGTCGATAACGAACTGCACATATGCGCTTACATCCCATGGTTCCTTGGGTTCTTCGCTTTTTCCGAAGCCCGGCATATCCATAGCCACGACTTTATATTTCTTTGAAAGGAGGTCGATGAGGTTGGCAAAAAGAGTGATATTGCTGCCCCATCCGTGCAGGAGGACTATCAGGTCGCCCTCGCCTTTCTCCTCGTAATTTATCTTCAAACCGTTAACTGTTTTAATCAATGTACTATCTCCAAATCTGTTTGTTTACCATATAGTTTATGCACGGATATCGTCCGCACATACACATTTTATTATATCACGCAGGGAAATTAATGTCAATTATTTTCTGTGCAGAAATCACGGTAAACGGCAGTCTTTTTTTGTAGTTTTTACTTAGTGGCGCAATAATAAAGCTCCCCCATGACAGCCTGATACTGTCATGGGGGAGCTGTTTGCATTTATACGGGGAAAATTATCAGCCGACTCCGTCGAACATATAGATGAACTTTACGCTTCCGTCCATATCGTCGGAGATTCCCGAGTAGCTGTTGTATGACTTTGAAGCGTCACGGAGCGCCTTGAATCTGTCGATTATATCAGGGAGCTCCTCATTTACTGCGCCTGTCAGCACTGATATTCCCTCGTCATTGAACTTTATCATGCCGCTGTTGAGCTCCTTAGCGCCGCTTTCAAGCTGTGAAACGCCGTCAACAAGGGCTGTGCTTCCGTCTGCAAGAGTGCCGATACCTGTATTCAGTTCGCCTGCGCCGTCGGAAAGCTTCTTTGCTCCGCCGCTGAGAGTGAGTACGGAATCATAGAGAGTTTTTGCTCCGCCCGAAAGCTGACTGCCGCCGCTGAGAAGCTGTGAAAGTCCGCCGTCAAGTGCGCCTGCACCATCTGCAAGCTGACCGATACCGCCTCTGAGAGCGAATGAACCCTCTTTAAGCTGTGCAAGACCACTGTCAAGAGCAGCAGCGCCGTTTGTGACCTGACCGAATCCGCCGCTGAGGTCAACTGCCCCTGCGGAAAGCTTTTTCAGTCCGTCATTAAGGCTGATATTGCCTGCGGAAAGCTGATCTATGCCTGCGATAAGGGAATCAAGTCCGCCTGTGAGAGCAGTGCTTCCGTCTGCAAGAGATGCGATACCTCCGTCAAGTGAAGCCGCACCTGTTGAGAGATCAGCGGCTCCCTTTGAAAGCTGTGCCGATGAGCCCGAAAGCTGTTCTGCGCCGCCTGCCAGAGCCTTGCCGCCCTCGTCAAGCTGTGCAAGTCCCTGCTGCAATGAAGCTGAACCTGTCTGAGCGCTGCCGAGACCTTCGCTGAGCTGTCCCAGACCTGCGTCAAGCTGCTGTGAGCCTGCTTTTACTGCCTGAGCGCCTGCGGAAAGCTGTCCGTTTTCGGCCATAGAAGCCGAAATCTGCTTTTGTCCTTCGATAGTCTGCTGTAAAGTGCCGACAGCAACTGCCAGTTCCTGTGAAGGTGACTGAGCGTAAAGCGCCTGCAATGCGGCAAGAGCCTGTTCATTTGCGGCTATAGTCGTATCCAGTGAAGCGCCTGCCTGAGCGATGCCCTGTGAAAGCTGATCTGCACCTGCTGTCAGCTGTGAAGCACCCTCTGCAAGCTGATCTGCGCCTGTTTTTGCCGAATCTATGCCGACTGCAAGCTGATCTGCTCCGCCTTTGACTGAGCTTATGCCATCTGATACCTGTTTAGCCGAGCCGCTTAAAACTGCCGCACCTTTGCTGAGTTCGGATGCGCCCTCTGCCAGAGCTGCCGAGCCGTTCTTCACCTGTGCGCTGCCGTCCGTCAGCTGTGAAACTCCGCCGCTAAGCTGTGCAGCGCCGTTTTTGAGTTCGGATGCACCGCCCTGTACCTGTGTGAATCCTGCTGCGAGAGAATCCGAACCTTCCTTTGCGGAGTCGATACCGTCGCCCAGAGCCTTTGCGCCGCCGGAAAGCTGTCCCAGACCTGCGTTAAGCTGAGCAGAGCCGTCCTTTGCACTTGCTGCACCGTCGCTGAGAGAAGCTGCTCCGTCCTTTGCCTGAGCCGCACCTGAAGCCAGAGCGGATGAACCGTCCTTTGCATCTTTAATGCCGTCTGCAAGGGTTGCCGCACCGTCAGAGAGAGTCTTAGCGCCGCCGCCAAGCTTTACTGAGCCGTCTGAAAGCTGATCCGCACCGCTCTTTAATTCATCCGAGCCGCTGAGAAGCTTGTCGATACCGTCAGTCAATTCGCCCGAACCGCCTGAAAGCTGCTTTATACCATCGTAGAGAGCGGCTGTACCGTCCGTCAGCTTTTCAGCTCCCTCACTGAGCTGACCAAGCTTATCCTTTAACTCATCGAATGATGTTGTACCGTCAATGTCGAACTGTGAGAAGATGTCGTTTGAAACCACTGTAACAGATGAAGCCATGTCGAAATCTGTCACATCTGCCTCGACCTGAAAGCTTTCGGGGATCTCAACGTCAAGGCCTTCCACATCTTCAAGTCCCAGACTGCCGTTAAGACCGGGGAAAGCCATGCCTGCAACGATAAGCTTCTCGCCGTCGGAAATGACCTTGCCGTTAGTCACTTCAACATTAACGAATTTGTCGGTGCTGAGGACTGCCGCACTTGCCGCCATGAAAGGCACGCATATCTCCTTCTTTTCGCCGCCTGTCTCTGTCACAACACGCTGATTGTTTGTGTAGTCCCAGCGTATGACAAGATGACCGCTTTTTCCCTTGATATCCTCGGGAGTGACTTTTTTGCCGTCCAGATAATAGCTCATAGTCACGCCAACGGGGAGTTCTTTGTCTGAAGTTCCCTTGTAGTAGATATCGTTTCCGTCAGCTGACCATTTCAGCTTCTCGCCGTCAGCTGTGAAGTCCTCCCAGCCCTTGACATTTTCGATGTTGCTGAGAGATGATATATCTGCAAGATCACTGAGTGCGGGAGCATTTTTCAGCCAGTCGCTTACGACCACGTTTTTCACGGATGAGTCGCTGTTGCAGAGTACATACACAGTCTCATCCTTGAAAGCAGACTTACCGTTTGACTTACGGCTTTCCTCGCTGTCTGCACCTGCTTCTTCTTTATCTGTTTCGACGATCTTCTTTTCGCCGCTGTTATTTGCATATGCGATCGAACCTGTAGCGCCTGCTGATAAGAGGACAGCAAGTGCACCTGCGATGACTTTATTATATGTTTTCATAATGATACTTCCTTTCTATCAATCAGAAACGGTTCGTTTTTTCATCGTGCAAGCCGGTGTTAATGTAGAAATCCAAGTCTGAGTTTGTGCTTCTTTTCGGTGTCCTGACCAAAGCCTGCACTTGTTTTGCAGATGACCTTGTCAAGGAGCATGAACATTGACGGAAGCACTGTCACAACTATTCCCATGGAAATAAGCGCACCTCTTGCCAGAAGCATACAAAGCTCCGAGATAAGTCCGATATCGGAATAGAGAGCAACTCCCACTGTTGCCGCAAAGAAGCCCAGAGCCGATGTGATTACCGACTTTATGGATGTGCTCAGCGCTATGCCTATGGATTCCTTTTTGTCCTTGCCGCTGCTGCGCTCTGTGCGGTAACGTGTCGTCATGAGTATCGCATAGTCAACTGTTGCGCCAAGCTGTATCGTGCCTATTACTATAGGAGCGATGAATGAGAGCTTTGTGCCTGTGAAGCAGGATATTCCAAGGTTTATCATTATAGCAAGCTCTATGACCGAGACAAGTATTATCGGAAGTGATACCGACTTGAATGTGAAGGCTATGATAAGGAATATTGCGGCTATTGAAAGGAAGTTGACTACCTTGAAATCTTTGTCCGTTATCTCGATAAGGTCCTTTGTTGCAGGAGCTTCGCCTATGAGCATTGCGTCATCGTCATACTTTTCAGCGATGTCATTCAGTTCTGCCACCTGTTCGTTTACCTCGTCGGAAGCAACTTCGTATTCAGAGCCTATGAGCATTATCTGCCACTCATCGCTCTTTAGGACTTCCCTGACGGAATCGGGGATGACCTCTTCGGGGATAGCCGAACCAACCAGCGAATTGAAGCCCAATGCGAATTTGACTCCGTCCACTTTTTCCATTTCGCTTGTCAGCTTGTGTGCCTCCTTAGCGCTCAGGTCTGAATCTATCATAAGGATGTGAGTGCTGTTCATGTTGTATTCTTCTGAAAGCTTTGTATTTGCCACAACGCTGTCGAGGTCTTTCGGGAGTGTGCTGTCCAGCTTGTAGTAAACGCCGTAGTTGCTGTTGCCGTATGCGGCAGGAATGAGAAGAACTATCGCTCCTATGAGGAACATCCATGAATGTTTCACTATAAATGAGGAAACTCTGCCAAACTGCGGCATAAGGTCCTTGTGTGAGGCCTTTGCTATTGCCTTGTCGAATACAAGAATCAGCGCAGGAAGGATCGTTACGCAGGAGATAACTCCGCATACAACGCCCTTTGCCATTACGATTCCCAGGTCAAGACCCAGAGTGAATGTCATGAAGCACATTGCAAGGAAGCCTGCAACTGTTGTGAATGAACTTCCCACAACAGATGTTATAGTGCCGGCGATTGCATGAGCCATAGCCTTATTCTTGTCATCTGGATAATGTGTGAGCTGTTCCTTGTAGCTGTGCCAGAGGAATATGGAGTAATCCATGGTAACTCCAAGCTGAAGCACAAGCGCCAGTGCCTGGGTTATGAAGGATATCTCGCCGAGAAATATATTTGTTCCAAGGTTCCAGACAATGGCGAAACCTATGCTCAGCATGAAGAATACAGGGATGAGGAAAGAATCCATAGCAAAGAGAAGCACGATGCTTGTAAGTACTACAGCGATAGCGGCATATATGAGAGTTTCGCTCTGTGTCAGCTTTTTCATATCAAGAGTAATGGCCGACATACCGCTTATGAAGCACTGCTTTGAGGTGACCGCCCTCATCTCCTCAACGGCGTCCAGTGTGCCGTCTGCGGAAGTGGTATCATCGAAGAATACTGCCATCATGGTAGTATCGTCTTTGTTGAAGAAGTCGTAGACTTTCTGTGGAAGAATCTCCTTTGGTATGGTGCAGTCGGTGAGCGACTGATAGCAGACAACGTTTGAAACGTGGTCGATATCTGCTATTTTGTCAGCAGTTGCAGCGACTTCCTTATCGCTCATGCCCTCCACCATAACAAGGGAGAAGCCTCCCTGACCGAAGTCATCCTTGAGTATATCCTGACCCACCATAGTGTTTATATCCTTTGGCAGATAGGAGAGGATATCGTAATTTACACGTGTGTTGAGAAATCCGACAGCAGACGGTATCAGCAGAAGTACACCTATAATAAGTATGAGAACTCTGTGCCGTGCTATCCATTCACCTAATTTCAGCATGGTATCATCCTTTCGTATATAATACAGTATAAATGACCGGTGTTCATTTTTGTTTACAATCTCAGTATATTACAAAAATGACCGTTAGTCAACTCCGAAGCGTTCAAAAAATGACGATTAGTCATAAATTTCGTAGACCTGCACAATTTTCAGATAGCCGAATCAATATCATTGGTCATTTTTTAATGCTTGACACATGACGTTTTCTGAGTTATAATGAGAAAAAGAACTCTTTATCATCATTTGCCCGCCAGAACAAAAAAGTCATTTTTGGCTTTCCGAAATAAGGAGAATAAAATGGGAAAAGTTGACGTAAATAAAAAGCTCAAAGAGAATAACCTGCTGAAAACCGCTTTCGATTTTTTCACAACAAAGGGATTCAGTAAAACATCTATCACTGATATCGTTAATCAGGCAGGTGTTGCCAAGGGCACTTTTTACCTGTATTTCAAGGATAAGTACGATATCCGCAACAGGCTGATATCCCATAAATCCAGCCAGCTTTTCAGAAACGCCGTGGACGCACTCGGAAATAATACGGATGAACTCAGCTTCGAGGATAAGATAGTCAAGATCGTGGATAATATCATAAATCAGCTCAATGCCAACCAGTCGCTGCTCACATTTATTTCCAAGAATCTCAGCTGGGGAATATTCAAAACCGCCCTTACATCCCCCACATCCAACGAGGACGTGAACTTCTCAGATGTGTATTACAGTATGCTTTCGGAAGCACCATATCAGTTCAAGGACCCCGAAATAATGCTTTTCATGATAATCGAGCTTGTGTCATCCACCTGCTATTCGGCAATTCTTTACGAGGATCCATGTCCTATCAGCGAGCTGAAACCTCACCTCTATGACTCAATCAGACTTATCATCAACCGACATAAGGCTGTGTAAAAAAGGCGCACATATGTGCGCTTTTTTGTGTAGGGGCCGCCTTTGGCGGTCCTCAATATAACACGAAGAAAAGAAAAGGACCGCCAAAGGCGGCCCCTACAATATTATTACCTGTTCACCGTGGGAAGCCGAAGGCTGCCCCTACAATATTTATACATATTCGGGCGGATGATATCCGCCCCTGCAAAAATAAAGGCGCACCATATGGTGCGCCATTGCTGTTTCACTATTAACTATTCGCAGAAAACTCACTTGATGTCAGCGTGATGTGCCTGGAGTGACTTTACGCCGAGGTGAGTATTGTTCTTGATAGCCTTGATACCCTCTGCGCTTGCCTTTGCAGCAGCCATTGTTGTCATGTAAGGTACTCTGTGCTTGATAGCTGCCTTACGGATATAGCTGTCGTCGTGGGCACTGGTCTTGCCGGCAGGAGTATTGATTATCATCTGGATATTGCCGTTTGCGATCTCGTCAGCGATATTCGGACGTCCCTCGTAGATCTTGAAGATCTTCTCGGCAGGGATGCCTGCTTCCTTGATCATCTCGTAGCTCTTGCCTGTAGCGATGATCTTGAAGCCGATCTCGTTGAATGCCTTAGCGATATCGATAAGCTCAGGCTTGTCTCTGTCGCATACGCTGAGGAGTACAGTTCCTTCCAGCGGGAGCTTGTTCTTTGTAGCTTCCTGAGCCTTGAAGTAAGCCTCGCCGAAGCTTGGTGAGATACCGAGAACTTCGCCTGTTGAACGCATCTCAGGTCCGAGAACAGGGTCAACCTCAGGGAACATATTGAACGGGAATACAGCTTCCTTTACACCGTAGTGGTTGATCTGCTTGTCCTTTAACTCAGGAACAGGTGAAGGTCTGCCTGTAAGTGAAGATGTGATTATATCTGTAGCGATCCTTACCATGTTGATATCGCATACCTTTGATACCAGCGGAACTGTTCTTGAAGCACGTGGATTAGCCTCAAGCACGTATACTGTATCGCCTTCGATAGCGTACTGCATATTCATAAGGCCGCATACGTTCATCTCAACAGCTATCTTCTTTGTGTACTCCTTGATAGTTGCAACCTGCTTGTCTGTCAGGTTCTTGGCAGGGAGGATACAAGCTGAGTCGCCTGAGTGTACGCCTGCAAGCTCGATATGCTCCATAACGCATGGAACAAAGCAGTTTGTACCGTCGGAAATAGCGTCAGCCTCGCACTCTGTAGCGTGGTTGAGGAAACGGTCGATGAGGATAGGTCTGTCAGGTGTTACGCCTACGGCAGCGTTCATGTAAACTCTCATCATCTCGTCATCGTGAACGATCTCCATTCCACGTCCGCCGAGAACGTATGAAGGACGAACCATTACAGGATAGCCGATCTTGTTTGCGATAGCGATAGCCTCGTCAGCGTTTACAGCCATACCTGCCTCAGGCATAGGAATGCCAAGCTTATCCATCATTGCACGGAAGTGGTCTCTGTCCTCAGCAAGGTCGATAGTCTCGGGAGTTGTACCGAGGATGTTTACGCCGTACTTCTTCAGGTCGTTAGCAAGGTTCAGAGGAGTCTGACCGCCGAACTGAGCGATAACTCCCACAGGCTTCTCCTTCTCATGGATGGAGAGAACGTCCTCAAGAGTAAGAGGCTCGAAGTAAAGCTTATCTGATGTATCATAGTCTGTAGAAACAGTCTCAGGGTTGCAGTTAACGATGATGGACTCGAATCCCAGCTTCTTGAGAGCAAGTGCAGCGTGAACGCAGCAGTAGTCGAATTCGATACCCTGACCGATTCTGTTAGGACCGCCGCCGAGGATCATGATCTTTGGCTTTTCTGTGCTTACAGGGCTCTTATCCTCGTCGAGGTGATATGTTGAGTAGTAGTAAGCTGCATTCTTTGTGCCGCTTACGTGAACGCCTTCCCATGCTTCCTTGATGCCGAAGCCGATACGTGCGTTTCTGATCTCTTCCTCGGTAACTTCAAGGAGAGAGCTGAGGTAACGGTCTGAGAAGCCGTCAAGCTTAGCCTGCTTCAGTACATTCTCAGCAGGAACGCTGCCCTTCATTGTAAGGAGCTGCTCTTCCTCGTCAACCAGTTCCTTCATCTGCTCGATGAAGTACTTCTTTATCTTTGTAAGATCGTGGAGCTCATCAACTGTAGCGCCCTTGCGGAGAGCCTCATACATAACGAACTGTCTCTCGCTTGTAGGGTAGCGGAGCTCGTTCATGAGCTCATCCTTAGTCATACTATTGAAATTCTTTGCAAAGCCGAGACCGTAGCGATCCTTTTCAAGGCTGCGGATAGCCTTCTGGAAAGCTTCCTTGTAAGTCTTGCCGATGCTCATTACTTCGCCGACAGCTTTCATCTGAGTGCCCAGCTTGTCCTCAGCGCCCTTGAACTTCTCGAAAGCCCAGCGAGCGAACTTGATTACTATATAATCACCGTCGGGAACGTACTTGTCAAGAGTGCCGTACTTTCCGCATGGGATGTCCTTCAGTGTAAGACCGCAGGCCAGCATTGCTGATACAAGAGCGATAGGGAAGCCTGTTGCCTTTGAAGCAAGTGCAGAAGAACGTGAAGTTCTTGGGTTGATCTCGATTACAACGATACGTCCTGTCTCGGGATCACGGGCAAACTGACAGTTACATCCGCCTATTACCTCGATAGACTCGATGATCTTGTAGGACATTTCCTGTAATTCCTTCTGAACGTCCTCAGGGATAGTCAGCATAGGAGCTGAGCAGAATGAATCACCTGTATGAACACCGATAGGATCTATATTCTCTATAAAGCAAACTGTGATCTTGTTGTTTTCAGCATCACGTACAACTTCGAGTTCAAGCTCTTCCCAGCCGAAGATACATTCCTCAACGAGGACCTGTCCAACGAGAGAAGCCTGAAGACCTCTTGCACATACGACCTTGAGCTCATCGACGTTGTATACCATACCGCCGCCTGCGCCGCCCATGGTATAAGCAGGACGAAGAACAACAGGATAGCGGAGCTTTTCAGCTATCTTAACGGCTTCATCAACAGTGTAAGCGACCTCACTCTTTGGCATACCGATACCAAGCTCGCTCATAGCGTTCTTGAATTCGATACGGTCCTCACCACGCTCGATAGCGTCAACCTGAACACCGATGACCTGTACATTGTACTTCTTCAGAACACCTGCCTGATCAAGCTCAGAGCAGAGGTTAAGGCCTGACTGACCGCCAAGGTTAGGCAGGAGAGCGTCTGGACGCTCCTTCTCGATGATCTGGGTAAGTCTCTCAAGGTTAAGAGGCTCGATATAAGTGATATCAGCAACATCGGGGTCTGTCATAATGGTAGCGGGGTTTGAGTTAACGAGAACTATCTCGTATCCCAGCTGTCTCAGAGCCTTACAGGCCTGAGTTCCAGAATAGTCAAATTCGCAGGCCTGACCGATGATGATAGGGCCTGAACCGATGATCATGATTTTATTGATGTCCGTTCTCTTTGGCATACTGATCTCCCAACTCGCACAGTGAATATGCGTATTATTATTTGCCATAATATGTCATGGCAGAACATTCTACCTTATATAATAACATAAATCGAGCTGAAATGCAAGGATTTTTTTCAATGTAAAAACAATGAATTTTTGTATATTTGTACCTATACGGAGTTATATTGCATGGGCAAGTTCCTCTCGACCTTATTCAGCAATACGATATGTAGGGGCCGCCTGCGGCGGTCCTCAAAAAAACACGAAAAAGCAAAGGACCGCCAAAGGCGGCCCCTACAATAAAATTTCCCGTTCATCGTGTAATACTGAAACCAAGCAAGGGCGCACACTGTGCGCCCCTACGATTGTTTATCCTTATTCATTGCGTTATTTACACATTTTACGTGTTCATTGTGGAACGCCGAGGGCGGCGTTCCCTACAGATCGCTGCCGCTGAAAACATATGAGGGCGCACACTGTGCGCCCCTACGATTGTTTATCCTTATTCATTGCGTTATTTATACATTTTACGTGTTCATTGTGGAACGCCGAGGGCGGCGTTCCAAACAAATGTATCATGCGATCATAAACATCTTTAGTGACGGCGAGCGAAAGCAGATTAACGTTAACGTACAATGTAAGCGAGTTTACGAGCGATTCGTGATCGGGGTCAAGCTGCCGTCAGCTTGCGAGCGATTCGTGACTGCGCCGCCGCTCGCTCAGCGGCTACCACATGAAGTCTACTTCGGGGGCTTTTATCATTTTTATTTCGGGTTCGGGCTCGGCGGTTATTTCGGCTTCCTTTTCCAGCGCCTTTGCAAGATCGTTGATCTCCACTATTTCGTGGAAATAATCATTTATCTCCCTCAGCCCCTCGAATACCTCAACTGCTTCTTCCGCTATCTTATGGCTGAAAAGTACATCACCTGCGCCTGTCTTTTTGCTGAGGCTAAGCCCCTTTTTCAGGAAAAACTGCTCAGCTTCGGGAACATTGCAGGGCTTTTTCCTCTTGTATTCCTCTCCGCCGATGGTCAGCCCGAAGTTTTCAACAACTTCATTCACCATGTTGATAAATGGCTCATGATCCTCGGAAAGCTGACTGCGGAAACGCTCCATGACTGATGCTTCCGGCTTTTCTATGCGGAATCCGTACTCCGCTCCCTCGGGGGAAAGCTCAAAGAAAAGGGTAGGAGTCTTATTCCAGTACCACGCATCATATCTCACATATATCCACATTGTGTCACGGTAGTGGAGATATGGCGGAAAATTAGCATCACGGTAGATCCTGCCAGCCTTGTACATCATTCCCTCGGTGTCCTGAAATGGCACAAAAAGCTCCTCCGCCAGCGCTTTCATGGGCTCAAATATCTTCTCTGTGTAGATGCTTTTTCTCGGCTCGAACCATTCCTTGCTGTTGTTGAGCCTTATACCAAGCAGAAAGTCAAGCGCCTCCTGTGAAAATCCCTGAAACATATTTTCCTCCTGTTAACGATCTGTATATTTACGACTAATTATATCACATAATAAAACATGAATCAATATTTTTCTGCATTTAACCGTAATTTAACAGCAATATAATCCTAAAAATACTCCACAATAGGGTTGATAAGTTTTCAACACGGTGTTGAAACAGATGTGGATACTCAGACCTCATTGTTGAAAACTTGGTGGAAAAAGTGGAAAACTACGAAGAAATGCCGTTTTTTTCAAGGGTGAAAAGTTGAAAACCCTGTGGATAATCAAGAAAAATTCGTAAACAATAAAAATGCGTTGTGGAAAAGCTCTCCACAACGACTATTTATAAAGGATGATATTGTATGAAAAAGCTTTTAGCAATATGCTCCGTATTTTTTTCTGTTTGTGCAGCTTTCACTTCTTGCGGCGATATGGATGACCGTTCAGATGTGGATATTGACCACGGTATACAGATCCCCACTACGGAAGAAGAATACGAAAGCAACTATGAACACCACGAAGATACTACTTCCCGTAATAAGATAAAGGATGCCGGAGACTACGCTGACGATGTTATTGACGGTGTCGAGGATGCAGGCGAGGATATTATCGACGGCGCAGGCGACGCTGCAAAAGATGTCATAGACGGTGTTGACGGCGAAAAATCCGATAAACACGAAAACGAACACCGTACTTCCACAACCGCAAGATAAGGATTATTTTAACGTAAAATAATCGATACCATCTGTTTCTGACCATATTTAAGGGCGCTCGGAAAATGCCCCTGCAAATCTGATTTTCAATTTGCAGGGGCGAGTTCCGCTCGCCCTGATATTTTAGTATAAAGCAAATGCGGATGAAAATCATCCGCATTTTTACTATTGCTCCACCAATTAAACATTGTCAAAAAGGCGAAGACAGAGAGGAAAATTATCAAGAAAGGAAAACGCAGAAATGCTGACGCATTTCAAGTTTTTCTGACGCTGAGAATTTTTCTTTATGTCAAGCATTTGAAGGCAAGGTTTAGTTGGTGGAGCAATATCATTCGTCTTCTTCATCGTCCTCGTCGTAGAAGACATTGTAATTCTTTGCACGGTGGCTGTATGTACTGAGGACAAGTCCTATCATTGCGTACATACTGATAAGCGCTGTACCGCCGGCGCTGAGGAATGGCAGCGGTACGCCGATAACCGGGGCAACCTTCAGCACCATGCCTATGTTCATGACACAGTGCGAGAAGACAAGTCCGAATGCGCCCATGCATATGAATTTGCCCAGATGGTCACGGGTAACTCTGCTGTCTCCGAATATCTTCAGACAAATGTAGACCAGTATGATGAGTATACCCATCGATCCGACAAAGCCGAATACCTGTCCGGCATAGGTATAGATAAAGTCGTTGTGCATTTCGGGAACGGATATATATTTATCCGCATTGGCAAAGAGTCCCTTTCCGAAAAGTCCGCCTGATTTCAGTGCGGAAAGTCCCAGATCCTGCTGATACTCTATATACTCCGGGTCTGTTCCCGGGTGGAAGAGTATGAGGATACGCTTTTTGTGTTCCTGTCCAAGGAAGAAGAACCACATCACCGCTACGCCTGCCGCAATGACAAAAGGCGCTGCCAGCAGGTACTTCCACGATATCCTTGCGGAACATATCATAAAGCCGAATATTGCCGCAAATACTATAGCTGTTCCGTAGTCGCCCTGCAATCCGACGATACCAATGTGTATCATACCATGTATCAGCAGCAGGGCCATGTGGCTTGGTTTGTTCATCTCCTCCTCGTCCCTTGAAAGGTGGTAGCTGAAAGTGAGTATGAACGCCAGCTTCAGTATCTCTGATGGCTGGAAGAGGACGAAACCGATATCAAGCCACGCCTTATCATCCGCACCGTCTCGCCGGTAACCCAGTCCCGTAAAGGTCAGCGCTACCAGAAACAGCGCCACAGGTGCGAAGATGAACCAAAGCTTTACCAGTTTATGGTAATCGATGAAGGATATGACCACAGCTATAACGATTCCCACAGCCATCGAGAAAAGCTGTGTCTGCCAGTAGCTGGCGCCGATTCCTTCGATCATCTTGTTTTTTACGATAGAATATATAAGCAGCGTACTCAGCGCCGCACATATGGTTACTGCAAAAAGCAGTCCGCCGTCAATACTGTGTTTTTCAGACGGCAGTTTCTTGAATGCTGATCTCATTTGATCTCCTTTTTTTCAAGGCAAAAACGTCAGGCTTGATCTGTGCGGTTTTGCCTAAGATAGCTTATCGTGTATCCGCACAGCTTATAGAATATCAGTACAGCAAATGCGGATATAAGGGAGAATATGTACACCTTCGGCACTATCTCATGAAAATGCCTGAAACGAAGCATAAAGTCGGGGTACTGGTACTTCATGTTGAATGTGCCGTAATATCTCGAATCAAATATCACGGACAGCAGATAGGTGAGAAGTGTCGTCTCTGACAAGACAGACAGCACTTTTGCCGCAGCCACGTTTCTGATGTCTATATCGAAAAGAAGCAGGAAAATGCCTGCCGCCTCCGCAAATACGGGATAGGAACAATAATTGAAGAAATGATAGGAATGGAAATAATTCCCTTCATTTTTCTGTGTCTGGATGTATGATGTTACCGCAAGAAACAGCATTGCACCAAAAGCCAGCGATGCCGCAAACAGCTTGTTTGAAGCCGTTTTTTTCGGCGGATAGCGCTTGATGAAGCATCCCAGATAGTAGTAGGCTATGGGGTAGCCGTTGTTGATATACTCGGGAAACAGCTTTATCTGCTTTTCGGGGTCGAAGCCTATGAAGAATACAGGCGCAACCGAAAAGAGAAATATCGACGTAGCAAGAAGTGCGATATGATGCCTTTTGCTTTTCAGCCCATTGAATGCAAGATTAAGGAACGGTATTATCAGCAGCATTACTATATACTGTTCGACATACCATGCATAATCGCTGTGAGAGAACCTGAGATAGCCACGCAGGATATCCCATAGATTCAGTTCCTGCCCGTGCAGCCGCTTGTATATCATACAAATGGTGCTGCATATGAGATACAGGACTATGACCTTCATCATGCTTTTGTAGTATTTCTTTGACAGCTTTTTGCTGTTCATGAGATAGCCTGTTGCTATCATGAAAAGGGGAACACAGGTATATGCGATCCACAGTACTTCCAGCGGAAATAAAAATTCTGTGCCTGTTATTGGAATTGATGTGTAGAATCCGGTATGATAGAAGAAATGTACGACTACCACCAGAACTGCCGCAAATATTTTTACTATATCTATGCCCGAACTGCGTTTTTTTCTGTAAGTTAATGAATTATCTACTGTATTTTCAGTCATTTATTACTTTTTCCTTTTTATTTTTGTCCTGTCCAGTACTTTCTGTCGAGACTTCTGAACTGTGCAGCAGCTGCAACGTGCTGCTTCTTTATGACCTCGCAGCCGTCGATATCGGCAATGGTCCTTGCCACTTTCAGTATCCTGTCATACGCTCTTGCACTGAGACCTAATCTGTCAAATACATTCTTCATCAGCTTCTCGGCGCTGTCGTCCATAGGACACATTTCCTGCAATTTATCGGGAGTTATCAGAGCATTGCAGGTTATACCCGTATCTCTGAATCTTTCCTCCTGTATCTTCCTTGCAGCTATTACACGCTCTCTGATAGCGGATGAAGGTTCTTCCTTTGCCTTTGATGAAAGGTCCTCGAATTCCACGGGAGCGACTTCGATATGAAGGTCAAAGCGGTCGAGGAGAGGGCCTGATATCTTTGAAAGATAGCCTGACACTTTATTGGGCGGACATATGCATTTTCTCTTGGGATGGCCGAAATATCCGCATGGGCACGGATTCATCGCTCCTATCAGCATAATGGTGCATGGGTAGGTAACTGTACCCGAAGCACGGGCGATAGTCACCTTTCTGTCCTCCAGCGGCTGACGTAGTATCTCCAGGGTCTTGCGGTCAAATTCAGCAAGTTCGTCCAGGAAGAGTACGCCGTTATGAGCAAGAGATACCTCGCCGGGATGTGGGATAGTGCCGCCTCCGGCCAGTCCTGCTGAGGAAATGGTGTGATGCGGTGAGCGGAAAGGCCGCTTTGTGATTATGGGCATATCCTCGCTGAGGAGTCCCGATATCGAATGTATCTTCGTAGTCTCAAGCGCTTCCTCAAAGGTGAGGGGCGGAAGTATGGAAGGCATACGCTTTGCCAGCATACTCTTACCGCTTCCCGGTGAACCTATGAGCAGAGCGTTGTGTCCGCCTGCCGCCGCTATTTCAAGGGCTTTCTTGGCTGACTGTTGACCTCTTACATCGGCAAAATCCAGCACCTCGTTGTATGCGGCTTCGGGGATGTCATAGTGCGGGAAAGGCGAAAGCTTCTCCTCGTCACGGAAATGCATGATGAGCTGTTCCGCATTTTTCACGCCGTAGATCTCGATACCGTCGATAACCGAGGCTTCAGAGGCGTTGTCATACGGGACGAATACAGCCTTTACGCCCATTTCACGTGCAAGCATCACCATTGGCAGAACGCCGTTGATACGCCTGATATCGCCGTTGAGGGATATCTCGCCTATGAATGAACAGCCGTCGAGTTCGCCGTTTATCATACGCATAGCCTTGACCACTGCCATGAATATAGCCATATCATGCACCGAGCCGCTCTTTTTTGTATCAGCAGGGGCAAGATTGACCATTACCTGTGCCACGGGAAAATTGATATTGCATGAACGCAGAGCCGAACGTATCCTTTCACGGCTTTCCCTTACAACAGTGTCGGGAAGTCCGACTATATCGAACTGGGGATTTCCTCTGCTTATATCTATCTCAACATCGACCTGAAAAGCATTCAGACCGAAAAGACCAAGACTGGAGACCTTTGCAAACATAGATAACAACTCCTATCGTGTTCTTATGGGACTTTCTATTATTCCGCTGATTTTCGGACTTTTTGGCATATATCTCTTTTCGTTGTAATTTTCCTTCGGCAGATTTACAGGGGAGACCGATGGCATATCCGTACTTTCGCCGCCGCTGAAAAGTACCTCTGACACAGCTTCAAGGGCATTATCCATGGTATCGCTTCCATCCGTGTTGCGGTACACTGAAGGGTCTGTCTCATTACTGTTCAGCTTCTGCTCATACTCAGCGAGAATAAGGCTGAATATAGGGAATCCCTCGGTATTTCTCAGCTGGTCGTAATCACGCATCAGAGAGAATGCATCGTAGCTTTTGTATATCATGAGCACCGACAGCACAAGTATGAAGGCATCTCCCACATTCTCACTCGATATGAGAGTTATGGCAAAGAAAAGAATATTTGTCATCAGCACTATTACATCGGCAATTTTATATTTGGTGCAGCCTATAAGCGAAACTCCTGCAAGAGCGGCAAATTCCGCTATCTGAATGAATGAAGCCATGACATCATTGCCGCCGCAGAGTATCTCTGGGATAATATATGGAACGGTGAATTTCATACCTATCAGGCTTAAAAATGACAGCAGAAGGCATGAGGCCGCCGTTACAGCGAATATCTCAAAAGATCTCCTGTCTATCTCCTGTTTGCGTCCGAGGCAGGCGGGATAATGAAGATGATTCGGCTTTTCTGCTATATCTTCATTTATTCTCATATTATCCCTCCTCTGTAAATTTCACTATTACTTATCATTATAACACTTTCGGAGCGAAAAGTAAATACATCATTTGCGAATTTACAGAAAGAGCCTGTCCCGGAAGAGACAGGCTCTGGTAAACTTATTACTTAACTCTTACGAGTTCTTCTGTATTGCCGCCGTCACTGGTGATCTTGAGTGTATCGCCCTTTATCTCGAAATCTGCTGATACAGCCTCACCTGTAGCGTTGTCACCGATGAATGAAGCATAGCCTGATATATCAAGCTCAGCCTTTGTTTGTGGCGTAATTGAAGATATCGACGAATTTGACTTCACTTGAAGACCCGTCAAATGTGATGTATACGTTTACATCATCAGCGTTTCCGCCTGCATTATCTGTAATTCCGCTTACGATGGTATCATAGAGAACGCCGCTTTTCAGCTCATATTCGCCGTTATAGTTATCGTCAGAACCGCCGCTGCCTGATCTTGCAAGTGTAAGCATATCCTGACCGTTTATCTCGATCTTCAGGTTAGTCTTATCGTATGTGATATACTCCTCATCGAAAGTGAAGCTCTGGTCGCCTTCGCCTACCTGTATCTTCTTGCCGTCAGCGTGAAGTATCTCGGTAGTATCCATGTACATTGAGCCCTTGCCGTCAGCCTTGAATTCGATTCCGCCTACTTTTATGCCGCTTTCTGCAAGGTCATGCATTTCCCATTTTCCGACTATCGACTTGCCTGCCGAGCAAGAAGGCAGAGTACATATTATCAGCGCTGAGGCTGCTATTAATGGAACTATCTTTTTCATAGTTTCCTCCTTATTTTTATTGATTGACATGGCGTATCTGCACACTTATACGCACAAAGCCGTAAAGCAATATCATTATAACACGTATCACTGCATTTTGCAAGCTTTTTTCAAAAATCCCTCACCTGTTCCTTCTTTTCGGAATATTATAATGCGGAGGTGAGAGAATGTACAAAGAATTACTTCTTGCGGTTACAGTCAGCATCGACACCTACATAGCGGCAGCGGCATACTGCAACAGCGGAATAAAGATACCTCCGCTTTCTGCTGCTGTCATTAATCTGATATGCGCCGCTGTACTGGGGATATCCCTTGGCATATCGGGAATGCTGGGACATTTCCTTTCCGCCGGTATCTGCCGCACAGCAGGGATGCTTGTGATCATTGCCATTGGTCTGCTCACCATCCTCAAAAGCTTTGCAAGAACTCTTGCGAAACGTGTGGCGCAGAAGGGGGAATTATCCGTAAAACTGGGAAAAACTCCACTTGCTGTCAAGCTTTATCTGGACGATACCGCCGCAGATATCGACCACTCAAAGATTCTGACATCAGGTGAAGCTGCCGCCCTTGCGCTTGCAAGCTCACTTGATTCGGCGGCCATGGGGCTCAGCAGCGGATTCAGCCATATATCGCCGTTTGCCGCTTCATGTCTTACCTTTTTATGCGGAGCTGCGGCGGTATGGGCAGGAACGGTCACAGGCAAAAAAATATCCTCCCTTGGCCGTGATCTCTCATGGATAGGGGGGATATTGCTTATCATATTTGCATTTGCGGGATAGCGTCAGATGTCATATATCACTATCTCAGGCGGATTGAACAGCCTCAGCTTGCCGAGACCTGCCGATACGAGCAGTTTTTTTCCGCCGAGATCGTATACTCCCTTGGCATTTTTCGGGAAGAATTTTCTCTCGGGGGAAAGCATGGCGATACCGAATAATCTGACAACTCCGCCGTGAACATGGCCGCTGAACGTGTAGTCAGCGCCCCATTCAGCGTAAGCCTCGCCGAAAAAGGGATTGTGCGCAAGCAGCAGCACCTCTCCCTCGGGGCGGTCACCTATAAGCTCAGTGACATCGGCTTTTTTCAGCTCTTTCAGATTCTTGTAGCTGCCGTTGACGATATAGACCTCAAGGCTTTCCTCAAGACCGCATACCGTGAATCTTCTGCCTTTCACCGTGATCTCTGCGGAATCATTGCGAAGCAGTACAACTCCGCATTTTCCGGCTATTGCAGACAGTTCAGCCTTCAACTTGTCTGAGATATCCTGTTCGTGGTTGCCGAATATCATGTACACGGGAGCGATATCCGAAAGCCCTTTCAGAGTAGCCTCAGCCATGGAAAGGTCAGTCTCATACCTTGAGATAAGGTCGCCCGTTACGAAGATCATATCGGGCTTTTCCTGCCTTACCTTTTCGCATATCCTCGAATTCCCGCTTCCGAAGCGGCGCTTGTGGATATCGGATATATGCGCTATCCTTACGCTGCCTCCGAGGTTTTCATGTCTTACCGTCAGCAGGAATTTATTTTCGATAATTGCATATACTGCAAATGCGGCGATGAGAAAAAGGATAAACTTCATCAATAATTATTCCTCATCCTCTGTTTCGTCAGCTTCGATAACTACTTCGTTAGCCTCTTCAAGCTTAGCTTCTTCCTCGGCTTCCTTAGCCTGTTCTTCGGTGAGCTGCTCAACCTTCTCGGTCTCTGCATTGTCGTCGTGCTCGGCACGGGTGAATGCAACTACCTGAGCGCCTTCATTTACACGCATTACACGTACACCCTTGGCGATACGTCCCATAACACGGATATCGCTGGCAAGGATACGGATGATTATACCGTCGCTGGATACGAGGATTATATCGTCTTCCTCGTCAACTATCTTGATACCGCAGACATGGCCTCTTACGTCATCGACCTTGTAGTTGGTAAGACCGTAACCGCCTCTGTTCTGTATCCTGTAGCTGTCAAGCTCGGTGCGCTTGCCGTAACCGTTTTCGGTAACGGTCAGGAGAGTAGCGCCTTCACGCACTCTTGCGATGCTGACAACATAGTCGCCCTCACGCAGCTTGATAGCACGTACACCGTGAGCGGAACGTGACATTGAGCGTCCCTTGTTCTCCTCGATACGTATAGCCATACCGTTTCTTGTAGCCACAAATATCTGAGCGTTGCCGTCAGTCATCCGTACACCTGCTATCTCGTCGCCTTCGTCAAGTCCTATTGCAATAAGACCGTTCTTGCGGACATTCTTGTAGAGTGACAGATTTGAACGCTTTATCTTGCCCTTCTTGGTAACTATGGTGATATACTTGTCCTCGCTGAAGTCGGTGGTCTTTATCATAGCGGCTATCTTCTCGCCCTCGCTGAGAGGAATGAGATTGATGAGGTTGAAGCCTCTTGAAGCCTTTGAACCATCCGGAACTTCATAGCATTTCAGCTTGTACATGATGCCGAGATTGGATATGAACAGCACATTGTCGTGGCTTCCGCAGATGAACATTTCATCCACGAAGTCCTCTTCACGCTGTTTCATGCCTGTGATACCACGGCCTCCACGGTGCTGGGTCTTGTACTCGGTAAGGGGCATACGCTTGATGTAGCCGTTATTTGTAAGAGTAACTACGCAGTCTTCCTCGGGGATGAGGTCCTCGATATCCACTTCACCGCTGACATTCTCGATACTTGTGCGGCGGTCATCGCTGAACTTCTTGCGGATAGTATTGAGGTCGTCGATGATAATGCCGTAAACACGGTTCACGTCTGCAAGGATATCCTCGAAATCGGATATCTTTGTAAGGAGTCCGTAGAGTTCATCGGTTATCTTCTGTCTTTCGAGACCTGTCAGCTGTCCGAGACGCATCTGGACGATAGCCTCAGCCTGTTCCTCGGAAAGGCCCTTCTGGTCCTCGATATGGAGACCTGTCAGGTCATACTGTGCACGGTCAAGGAGTGCGGACATATCCACATCCTTGAAGCGCTCTATCATACGCTCCTTTGCTTCCTGTACAGTGGCGCTGGAACGGATTATTGCTATAACTTCGTCGATATAGTCAGCCGCAAGCACGAAGCCCTGGAGGATATGGGCTCTTTCGAGAGCCTTTCTCAGGTCGTAGCGTGTACGGCGCTGGATAACATCTACCTGGAAATCAAGGTAATGCTGGAGCATCTGCTTCAGTGTGAGTATCTTAGGCTCGCCGTTTACGAGGGCAAGCATGATGATGCCGACTGTATCCTGAAGCTGTGTGAGAGCGAAGAGCTTGTTCAGCACTATCTCGGGCATTGCGTCCTTCTTCAGCTCGATAACTACACGCATACCGTCCTTGTCGGATTCGTCACGGATGTAGTAAAGGCCTTCGATACGCTTATCCTTTACCAGCTGATTGATGCTCTTGAGCAGTCTCTCCTTACGGAGCATGAAAGGTATCTCATCGATAATGATACAGTTTCTGCCCTTTATTTCCTCGAAATGTGTGCGGCTGCGGAGGATTATCTTTCCACGGCCTGTAGCGTAAGCGGCACGGATGCCTGCCTTGCCCATGATTATGCCGCCTGTCGGGAAGTCAGGTCCCTGGATATGCTCCATGAGCTGTTCAAGGGTACAGTCGGGGTCTTCGATAAGAAGCTTCAGTGCGTCTATGACCTCACCGAGATTGTGAGGTGGGATATTTGTAGCCATACCAACGGCGATACCTACAGAGCCGTTTACCAGAAGATTCGGGAATCTTGAGGGGAGAACAACAGGCTCTTTCAGACGGTCATCGTAGTTTGAGGTAAAGTCTACGGTCTCTTTGTTGATATCGGTGAGCATATCCAGTGTGAGCTTTGCCATCTTAGCCTCGGTATAACGGTAAGCCGCAGGGCCGTCACCGTCGATGGAACCGAAGTTTCCGTGACCGTCAACCAGAGGATATCTCATAGAGAAGTCCTGTGCAAGTCTTACAAGTGCATCGTAAACAGATGCGTCACCGTGTGGATGATAACGACCCAGCACAGCACCGACTGTATCGGCACACTTACGGTATGCCTTGTCCGGAGTAAGTCCGTTTTCGTGGAGCGTGTACAGTATACGTCTGTGTACAGGCTTCAGACCGTCTCTTACATCGGGAAGTGCTCGGGAAACAATTACCGACATGGCGTAGTTGAGCATGGAATTCTGCATCTCATCCACGATTTCGGAATTTATTACCTTGGAATTGTCATTATATAACATTTTTTCCTCCTGAGAGAAGTTTTCTTCTTTGATAAAATGGGAAGCGATAAGCGGATATTCTGTTATTTATTTCCCTTTTCCTATCTTTCTGATAATCTCTGTTTCACTTTCATTAAAGCCTTTTTTGGGCAGTATATAAAGCATAGCCGCATCGGGAACTATGAGAAAATAGTCATCGTATTCGTGAAGCTTAAAGCTTTCATCCACTTTTATCCTCGTCTTTTCGGGAAGCGGATCATCCTCCACCTCCGCAGGTCCTTCGCCTTCCTCATACTCAATATCCGTGGAAGGATCGTCGGAAACTGTGGATATATCGATAAAGCCGTCGCCCACGCCTATCTTGTAGACCGGTTCGCCCAATGTCTGAACGGACTTCACAAGATTATCCCTAATCTTATTCGGATCATACCAGCTTTTTGTCGCAAGTGCAATGAATATAACGAAAAACAGATAGCACACATATGCCGCTGCAACCGAACTGTCTCTGAATACAGTCAGCCTTACCGCTGCCATTATCAGCGCAAGTACAGCGAGTAATACCGTTTTTATGCGGCTTTTCGGGAATACGTAAAGCTTCTGGTAATCTCTGTACGCATCACGGAAAAGGCTGTAGGGAATGGTATATTCCTTTTCAAGCTTGTATTTTTCTTCCATTGCCTCTCCTTATACGTCAAGATTCTGGGCAAATTTAGCATTTTTCTCGATGAAAAGCCTTCTCGGCTCTACCTTGTCGCCCATAAGGATAGTGAATATCTCGTCTGCCTTGAGGGCATCTTCCATTGATATTTTAACGATGGTACGGTGTTCGGGGTCCATAGTGGTCTCCCAGAGCTGCTCGGGGTCCATCTCACCAAGACCTTTGTAACGCTGTACGGCTACATCCTTGTACTTGCCGTCTTCGGAGAGTTCAGCGATATACTGGTCTCTCTCCTCATCGGAGAATGCGTATCTTACCTGTTTCTTGCGCTCAACTCTGAAAAGCGGAGGCTGAGCGATATAGACATTTCCGTTAGTGATGAGCGGTCTCATGTAGCGGAAGAAGAATGTGAGAAGAAGTGTACGGATGTGCATACCGTCAACATCGGCATCGGCCATGATGATGACTTTGCCGTAACGGAGCTTTTCGATATCGAAATCCTCGCCAAGTCCTGTACCGAGAGCAGTAACGACCGGTGCAAGCTTATCATTGCCGTAGATTCGGTCAACACGGGCTTTCTCGACGTTGAGCATCTTTCCCCAGAGTGCGAGGATAGCCTGATAGCGGCGGTCACGTCCCTGCTTTGCGCTGCCTCCCGCAGAATCTCCCTCGACGATGTATATTTCTGTGTAGCGGTTGTCACGCTCGGAGCAGTCAGCCAGCTTTTCGGGCATTGCAGCATTTCCGAAAGCGTTCTTCTTACGCTCTGCCTCACGGGCACGTTTTGCAGCTTCTCTTGCTCTGAGGGCTGACATACATTTATCGAAGATTATATTAGCAGTTTCGGGGTTCTCCTCCAGGAAGTTCATAAGCTTCTCGGTTACAAGCTTCTCGACAAACGGCTTTACTTCGGGATTTCCGAGACGTCCCTTTGTCTGTCCCTCGAATTCGCACTCGGTCAGCTTTACCGAGATGATAGCTGTAAGGCCTTCACGGACGTCCTCGCCCTTGAGCTTTTCGCCTTCTTTGAGCTTGCCCATCTTAGAGCCGTACTCGTTAATGACCTTGGTAAGGGCATTCTTGAAGCCTGTTTCGTGGGAGCCGCCGTCCTTGGTATGGATATTATTTGCAAATGAGAGGATAACCTCATTGTAGCTGTCGTTGTACTGCATGGCTATCTCAGCGAAAGAATCGCCCTGAGTGCCTGAAACGTATATCACTTCGCCGCTGAGGGATTCAAGACCTCTTGTAGCGTGGATATGGTCAACGAATTCACGGATACCGCCCTCGTAGTGGAGAGTTTCGCCGACGATATTATCCTTGTCACGCTTATCAGTGAAGACTATCTTTATGCCTGCGTTGAGGAAAGCCTGTTCACGGAGACGCTTCAGAAGTATCTCATAGTCGTAAACGGTGTGCTCGAATATCTCACCGTCAGCCTTGAACATAACGCTGGTACCTGTTTCGGTGGTATCGCCGATTATCTTGAGCTGTTCATCGTAATGACCACGCTCAAAACGCTGGAAGTAAATGTGCTCGCCGTCCTTTACGGTAAGTTCAAGCCATTCCGAAAGAGCGTTAACAACGGAAGCGCCGACACCGTGGAGACCGCCTGATACCTTGTATCCGCCGCCGCCGAATTTACCGCCTGCATGGAGGATGGTATAAACGACTGTAGCCGCAGATATGCCTTCCTTCGGGTGGATACCTACAGGGATACCACGACCGTTATCGGAAACACGGATGACATCGCCCTCCAGTATCTCAACGTTGATCTCAGTACAGTAGCCTGCAAGGGCCTCGTCGATGGAGTTATCCACTATCTCGTATACAAGATGGTGCAAGCCGCCGGGACCTGTTGAGCCGATGTACATACCCGGTCGCTTGCGGACCGCTTCAAGTCCTTCTAAGACTTGTATGTCATTCTCGTCATAGTTATTGTTATTCTGCTGACTCATGATCTACCTCCAAAAATTCTGGTTGTATATATGATTTACCCAATTTATAGGGTTGTTGTCGATATATCCGCATATTTCAAGGAATTCCTTTTCGCTGCGGATTATGTGGTCGTGGAAGGAACGCTGCCAGACATTGAATCCTATTCTTTTATTTACAAATCTTTTGAGCGTTGATATTAATGCGGGAATACGTGCATTTGTAGGGGACGGCGTCCTCGACGTCCCACCACAAACATTTTTGTCATCAAATAAATAAATTATCATATGCACATGGTCTGGCATTATAACAAATTTGATGATATTAAGATCTTTGTAAACATCATTTATTTCTTCTATCTGTTCATTTACGATTTTTCCATAATCCGTTAATTGTACATATGGGACGTCGAGGACGCCGTCCCATACAATTGTTTTTTCAGATTTATCATAAATTATTTCAGACAGATAATGTACCCTGTCTTTGGTACAAAATGTTATAAAATACAGACCGTTAGACGAATAATCATAATTCTTCAGCCTGTTCAGTTTTCTGTAATGTTTTTCCATACCGTCAGATATCAGAATCCGCCGCCTTCGGCAAGGCGCTTTCTCAGCGTTGCGACTGAAAGCTGTGAGATGTACACCCTCTCTCTGCCCTCATTCATCGTGACAATGAAGCTTTTCGGCATTTCGTAGGTGGTGTATACGCACTTCTTTTCCTTTTCCGCTCTCTCCAGCAGAAGCTTCGTGCATTTCTCTACGGTGGTATTTTCTATATCGAAGATGCCTACGATATCCCTTACATCCACGGAGTAGTTATTCCCTATGTGAAGATACATTTTCTTCTTCCTCCGTTATCCTGCCTCCGCTGATACGCAGTATCTTTCCCTTGATTTCGGGAAGAAGTGCGCTTTCATTCGGGGTAGTGACGAATACCTGCATATCCCTGATTATGTCAAAGACGAATCTCTGCCTGTTCTCGTCAAGCTCGCCCATCACATCATCAAGGAAGACCACAGGTGCATCCTTCGATTTTTTCATATATATCTCAGCCTGCGCCAGTTTCATGACCAGTGCGGCACTTTTTATCTGTCCCTGAGAGCCGAAATCACGGGCACTTACGCCGTTTATCTTAATGGATATCTCATCACGGTTGACTCCCGAATGAGTGCTGCCTGTACGGATATCATATTCCGATGTTTCTCTCAGTCTGCGGTAGTAAAGCTCCTCGGCTTCTTCGCCTATCGGCTTTTCAAAGTCTTCGGGCTTGTAGACATTTGACCTGTATTCCAGCGAAAGCTCCTCAGCGCCTCCTGATATGGTATTGTAGAGACGTCCGCATATTTCGTTGATCTTTGAGACATACTCATTGCGCATCCACGATATGACTGCTCCTTCTTTTGAAGCCTGTCTGTCCCATATTTCAAGGACATCCGCAGACGCATTCCTCTGAGATATCTCTTTGAGGAGGGCATTGCGCTGATTCATTATGGCATTGTTCTTGTTAAGGTGCATTACGAACATGGGATTCAGCTGTGAAGCCGCCATGTCTATGAAGCTTCTCCGCTTTTCGGGAGAGCCTTTGATAATATCGGTATCATCTGGGATAAAGGCTATACACTTGAAAACATCGAAAAGAGCCCTTGTACCCCGCTGTTTTACGCCGTTAAGGTGTATCAGCTTCGGGGAATTTCCGCCCTTTGCCATTTCAAAGGTGATCTTCTGCTCTCTCACGCTGTCCTGTACCTTTACCGCCGAGGACATCCTCTGACCGTCAAGGCAGATATAGTCTTTTTCTTTTGAGCCACGAAAGCTCTTGCAGCCCGAAAGTATCCACATCGCTTCAAGAAGATTTGTCTTTCCCTGAGCGTTTGCGCCGACTATTATGTTATATTTCGGATCGGGAGCAAATGAAACTCCCTTCAGATTTTTGAAGCCGTCTATCTCAGCATAGGTGACTATCACTCTACGATTACCTCATTGCCGTCGATAGAAACTGTATCGCCGGGACGTATCTTCTTGCCTCTCATTGTGCAGACTTCGCCGTTTACCAGGACTTCACCGTCCTGAATGCGGGCCTTTGCCTCACCGCCTGTACCTACAAGGGAGGCAAATTTGAGCAGAGCGTCCAGCTTTATGAACTCTGTGCTGATCTTTATCTTCTCAGCCATAATTTTTCCCTTCTTTTCAGCTTGATGATTCTGATTTATGTGGTGTGATATCAGCCTTTGAGCTGAATAGGCATTACGAGGAATATAAAGCTTTCTCCCTCAAGAGGAAGTATCTCTATTACCTTCATTGCGCCGTTGAAGCGGATACGGACCTTGTCTCCCTCGGCTGCTCTGAGAGCTTCGAGTATAAGCTTGTTATTGAAGCCGATAGTAACAGTTTCGCCTGAAATATCGGCAGAAATAGCGTCGTTGATCTTACCGATGCCTGTACGGCAGCTTATCTTCACTACACCGTTGCCTACTTCGCAGCGGATAGGTGACTTGTTCTTGTCATCTATAAGGAGTGAGCAGCGCTCAAGGCTGGTAACGAAATCCTTCTTGTTCACGATGACCTCTGTCTTGAAGTCGGATGGGATGCTGAGCTTGTAATTGTGGAAAGCACCCTCTAAAAGTCTGGATATTACGAATACGCTGCCAATCTCGAAAATGATATGTCTGTCATTTGTGAAGATGTTGCAGGGCTTGTCAGCGTCATCCTTGATAAGTGTGGAAACTTCAAGGAGAGCCTTTTTCGGTACTACGAAGTGGTATTTCTCCTGGCAGTCTGTCATTTCGCCTCTGATAGCAAGACGGAAACCGTCGATAGCTACCATGTTGAAACTGCCGTTTTCTATGTCGAAAAGTTCGCCTGTAAGTACGGGTTTGCTCTCATTCATTGATGCTGCATAGCTGGTCATATTTATCATTGACTTCAGTGTGCTCTGCTTTACTGAGAATGATCTGCCCTGATCGACCATAGGGAGTTCAGGGAATTCAGAAGCTGACATTGCAGGGAAGCTGCACTCTGTAGCTGAGCATGAGATATTGATGACCATGCTTTCATCTATATCGAAAGTGACCTCGTCACCTGACATACGTCTGGTAAATTCGCTGAAAAGTCTTGCGCTTACAACGAATTCGCCTTCGCCTTCGGTAGAAGCTGATATAGTTGTGCGGATTCCCATTTCGAGATTATAGCCTGTAAGTTCAACTGTACCTGAGCTGACTTTTACTTTTATGCCTTCGAGTGCAGGTATAGTTGATTTCTGGGAAACAGCTCTTGAAACATTGGTAACTGCTTCACTGAGCTCATTTTTATTGCATATGAACTTCATTTTAAGTTTTCCTCCGTTTATATGAAATGAGAAGGTGAGGTTTTCAACCGGCTTCGCCTTCTGCATTGTGAAAGTTAAGATAAGAAAGTTTTAAACCAGGATAAGATGAATTCTGAAATAAAGATAAGATAAGAATATTTTATTTGTTGTTGTTATTGTGTCGGTTGAAAAGTTGGTATCATAGTTTTTCAGCGTCATATCGTGGAAAAATCATCCACACAGCACTGTTGTGAAATTTTTGAGAATTGTGAAATGATTTCAGACTGAGTTTTTTCGTGTGGAATAGGTTGAGAATTGTGGATGCATTGTTTGTGGAATGTTAAAGAATCTGTTGAACTGCGAAAATCGTCAGAATTTTTTATTTAACATTTCAAATCCGTGTGGATTGTTGAAAAGTGATTTATGTTGAACTGTGTCGGAAGCGGTTTTTCACATAAGCTGAAATGACTTGCAGACAAGCTGTTTTTTTACAAAAAATTCTCTCCACAGAGTTTTGAACACACTGTTGAAAACTCTGTGGAGAAGATCGCTTTTAAACAATCTTTCCCGATCCTGATGTTGAATTTTCAAGTATCGCTGCGAAATGTGCTTCCTGAGTTTTTAACAGTATCACACCTTGCTCTTATCCTTGATGTTCTTGATGATATCCTGAACCAGATTTTTAAGGTTAGGATCCTTTTCCATAGCCTCTGATACGCTTGTTACAGAGTAAACGATGGTAGAGTGGTCTCTTCCGCCGAATTCTGTACCGATAGAAGCAAGCGGCATCTGTGTTATCTCTCTTACAACGTAGATAGCTACCTTACGTGCAATGGAGATCTGCGCAGATCTCTTGTTTGAGCGGAGATCCTCGGGTGATACGCCGTAAACGGTGGAAACTTCGGAGATGATCTTTTCTACAGTTATCGGAATCGGCTGCTCGTCTGTGAGAACGTCACGGATAACGCTCTGAGCCATTGATATTGTGATGGGGCTGCCTGCGAAGTGATTGAGAGCCTTGAGACGTACAACAGCGCCTTCGAGCTGACGGATGTTGGATTTCAGGCGGTTTGCCATGAATTCTGCGACCTCGCTGGGCATTTTAAGTTCTAAAAGCTCTGATTTTCTGTTGATGATGGCAAGCCTTGTCTCGTAGTCAGGAGCCGAGATATCTGCGATAAGTCCGCCCTCGAAACGTGTGCGGAGACGCTCTTCAAGGGTGAGGAGCTCCTTTGGCGGCTTATCGGATGTGATAACGATCTGTCTGCCTTCCTGATGGAGAGTGTAGAAGGTATGGAAGAATTCCTCCTGCATACGCTCTTTTCCCGAGAAGAACTGGATATCGTCGATGAGGAGGATATCGGCATTTCTGTACTTCGCATGGAAGTCGTCGATATTACCGGTATTGTTCAGTGCGTTGATAAGCTCTCCTCCGAATGCTTCACTGGTAACGTAGACGATATTGAAATCGGGGTGATTCTTTCTTACCTCGTTGGCGATAGCTGTGATAAGGTGGGTCTTACCCATTCCGGAAGGACCGTAGATAAAGAGCGGATTATAGTCCGGAACAGCCTTTTCGCCGCAGTTTTTGGCTACTGATTTACTGCAGGCAAGGGCAAATTCGTTTGAACGTCCCTCGATGAAGGTGTCGAATGTGTAGTCATAGTTTGCGAATTTATATGACTGTTCAAGCTCCTGATGCTTCATTTCAAGCTCTGCATCTGTGGGGATGTTGACTTTTTCCGGTTCTGTCTTTTCGCCTTCGATGATGATGTTGACTTTAAGTCCGAGTACATTGAAAAATGCATCTTTAAGTATTTCGTTATAGTTGGTAAGTACGATATTTTTCTGGAATTCAGTTTCAACTCTGAAAACTGCGTCTGATCCGTTGAAGCTTACGGGCACCAGCGGCTCTATCCAGGTAGTAAGACCGATAGGCGGTATCTTTCCGTTGTCGAGGATGTATTTTTTTACGCTTGCGAAAACTTCCTCAAATGAATTCATAATTAACCTCCGAATTATGAGAGATTCCCATTCTTGGCGCAGAAAAGGGGACCGCTTTCATGTTAAAAAGGCGGTTTGCGCATGGGTAATTTGATTGCATTCTACTCTCTTATTAATAATATGTAAGTACATTATAGCATAAAAACGATTTTTTTGCAAGTGGTTTTCTATGTTGAAGAAATAGAAAATGAGCGAAGTTTTAACACGTAAATTGACATATTGTTGAAAACTGTGTGGAATTCACATTCCGTATCTTGAAAAACTGTTGGAATGCTAACTGAATAGGGAAGAAACGGCTGTTGAAAACTTATACGAAAGATAGTTTTTAACATGGTTTTTCATAATTTCAACATCAGCTTTCAACACTTTCAAAGCCTGTTGGCAATGTGTTGATATCAGGTGGGAAGCTGTGGAGAAAGCGCATCCGGCGGCATTTAACAGCCTTTCCCTAACTATTAGCTAACAATATAGGCTGAAATTGAAAGTATTATTGTGAAATTACACAATTTTTCTCAAATGGCTTGACAGGCGGCATTTTTTATTATATAATGTTTTAGTGTAATGCGGACGATACGTCTGTATACTGTTTTTGCTTTACAGGAGTTGTTTTTTACAGCTCTATTATATATTCGCAGAGAGGAGGAACTGAATATGAAAAGAACATATCAGCCTAAGAAGCTCCACAGAAAGAAGGAGCATGGTTTCATGAAGAGAATGGCTACTAAGAACGGCAGAAAGGTTTTAGCTCGTAGAAGATCTAAGGGCAGAGCAAGATTAACTCACTGACGAGGCTGACCACAAAATATTGATTTTGTGGTCTTTTTTGTTAGTGACCCTTTGTTCGTCAGCAGGTGTTATTATGCTTTATACTAAAATAATGAACGATAATAAGGATTTCCTTACGCTCTATAAGAAAGGCAGATATGCGGCTTCAAAGTATTCTGTCATTTATGTAAGACCTAACGGCCGCCCCTTTAACCGCCTCGGTATAACCGCAGGAAAAAAGGTGGGCAATGCCGTGTGCCGCAACAGAGCAAAGCGTCTTATCCGTCTGGCTTACCGTCAGTCGGAGGTGGATATGCCTGTGGGAATGGATATCGTCATAGTCGCAAGAACGGCTATCACTACTATAAAATCTCAGGAATACTGCGGTTATATGGAAAAGTACGGTATCGCTGACATCAATAAGATGTTCAGAAGCTTCTCTTCATCTGGCAGAAAAGTATGAAGCGAATCATATTGTCTCTGATAAATTTCTACAGGAAGTGCATCTCTCCGCTCACTCCGCCTAAATGCAAGTATTACCCTACGTGCAGCTGCTACGCCTATAAGGCTGTGGAGCGCTACGGCGCCCTGAGAGGCTCGGCACTTGCGGTATGGAGACTGCTGAGATGCAATCCCTGGTCAATGGGCGGTATAGACCCCGTCCCCGATAAATTTACTTTCAGGAGACAGAAGACAGACTATTCACGAATAGGTGAGGATGCTGACGGCGAAAATAAGAAAGAGGATAAATTTTAAATCAAGAGGTATATCAATTGACTGGACTTTACGATATCATAGGTGTTCCCTTCGGATACCTGATGCGACTTATTTACGCAATTTTCAAGAATTACGCCGTTTCTATCATCGTGTTCACTATAGTTACAAGATTACTCATGTTCCCTGTAAGCTACAGTACACAGAAGAGCTCGGCAAGAATGCAGCTGCTCAACCCTAAGCTGGAAAAGCTCAGAAAGAGCTTCGCAAACAATCCACAGAGACTTCAGGAAGAACAGCAGAAGCTGTATCAGGAAGAGGGCGTCAACCCTATGGCTTCCTGTCTTCCTACTTTCATTCAGATGTTCCTTCTCTTCGGCGTCCTGGACGTTGTCTACAAGCCTCTGACTCATATCCTCGATATGGGCAAGAGCGTTATCAACTCCGCTCTTGAGATAGCAGGCGTTGACCCCAGCAAGACAGGCCTCAGAGGAGAACTGAAGATAATGGAAAGTCTTGCCGCTGATAAGGGCAAGTTCGCTTCCCTCGGCAGCGACTTCGTTAACAAGGTTTACGAATTCAATCAGAAATTTACAATTTTCGGAGCTAACCTCGGTAAGACTCCTACACTTCACCCCGAGACATGGAACAAGGAAGCTGTTATTCTTGCAGCTATACCATTCCTGGCAGGTCTCGCACAGCTCCTTTATTCTTTCTATACTCAGATGCACCAGAAGAAGGTCAATCCTTCAATGCAGCAGGCCGGCGGCGGATGCATGAACGTAATGCTTTACGGTATGCCTATTTTCTCTATATGGATGGCATTCACATTCCCTGCAGGTCTCGGTTTCTACTGGATATGGTCATCTCTTATCTCATTCATCATCACTTTTGCTCTCAATCAGTACTTCACTCCCGAGCGTATCAAGGTGATAAACGAGAAGGAAAAGGAAAAGGCTAAGGCTTACGCTGAGAAGCATCCCGAAAAGAAAACATTCATGCAGAGAATGATGGAACAGCAGGCCGAAATGGACAGACAGCAGAACGGCTCATCAGGCGAAAAAATGTCAAGATCAGAACAGAATAAGGCCAACCGTGACAAGCTCAAGGAAGCAAGAAAGCGTATGGCTGAAAAGTACGGCGATCAGTATGAAGATGATAATGATGAGGAATAATTCATCAGGGAGGTATAAAAATGACTGAAAAGTTTACAGCAAAGTCTGTAGAGGAAGCAAAAGCCCTCGCAGCAAAGAAATTCGGTACAAGCATCAGTGAGATCAAGTTCGAGATACTTGATGAAGGCAAAAAAGGCATCTTAGGCATAGGCGCTAAGGACGCTGTAGTAAAAGCTACATACATCCCTGCAGTCAGTGCTGCTAAACCGGCCGCTGCTCCTTTAAAGAAGGCAGAGCCTGTAGTTACTGCTCCCGCTAAGGCAGAAGAGCCTGCTGTAACAGCTGCTCCTGTTGTCGAGAAGCCTGTTGTTACTACAGAGACTACTGCTGAGCCTGTTGCAGAGACTGAAGAAACAGCCGCTCCAAAGGCTGAGGAAGCCAAGAGCGAAGCCCCTGCCGAGGATGACGAGGCTGATTACTCACTCGATAACTTCACACTCATCGAGGATGAGGCTCTCATCAATCCTAAGGTAAAGCTTGCAAGAGACTACATCACAAGCATCATGAGAGCTATGGATGTTGACGTTACATTTACTGTATATCAGAACGAAACAGGCGCTATCCTCAATATCGACAGCAACAACAACGGTACTATCATCGGCAGAAGAGGCGAAACTCTTGATGCTCTCCAGTACCTTTGCTCAATAATCGCTAACAAGGGCGATAAGGATTATTTCCGTATCACTATCGACTGCCTCGGCTACAGAAGCAAGAGAAAGGATACTCTTGAGCAGCTCGCTGCAAAGGTAGCTAAGTCAGTTCTACGTACAGGACGTTCACAGCCGCTTGAGCCGATGAATCCTTACGAGAGAAGAGTAATTCATTCAGCAGTTTCAAAGATAGAGGGCGTGTCTTCACGTTCAGTAGGTGAAGAGCCTTACAGAAAGATCATTATCTCCTCTAACAATCCAAGACCTAACAACCGCCGCAGAAACAATGACAGACGTGACGGTGGAAGAAGAGGCGATAACAGAAGAAACAACAACAGAAACCGTCGTGACAGAGAGGTTTCAATGGAGCGCAGATCCGTTGATCTGTCCACAAGCTTTGAGAAGGATTACAAGAGACCAAAGCCTGAGGATTCAATGGAAGGCGGTCTCTACGGAAAGATCGAACTTTGATCAAATAATCAGAACAACGGCAGCTTTGCCGTTGTTTTTTTAGGGGTGAAAAATTATGTCAACTATTGCTGCTGTTTCAACTCCAAATGCTGTGGGAGGTCTGGCTGTAATACGTATATCAGGCGAAAGAGCAATAGAAATCGCTGAGGCAGTCTTCAGGCCTGCGGGAGGCAGGAAGGTCAGCGATATGAAAGGCTACACCTGCGCTTACGGCGACGCTTACGACGGTGACGAGCATATCGATGACTGCATCCTGACAGTGTTCAGAGCGCCTCACAGCTACACAGGCGAGGATACTGCCGAGATATCATGCCACGGCGGATTGTATGTATCCAAGAAGATACTGAGAGCTATTCTGGCTCACGGCGCTGAAAATGCGGAGGCCGGAGAGTTCACCAAGAGGGCATTCCTCAACGGCAAACTTGACCTGACACAGGCTGAGGCTGTAATGGATATTATTTCCGCAAGAGGCGAGAAGGAGCTGAAAATGGCTGAGTCTCTCCGTGAGGGTGCGGCTTACAGGACGGCGAGAAAGTGCTCAGACAAGCTTATGAAGATACTTGGAGACCTTGCTGCGTGGGCTGATTATCCTGAGGAGGATATCCCGGAGGTCGAGCCGGATACCCTTATGAAGGAGCTGAGAGAAGTCCGCAGTGATCTTTCAACACTTGTGGAAAACTACGACAGCGGCAGGCTGATACGTGAGGGAATCTCAACAGCAATAATAGGCCGCCCGAATGTGGGCAAGTCCACTCTTTTCAACTGCCTCAGCGGCTGCGAGAGGAGCATCGTCACTGATATTGCAGGTACGACCCGTGACATTGTTGAGGAATCGGTAAGGCTGGGGGATATAACACTCAGGCTTTCCGATACAGCAGGTATTCACGATACTGATGATGTGATCGAGGGTATCGGTGTGGACATGGCTGAAAAAATGATCGATAAAGCTGAGCTTGTACTTGCTGTTTTTGACGGGAGTTGTCCGCTCACGGAGGACGATTTGTATTTGGTAAATAAAATAAATAAGTCCAATACCATAGCAGTGATCAACAAGTCGGATGTTGAGCAAAAGCTTGATATAAATGAATTGACCAAATATTTTATACATATAGTATATATTTCTGCCAAGGAAAATTCAGGAGTTATTGACCTGAAAAACAAGGTTGAAGAGATCTTCAGCATCAATGAGCAGACATTTGAGAATGTTTCAGCTGCAAATGAAAGGCAGAAAAAATGTATCGATTCTGCTCTCAGATCAATTGATGAAGCTATTTCAGCACTTGAAATCGGTGAAATGCTGGATGCTGTAAATGTAATAATCGATGAAGCTGAACAGTCGATTCTCAGTCTGACAGGTGAGAAAATCACCGATGCTGTTGTGGATGAAGTATTCTCACGCTTTTGTGTGGGAAAGTGATGTTTCACGTGAAACATTAAGGAGGAATTTTTTTGTCATATAAAATGGGAGAATTTGACGTGGCTGTTGTAGGTGCAGGCCATGCCGGTGTTGAAGCTGCTCTTGCTGCTGCAAGGCTGGGATGTCGTACAGTCATGTTTACTATATCGCTTGACCAGATCGCAAATATGCCTTGCAACCCTTCCATCGGAGGTACTGCAAAAGGCCATTTAGTGCGTGAAATCGACGCTTTAGGCGGTGAGATGGGAAAAGGTGCGGATGAATGTTTCATCCAGAGTCGTATGCTGAACCGTGGAAAAGGCCCCGCAGTTCATAGCCTTCGTGTGCAGGCTGATCGTGTGAAGTATCATAATTACATGAAAAATGTATGCGAGAAACAAGAAAATCTTTATGTGAAACAAGCTGATGTTGCAGAGGTTATTTGTGAGAACGGAAAAATAATCGGAGTCAGAACCTCCCTTGGAGTAGAATATTCGGTGAAGGCAGTCATAATTGCAACGGGTACATATCTTAAAGGTAAGATACATATAGGTGAGGTTTCATATGAAAGCGGACCTGATTCAGCTCTGCCAAGTGTCAGATTATCGGACTCACTCAGGGCAGCCGGAGTTGAACTAAGACGTTTCAAAACCGGAACTCCATGTCGAGTGAACAAAAGAAGCATTGATTTTGATGTTATGGAGCGTCAGGATGGCGATGATAAGATTGTTCCTTTTTCATTTGAAACACCTGTCGATGGACTTGAGAATCAGGTCAGCTGCTATGTAACATATACAAATAGTAATACCCATGAAGTGATACTTTCCAACCTTGACAGATCCCCTTTATATTCGGGTAGAATAGAGGGTGTAGGACCTCGCTACTGTCCGTCTATCGAGGACAAAATAGTGAGATTTTCTGATAAACCAAGGCATCAGTTATTTGTAGAACCAATGGGACTTTCAACAGAAGAGTACTATTTACAGGGAATGTCATCATCGCTGCCGGAGGATGTACAGCTTGCATTTCTCAGAACAATAACAGGACTCGAACACGTAGAGATAATGAGACCGGCTTACGCAATAGAGTATGATTGCTGCGATCCGTTACAGCTGCTGCCAACATTGGAGTTCAAGAAGATAGAGGGACTTTACGGTGCAGGACAGTTCAACGGAAGCTCAGGATACGAGGAGGCAGCTGCTCAGGGAATTGTTGCCGGTATCAACGCTGCACTCAAGATAAAAGGTGAAGAACCTATGATACTTGACCGTGCAAGCTCGTATATCGGAACTCTTGTAGACGATCTTGTTACTAAAGGATGTTCCGACCCATACAGAATGATGACTTCCCGAAGCGAATACAGGCTGATCCTTCGTCAGGATAATGCTGATCAGCGTCTTACGCCGATTGGTCATAAAATCGGGCTTATTTCTGATGAACGTTACCGGAAGCTTCTGAGCAAGATCAAGCTTGTGGATGATGAGATCAAACGAGTGAAATCTACCAATATTTCGCCAAATTCCGAGCTTAATGCTTTTTTGGAATCAATTGGAACTTCAGCTATGACAACGGGATGCAAGCTTGCGGATCTTATACGTCGTCCTCAGGTTAAGTATGAAGATCTTGCTAAGTACGATGTTTCACGTGAAACATTGCCCGATGATGTTTGTGAACAGGTGGAGTTACAGATAAAATATGAGGGCTACATCTCCAAACAGCTGGAACAGATCGATCAGGTTCGTAAACTTGAAGATAAAAAATTGCCGAAAAATACGGATTATAGCCAGATTCGAGGCCTCAGACTTGAAGCTGCCGAAAAGCTTAATAAGATCCAGCCTCTGTCGATCGGCCAGGCTTCAAGAATTTCCGGTGTATCTCCGGCAGATGTTTCTATGCTTGTTGTATGGCTTCATACTATGAAGGAGGGCGAAAATGCTACCTGATTTTGATTATTGCCGCAATGCTTTTACTAAATATGAACTCGACCTGACTGAAGAAATGTACCGTAAATATGATATATATGCGGAATGTCTCGTTGAGTACAATAGAAACGTCAATCTTACAGCGATCACTGATCCTGTGGAAATTCTTTATAAGCACTTCATTGACAGTGTTTTAATGCTGAAATATGCTGAAATCAAGCCAGATTCTTCTGTTATTGATGTGGGAACAGGTGCCGGTTTTCCGTCAGTTCCTGCTAAGATTTATGATGATTCGCTGAAAATTACACTGCTGGATAGCTTAAATAAGCGTATTTCCTTCTTACAGCAGTTATGTGAGAAGCTTCAAATTGATGCTGCATTTATCCATGGAAGGGCTGAGGATATAGCTAAATTGCCAGAATATCGGGAAAAGTTTGATATTTCTTGTGCAAGAGCTGTTGCTAATATGTCTCTACTTTCAGAATATTGCTTACCTTTTGTAGGTGTTGGTGGACGGTTTATTGCCCTGAAAGGACCGAATGAGGATATTTCATCCGGTCTGAATGTTGTTAACATTCTTGGCGGAGATGTTTCACGTGAAACAAATTATGACGTTGAAGGGGATTCTCGTAAGATCGTTATTGTAAATAAAATATCGCAGACTCCGCCAAAATATCCCAGAAACAGCGCTCAGATAAAGAAGAAATCGCTCTGAAAAAACTTAATTATGTCGAAATATCTGCTTAAAACAGATTTTTGAGCGGATATTTTTTATAGATATTATTTCCTGTTTGCGGTAATATTTACTTACAGAGTACAACTCGAGTTCATTTGTGAGGTAATATTATGGCAGGATTTTTAAGTTTTACAAAGGAAAAACAGGTCAATAAAGTTCTTGAGGTTGCGGTTGAGGATATTCTTCCTAATCCTTATCAGCCCAGAAGCGATTTTGAGCAGTCTGATATCAGTTCGCTTGCGGAATCAATTTCTCAGAACGGTATTTTACAGCCCTTGACTGTACGGCGAATAGGTGATAAATTTGAGCTTATTGCTGGTGAGCGTCGACTAAGAGCTGCGAAAAGCTGCGAGATGGAGTTTGTTCCGTGCATTGTTTATGACATTTCTCAGCGTGAATCTGCAATTCTTGCTCTTGTTGAGAATATTCAGCGTGAGGATCTGTCATTTTTTGATGAAGCTTTAGCTATAGAGAAGCTTATCAAATATTATGGTATGACGCAGGAGGACGCTGCTGCTAAGCTTGGCAAAGCTCAGAGTACAATTGCTAATAAGCTGAGGCTGCTTCGTCTGACAGAGGATGAGCGGAAATTGATAGTTCAGTTTGAACTTACCGAGCGTCATGCCCGTGCGCTTCTGAAGCTTGGCAGTGCTGAGGACAGGCTTAACATCCTCGAAAAAGTCGTACATAATAAGCTTAATGTTGAACGTACTGAAAAGCTTATTGATGATTATATTGGCTGTCAGAAGGAAAAGAACAGTTATAAGAAGCGTTCAGCTGTTTTTCAGAATGTAAAAATATTTGTCAATACTATCAATAAAGCTGTTCAGACTATGCAGGCGGCAGGCATTTCTGCTGATTCTAAGAAGATACAGAATGAAAATTACATTGAGTATCGGGTTAGAATTCCTATTCAGAAGAAATCTTCATAAAATTGTTTCACGTGAAACATCGGTTTCACGTGATTTTTTTGTTTCATGTGAAACAATTTCAAAAATATACGAATTTTTTACGGCGTAGATATTTACAATCATCTTTAAAAGTGATATAATAGTATAAGAATCTATTGAAAGGAAGATGATATGGGAACGATTTACGCTGTTGCCAACCAGAAGGGCGGTGTCGGAAAGACTACTACAGTCATTAATATCGCCGCTTATCTCGGCTCCAGAGGCCTCAGAGTGCTGTGTATCGACTCTGACCCTCAGGGAAATACAACAACAGGCTTTGGTATAAAGAAAAAATCAGTAAGCAGTTCCACCTACGACGTTCTCACAGGTAAGACACGTATTCAGGATGCGATCATCCCTACAGAATACGAAAATGTGTCCATTGTTCCTGCTACGGAATCTCTCGCAGGCTGTGAGATAGAGCTTGCAGGTTACGAGAACAGGGTAAACAGGCTGAAAATGCAGATCCTCAGTGCTAAGGATCAGTTTGACTATATATTCATCGATTGTCCGCCTGCACTTGGTACTATCACGATCAACAGCCTTGTGGCTTGCGATAAGGTGTTCGTGCCGATGCTTGCGGAGTTCTACGCTCTGGAAGGACTTTCACAGCTGGTGAATACAGTTAAAATTGTTAAAAATAACTACAATCCATCACTGGAGATAGGCGGTATACTCTTTACGATGTTCGATGGCAGACTTAACGTTGCCAACGATGTTGTGGCAGAGGTGGAAAAATATTTCCCGAATAAGGTCTTTAAGACTAAAATACCGAGAAATGTCCGTATTTCCGAGGCTCCCAGCCACGGAAAGCCTGTTATGTACTATGACAGATCATCAAAGGGCGCAGAGGCTTATGAGCTCGTATGCCATGAGATACTGGGCGAACCCCTTGAACTTCCGCAGAAAAAACGCAGAGGCATCTTCACTTTCAATAAAAAAAAGGGAAAGGAGTAATTCGGATCTCCGAATAGAACTGTTATGGGTAAAAGTAGCTTAGGTTCAGGTCTCGACTTCCTTTTCAGTGATAATACCAGCGAGGTGCAGGTGAAGAAGACTCTCAGGACCTCCGAAATTGAGCCGAATCGTGACCAGCCGAGAAAGGTTTTCAGCGATGAGGCTATACAGGCTCTGGCTGATTCTATCCGTGAACACGGTATGCTCCAGCCTATTCTTGTGCGCCCCATTGGCGGTGGCTATCAGATAGTCGCAGGCGAGAGAAGATGGCGTGCGGCACGTATGCTTGGTCTGGACGAAGTTCCTGTCAATATACGTGAGCTTTCGGATCTTGAGACAATGCAGATCGCTATTATCGAGAATCTCCAGCGTGAGAACCTTAATCCGGTTGAAGAAGCGGCCGGCTATAACGATCTCATTGAGAAGTACGGTATGACACAGGAAAAAGTCGCAAAAATGGTGGGACGTTCCAGAAGTGCCGTTGCAAATGCAGTAAGAATACTTGCTCTCCCCGAAAGAGTGCTGAAAATGGTGGAAAACGGTGATATTTCCGCAGGCCATGCCCGTGCGCTCCTTGGATTTGAAAATGAGGAGATGCTCATTGCCACTGCTTTGAAGGCCGCAGACGGCGGACTTACGGTTCGTCAGGTAGAAAAGGCCGCACAGAGATCAACTGAAGAGGAGAAGGAGACACCTCCTTCAAATAAAAAAATTGACAATTACTTTGTGGAAATGGAGCTTTCGCTTCACGAAAAACTCGGACGCAAGGTAAAAGTTGATTACGGCAAGAATAAGGGTGCTCTTATTCTTGAATTTTACGATAAAGAAGACCTTGCGGCGCTTGCAGAAAAGCTCGCAAAGGATGAATAAGGAGAATTATAAAAATGATCGACATTAAACTTATCAGAACCAATCCAGAGTTAGTTAAAGAAAATATCAAAAAGAAGTTCCAGGATGAAAAGCTGGAACTGGTTGACAAGGTTATTGAACTGGACAAGCAGTACAGAGAGACTAAGCTTGCCTGCGATAATCTGAGAAATACACGTAACGTAAAGAGCAAAGAGATCGGCGGTTTCATGAAGAACGGCCAGAAAGACGAGGCTGAAAAGGCTAAGGCTGAGGTCTCTGCTCTCGGAAAGGAGCTTGAGGAAAAAGAGCAGCTTGAAGTAAAGCTTGAGGCTGATATCCGTGAGATCATGCTCGTTATCCCTAATATCATCGACGACAGCGTTCCGATAGGTAAGGACGACAGCGAGAATGTTGAAGTTGAGAAGTTTGGCGAGCCTGCTGTACCTGATTTCGAGGTTCCTTACCATGTTGATATCATGGAAAATGTAAACGGTATCGACATCGACAGTGCACGTAAGACAAGCGGTAACGGCTTCTACTATCTCTGCGGCGATATCGCACAGCTCCAGAGCTGTATTCTTTCATATGCAAGAGACTTCATGATCGACAAGGGCTTCACATACTACATTCCTCCTTTCATGATCCGCAGCAACGTTGTTACAGGCGTTATGAGCTTCGCTGAGATGGAAGGCATGATGTATAAGATCGAAGGCGAGGACCTCTACCTTATCGGTACATCTGAGCATTCTATGATCGGTAAATTCATCGATACTATCGTTCCCGAGGAGGAGCTTCCTAAGACTCTCACAAGCTATTCTCCATGCTTCCGTAAGGAGGTTGGCGCTCACGGTATCGAGGAGCGTGGTGTTTACCGTATCCATCAGTTCGAGAAGCAGGAAATGGTAGTTGTATGTAAGCCTGAGGAGTCAATGGACTGGTTCCACAAGCTTTACAGCTACACAGTTGAGTTCTTCCGCACACTTGATATCCCTGTACGTACACTTGAATGCTGTTCAGGCGATCTTGCTGACCTGAAGGTAAAGTCTATCGACGTTGAGGCATGGTCACCACGTCAGAAGAAGTATTTCGAGGTAGGAAGCTGTTCAAACCTTGGCGATGCACAGGCAAGACGTCTCGGCATCAGAGTAAAGGCTGCTGACGGAAGCAAGTATTTCGCACACACACTGAACAATACAGTTGTAGCACCTCCAAGAATGCTTATTGCATTCCTCGAAAACAATCTCAATGAGGATGGTTCAATCCGCATTCCAAAGGCACTCCAGCCTTATATGCGCAAGGATATCATCAAGGTTCCTGAGAAGAAGTAATTGAATACATTAATGGGCGCACATTGTGCGCCCAAATTTTATACGGATAAAAGAAAAGGTACAGCACCGAAGCTGTACCTTTTCTTTTTGATGTTAGAGAAAATATTGTCTATTACTTGCTTGACTGAGTTACGGATGGATATTGATCAGCCCATTTTGCAGCTGTGCAAAGGCTGAATGTTGTAAAACCTAATCCGCCGCCGATCAATAAACTTACAACAATGCCAACCATAAATTTCACCTCTTTCATGTTTTCTGGACATTTTCCAACTTTTCTCTCATGTTTTCTTTAATACTATTATGGATTGCAAACCTTAAAATAACCTTAAAAAATACTACAATTTCTTATATTTTTGCTAAATATTACTATCTGTTATATTTGTTCTCGTCAGCCATTTTCGCAGCAGTACACAGGGCACATAGTAATAAATCCCATAGTACCGCCAAAAACAGTGCCTAAAATAAAACTGAGCATACTTATCACCTCACGGATATAGTATGCTCAGTTATTATGTTTTGTAAACTTTAATTATCGGAAAATTTAAGGCAACACCGCACAAAGCCGTCAGGCTTGCTTTGTGCGGTGTTGCCTTAAGATGATGGCTTATCTGAACTTTTCGAGCCTGTAGATCATTTCCTCATCGGGTTCTTCAAAGCCTTTTTTGTGGTCATATCCGAAATGCTTGTAGAAGTTGACAGCAGTGATGGATGACGGTATCTCAATGCGCTTTGCACGTAGGAAGTATTCGTCATGTTCGAGAGTCTCGATTATCTTCCTGCCGATACCTTTGCCGTGTTCTTCGGGCTTCACGAATATTGTAAACAGGCTGCTTTCGTCCTCCTTGCCCCAGAATGGCCCGATAGCACCGCAGCCTATGATATTACCCTCGTCCTCCACAACGTAGAAATGCATCCATCCTGAGCGCTGTACGAGGCTGTCAGGGGAGAGGCTTGCCACACATTCCTCCATCATCTCAGGAGTGTAATCCTTTGTGTTGCAGGTGCGAAGTGTGTTTGCGATCATAGCTGAAGTCTCAGCGGCATCGGTTTCTTTGAATCTTCTGATCATCATTGTAATTACCTCCTGTAAAAATGATTTTGATTATAAAGAAAGGGCGTACAGAACGCCCTCTCAGTATTACTTCATATCAGGATAGATACCAAGCATATCGTATACAGCTTCCTTTGAACGGAAACCGATCTCCTGTTTCTGGATAACTCCGTCCTTGACAACTACCAGCATAGGAATGCTCTGTGCCTTGAAAGCCATAGCGAGTTCAGGCTGTTCGTCTACGTTTATTTTGCCGACTTTTACCTTGCCGTCCATTTCATCAGCTATCTCCTCAATGATAGGTGAAAGCATCATGCACGGTCCGCACCAGCCTGCCCAGAGATCGAGCAGTACAGGCATTCCCTTGTAATTGCGGACTTCCTCATCGAAATTTTCCTTAGTGATAACTACTTCAGCCATTTTATACCTCCTGATATTATAAGTCTTTGACGTAAAGGCGGTCTGTGTCTCCGCCGTAATTGACGATATCACGCAGATAGTGATATCCGTATTTTTCGTATAGCCCCGTGAATTCAGTCGGGATGTAGGTCTTTGTGAAGCCGAGAGCTTTTGCGTAGCTGTTGGCATAGTCAATGAGCAGACCGCTTATTTTTCTCCCTCTTGCCTCTTCTGTGACGAATATGCATGATATCCACGGGTATATTTCCGGAATCGGATAATAGTCTGTTTTCATTATGGAAGCCATTCCGATTATCTTTCCGTTTTCTTCCGCAGCAAACATAGTCTCCCAGTCAGTGAATTCCCATGATCTGAGTATAGCTGCAATATGCTCTTTTACTTCATGCCATGAACAGTTCTCAACGAAGCGAAGGAGCTGTTTTGCATATTCAGAGCCTTTTTCGACCCTGATTATCTTAACCATAAGGCTTACTTCATAAGCTCATCAGCCATAGCTTCTATCTGAGCGATATTCTCGGACTTGAAGCCTGCCTTGATTGTAACATTGTTTTCCAGCCATGTGATATTCTTTGACTTCTCGAACATACCCTTCATTACCTTAGCAGCCATAGGTGCCCATGAACCATTTTCGATAAGGCCGATAGTGCGGTTCTGGTAATTTCTCTCTGTCAGGTCGAGGATGAAGTGCTTCATGAACGGGAATATATCAGCATTGTAAGTTGTAGTAGCGAGAACTATCTTGCCGTAGCGGAAAGCGTCCTCAACGGATTCAGCCATATCTTCTCTTGCGAGATCAGCGATAGCAACCTTAGGGCAGCCCTTAGCTGTCAGCTTCTCAGCGAGGAGTTCAGCAGCCTTCTTTGTGTTGCCGTAAACGGAAGTATAAGCGATGAATACGCCTTCGCTCTCAACGCCGTAGCTTGACCATGTGTTGTAGAGTCCGAGGTAGTAGCCAAGGTCTTCTTTAAGGATAGGACCGTGGAGAGGGCAGATAGTCTGTATATCCAGAGCGCCTGCCTTCTTGAGAACAGCCTGGACCTGCACACCGTACTTGCCGACGATACCGAAGTAGTAGCGTCTTGCCTCGCAAGCCCAGTCCTCATCAACATCGAGAGCGCCGAACTTACCGAAAGCATCAGCAGAGAAGAGAACCTTGTCAGTGCTGTCGTAAGTGAACATAACCTCAGGCCAGTGAACCATAGGAGCGAAAACGAAGTTCAGCTCGTGCTTTCCGAGAGAAAGCTGGTCGCCTTCCTTTACCTCATACTTTTTGTCGCCGAGATCGAGATCCTCGAAATAAGAGGCCATCATAGCGAAAGTCTTGGCGTTTCCGACGATCTTAGCCTCCGGATAAGCCTTGATGAAGTTCATGATATTAGCTGAGTGATCGGGCTCCATATGCTGAACGATAAGGAAATCGGGCTTCTTGCCGCCGATAACCTCAGCGATATTCTTCAGCCACTGCTCGGTGAAATTGCCGTCAACAGTATCAAAAACAGCGATCTTCTCATCCATGATGATGTATGAGTTGTAAGCCATACCGTTTGGTACGTCATACTGACCCTCGAAAAGGTCGATCTGGTGGTCGTTTACACCTATGTAGAAGATATCGTTTGTAACATTGTTCATTGGGATTTACCTCTTTCTATGATTAATTAATTTTACCATGTTTTGACAGGTTCATGCAGTTCAAGCTCCAGCGGATCACCCTCCGCAGAGTTCAGATATGCAATGACCTTTACCTTGTCCACAGCGCCGCTTTCGAGAAGTGAATCATGTACTGCAAGAAGTATCCTGCTGTCGCTGGATTCGCCGCTTGTCAGCTTTATTTCAGTGCCGTCCGGAAGTACTCTGTAAGCTTCGTACTTATAGTATGAATATTTACCTGAAACATTCATGTAAAAATCATACTTTTCGGGATCGCCCTCATGGGGATCAATGCCGAGGCTTACGGTAATTGACGGATATTCTGTTACTACAGGAGGCGTATACTGCTCCTGATGGTGAGATTCGTTATTGTTTGCAGCAGGCTGCTGGCTGTTGTGATCATCACTGTTTCCGCTGTCGTCATCATGTTCTTCATCCTGAGATCGCTCATCTGCCGCAGCAGTTGTTTCCGTAACAGATGTAGTGGTATCTGTATCGGTAGTCTCGGTAGAAGTGGTCTTTACAGCTGATGAAGTGAGCGAAACGGTAGTAATGATATCAGTTTCGGTTATCTCCGTCAGTGAGATGTACTCTTTCTGGATATATCCGTTGAAGAAGCGGCACGAAACGTAGCACCATCCGTCCTCGTCCTTGAAGACGTCAACAGGATCGTTGAGATAAACAGGAGTTACCTCTTCGCTTGACGTGCTTGGTTCAGCGTAAAGCATTACGTTTTTTGAACCGGTCGGGACTATGATATAACCCGAAAATATCACACGCTGTTTCTTCTCGGAATAGGTGACAGACGATGTTGAAGATTCTTCAGCTGCATCCTTTCCGCATGAAGCGAGAGATGTCAGCATGATAGCCGAAACAAGAATACAAAGTGCTCTTGATGATCTCATAATTCCACCCCCATGGAATAATTTATCATTACATCAGGATCACCGGCTGTCAACAAATATACATCTGTTCGGCAGTCGGATCAGATGTTTTATAGGCTCTCACCGCCTCAATACAGGCAGTGCTGATATACATATTATACCATAAACATGGAATGTTGAAAAGTGGCATTTGCAACAAATAAAAACTTTTTTCTTGTAAGCAATGTATAGAGAAATGGCAGGTATTAAAGTTATAATATATTACTATCATGGCGGTGCACTGAAAATCTCCTTTCGGGAAAATGGCTATTCTTCGTGGCAGGGGAGTGGCTGCTGTTGAAAAGTGTACGAGGGGAGAGGAGGCAAATGAAGGTGGCTTTGTGAAAAATGCCTTTCAGATTTTGAAGCCTTCAGGCAACATCTATAGAAGAAATTGATGTATTGATCCGGTAGTAATGCTTGCTATGGACCACGTTTATATTTGCGGCGGTAGAATTGACTTTTCAACATATGAGTGGTATAATGTTGAAAAGTGAAGACGTTTCCGCTGACGTTTCACGTGAAACATAATTAAACAGGTAGGGGCGGACGCCCTCGTCCGCCCGCTAATTCTATATCAGAGCTGACTTTTTTGACAGACTGATGCGGCTTAGCCGCTTTTTTATTTTTCTTTATTTTTTTGCACTTTTTCTATTATCTCAGTTGTGTTATATACAGAAAGGAGGAATTGCATGGACGACAATATTGCTTTATACGCTTTCAGAAAATTCGGAGATACCGTTATCCGTGCCGCCTATGCCTGCTGCGGAAACTACAGCGAAGCCGAGGATATCACTCAGGATGTCTTTCTCATCCTTCACTCGAAACCGCAGACTTTCAGGGATGACGAACATATGAAAGCGTGGCTTCTCAGAGCCGCCATCAACAAATGCAAAAACTACAAAAAGAGCTTCCGTTTCAGTCGTACCGACAATATCGACGACGTAAGCGAAAATCAGCTGAAATGCAATTTCACTCCCCGTGACAACGAGATAAGGGAAAATATATCAAAGCTTCCTCCAAAATACTCGTCTGTCATATTCCTTTATTATTACGAGGGATATTCCATCAGGGAGATAGCAGAAATGCTGGGCAAAAACGAGAACACCATAAACTCAAATCTTCAGCGAGGCAGAAAAAAGCTGAAGATAGAGCTTGAAAGGGAGGGCTACAATGAGACGAACACAGTATACTGAGCATATTGAAAAGATAAAATGCTCGGATGAATTCAGAAAGAAAATGGAACGTCAGCTATCCTCTGCGCCCTCAGAGGTGCATGAATATGAGGACAGCGTACAGGGTGTTGAACGTGCAAGGGGATTCAGCTTCAGCCGTTTCGGAGCGCTTGCAGCTGCACTTGTGGTTATAGCAGGAGGCGGTGTGCTTGGCTATAACGGCATGAAGAATATCCGCCCTGACGAAACTGCTTCATCATTATCACAGTTTGCAAGCGATTTCCCGTATCAGGAAATATTCGACCTTTACAATTCACAGCAGATACATGGAACTGCCGTTTACAAAAACATCGGTTTAGGCGATATATCAGGCTTTGAGCCGGGTGAGATGACAAATGAACGGTTTGAAAGACTTATCAATAATTTTGGCATGAACAGCTGGAATACCGTTGAAGCAAGGGATATGTCCGATACAAAAGGAATGCAGGATGTGTCGTTCATTCTCCATCCCGACGGCTATGAGCGCTTCACAGGAGTATATTACATCTTCCAGATACTGGAAAACAACGACGCATACTTCATCAAGTACGACATGGCAGATGATTCACTTCCCGACCATATCGTATCGGAGTACTGCTATCAGTTCACAGAGGGAACATTTGAACGCTACAGAGAGATACTGAGAGCAGAGGATGCGGCAGTATCCGAAGATGATTATGAAGATGAGATACCGATATCAGCAGACGAACCACAGTCGCCGCCTTTTGGATCATTTGACGGAAAAAGTGTCGTTGATATAGCATATATTCAGAACTTAGAGCACGGAGTAAAAGCCGAAGTAAAGGAAGTAACTGATGAAGCAAAAAATGAGATAATCGATATTCTCAGAAATTATCCATGGGAGACAACAGCCCATGAAGAAGGCAATGATGAAAACCTGGCACCGGCTATGACCGGTTTAAAGGCTATATCCATAATTCTCGATGAAGATGCGAAAACAGCGGTATGTATAAACCCTGAGGGCAAGATGATAGCAGCTGATGAGAACGGCACACCTTTTGTATATGACACAGGTACACATCTTTATGACGTTATAAATGAGATAGCAGCCAAATTGCAGGATGCAGATGCATTCAATGGTGAAATTGCATCTCAGGATGAGATCGACAGTTTTGTTGATGAGGGTATCGGATCACAGATGCATTATCATATGGAGCCGCCTCTGATGAAAGAAGTGCAGTTATCTGTAAGTGGTATTGGAGCGATGGCCGAGCTGGATGAAGACACAGTCGAAGCAATAAAGGAGAAACTGAGATCCTTCACATGGGAGAAAGGCAATGTCTATGTGCCATATATTGATGAATACGATGATTATGAAAGAGAATTCATGTGGACGGATGAAAATGGACATTATGTTACTATCACCGAAAACGGTCTTATGTACAGCGGATACAAGAGTTACAGAATAACGGATACCGACAATATCGCAGAGATAATGGATATACTCAATGCAAATATCACCAACACCAGCACCGATCCGGCTTACAGATTAATGGATAGCATTTCAAACGGTTATGATTTCAGGAACATGACAGGCACATACAAAGCGCAGTTCACAGTTCCTGCCGAGGTAAGCGAAAGCGGTAAAAGCTTCATGATCGACTCAGAGGGTACAGCTTATATCGACAAGGAGAACAGCGGAATAATGCTTGAGGGAAGCGGTACAGTTTCGTATAACAACAAGGCAGAGACAGAGCGGTATGCATATCTGAAATATCCCGACGGCAGAGAGCGCTATGATGAAGCAAAAGGCGAAGGAGAGTCAACAGCCCATTATAACGGTAATGATGACTTATTCCCGATGCTTGACTATGCTTCACTCTATAAGCAGGTGCTGCTTGATGTGGACAGCTATTACAACGGTGACAGCAATAACTTCATAACCGACAAGGATAATTCCGACGGAACACATCTCTATGCATTCTATTGGAAGAAAGGCAAAGAAAAGAAAAGAGTGAATGTCACTGTAAACGAACAAGGAAAGATAACATCATATATAAAGATAAACGGCGACGGCAGTGTGGAAAATTCATTTGAACTTATCGGTGACTATGTATTTGATTCAGATGGATTTGCAATGCCTGAGATGTACGAAATAAACGACAGTGAAGACTAACAAACTCAACAAGCAGTAAATGTGCGTACAAAATATTCGCATTGTAATTACAAATCGTTATATTTTACACCTAATCTGCAAAAATTGGGTTGAGAAAAGAGAGTTTATGTGGTAATATAGAATCATCGGAGAAAACCTCTTACAGAGAGTTTGTTTCTGATTGTTTGAATCATCCTCATAAATCGGGTACCTCATGGTACCCACTCTTTTTGCCGTTGAGCGAACGGCGGCGCATGTCACGATTCGGCGCAGAGCGCCTTACTTTGAACGTCGATGTTAGTCTGCTTTCGCTCGCTGTAATTTTTCGTATAAATCAGAATTAAGGCAACACCGCACAAAGCCGTCAGGCGGGCTTTGTGCGGTGTTGCCTATAATGCCCCTGAGCACTTTGAAATGCTCAGGGGCAAAACTTCTATATGAGTATCTTTTTAATCGGTACGTCCTTTATATATATTTTATTGATCTTGCTGCTTGTTATGTATATCCATCACGACATACTCGGATTTTGTACCTGTTTTAAACGGGATAGCCCAGCCCGAGATACCCGAGGTAACGATAAATGCAGTGCCGTTTCCTTCTTCAGCGCCGTATACAGCATCATTAGCGCCTGTCATCAGTCCGATAAAGCCTGCGGGCCAGATATGACCGCCGTGGGTATGTCCGGAAAATACAAGGTCTGCACAGGTCTCGGATTCGTTTTTGTAGTCGTTTGGCTGGTGGTCCATGATAATGGTGAACTTTGAATCGTCAATATCCTTTGTAAGGTCAGCCACAGGCATACGGCTTTCGTCGGATTTATCCTTTCTGCCGACCACGTAGAATTTATCGTCCACGAGGATGCTTTCATCTCTTAGTACGACCACGTTATTCTCCTCAAGCTTTGCGATGACTTCGTCGTAAGTGAAGTCACGGCTGCTTTCAAAGTAGCCCTTATCGTGGTTGCCGTCAACGTAGTAGACACCGTATTTGGTTTTGAGTTTGCCCAGCGCTTTGCAGGCCGTTTCCATATCCGCACGGCATGAATCGTCATCGACGAAATCACCTGCGAGGAGAACGATATCGGGTTCTTCAGCCTGTATCTTCTGCATTTCTGCGGCGAATTGTTCACCGTTGAGAGTGATGCCGAGATGAGAATCCGCAAAGCCGACAATTTTCAGGTGATCCTGACCCAGTTCCTTTGAGGACTGTATAGCATAGTCGGTGCGGTAAACGGTGTGGGCGAATTTCCATCCCGAAAGCAGGTACACGAAAGTGAAGAGGATAGCGAGTGCGCCTTCGATGTTCAGCTTTTGTTCGGACTTGTAAGTCCTGCGGAAATGGGAGGCGATGATATCGAAAGCCAGCCAGAAGAAGACGAGGTGGAGGAATATCACTATAGCAGACCAGACGTTTATAGCCAGAGTTGATATTGCAAGCAGTGCTATCAGCGGTATGACTGAGACTATCCACGACAGTGCCTTATGTTTTTCAGCCAGCTTTTTAATGAATGAGAAGCGGTGGACACGGGTGACGAGGTAGATGAAACCGCCCAGCGACAGGGCGATAAGCAGTATAAAAAGTATAAGCCAGAACATATATCAGCATCCTTTGTGTATTATTTTTGAAATCCACATATATTATATCTTTTTCTGTGGGAAATGTCAAACTATTGGGGACAGTATTT